>JBDTNH010000044.1:0-19112 GCA_039933845.1 Gemmatimonadota bacterium
AAGCGAGAAGCGAGAAGCGAGAAGCGAGAAGCGACTCCACTAATACCCGCCCCCTCGGGGTCAGGGCAACCAGCCGCCATATCTGATCGCGGCGGCCACGACGGCGGCGGCGACCAGTTCTGGCGCCCCGGCAGCGTCGATTTCTACGCTCGCCAGCTGGTAGAACGGCTTCCGCGCCTCGAGCAATTCCCGAAGTCTCGGCAGGGGATCGCCGGCGAGCAGGGGTCGGTCCAATGCGGTACCGAGCCGATCGGCCGCGACCTCGGCCGGTACATATAGATAGAGGCTGAGCGCCTGGGGCTCGACCGCCTGGAGCTGGCCAGGTTGGGCGGCCCAGCCGCCACCGGGGGAGATCACCACCGGCGGCCCAGCCAGGGCGGTGGCCATCGCGACCCGTTCACGCTCCCGGAAGGCCTGCTCGCCCTCGTCCTCGAAGATCTGGGCGATCGAGCGGCCGGTTTCCCGGCTGATCTCCTCATCGAGATCGATCGCGGGCACAGCCAACATGTCGGCTGCGAGCCGTGCCACCGTGGTCTTCCCCGCCCCGGGGAGGCCGAGCAGGACCAGGTACCGCGGGGTGCTCAGTCGCCCTGCTCCGGTTGGGCCATCTCGGCACGGCGATTTCCGAGCCGACCGAGGTAGCCAGCGAGATTGGCCTGGAGCTCAGACAGCGAGTCGCCTCCGAACTTCTCGAGCACCGCATCGGCCACGACCAAGGCGACGAGCGCCTCGGCGATCACCCCCATGGCGGGCACCGCGGTGACATCCGACCGTTCACTCTGGGCATTGGCCTCGGCGCCGGTCGCGAAGTTGACCGTCTTGAGCGGAGACATCAGTGTGCTGATCGGCTTCATCGCGACACGAACCACGAGCGGCTCGCCGGTGGTCATGCCGCCTTCGAGTCCGCCGGCATTGTTGCCCTGCCGCGTGAAGCCGGCGCCGCGCACATTCGCATCGTCTCGGACAATGGGATCGTGCACCGCGGAACCCGGGCGGCGTGCGGCTTCGAAGCCGAGCCCGATCTCGACACCCTTGACCGCGGGGATCGACATCAGCATCGCTGACAAGCGACCATCGAGCTTCCGATCCCAGTGCACGTGACTGCCGAGCCCGACCGGCGCGCCATGGACCACGACCTCGATCTCGCCACCGAGCGTGTCACCTTCCTTCTTGGCGCGGTCGATACGACTGATCATCTCCTGCTCGGCCACTGGGTCGAGTGTCCGGACGGGTGAGAGATCACTCGCAGAGTTGAGTGGCACCGGGAGCGGCATCGGTGGGGTGGCGACGATGCCGCCGAGCGAAACGAGATGTGATCCGATCGAGATCCCGAGGGCATCGAGGAGTCGGCGAGCGACCGCGCCGCAGGCCACGCGCATCGTGGTTTCGCGGGCGGAGGCACGCTCGAGAATGTCGCGCGCATCCTGACGGTCGTACTTGAGGACACCGACCAGGTCGGCGTGACCCGGGCGCGGTCGGACAACTTTGCGGCGACGTTCCTCACCCGGCGTGCCGTCGGGGGACATCACGTCTTCCCAGTTCTTCCAGTCGCGATTGGTCACCATCATCGCGATCGGGGAACCGAGTGTCTCGCCACTCCGGACACCAGCAAGGAATTCGACCCGGTCCTGCTCGATCTTCATGCGGGCGCCGCGGCCATACCCCTGCATGCGACGGCCGAGGTCGTGATCGACCGCATCGCGGTCGAGCGGAAGGCCTGCGGGGATGCCCTCGATGATGGCGACGAGGGCCTTGCCGTGCGATTCGCCGGCGGTCAGGAAGCGGAGGTGGGGCATGCGGGAAGATATACGAGAGGCGAGAAGCGAGAAGCGAGAGGCGAGAAGCGAGAGGCGAGAGGCGAGCGCTTCGTTGCCTCAGGCAAGAAAGGCGATCCCCTTGGGAACCGCCTTTCTCGCTTCTCGCTTCACGCTTCTCGTGGTTTCTACTCCTGCGGATCGTCCACGATGCGTGGCTGGACCAGTACGATCAGGTCCTTCCGGTTCTCGTTGCTCGAATTGAAGGAGAACAGGTTGCCGATGAACGGCAGCGACGAGAGGAGAGGGATCCCCGAGCGGTTCCGTGAGACGGTGGTGGTGGTAAGGCCACCGATGACGGCGGTCTGACCATCGGCCACGAGGAGTCGTGTCGAGGCGACCTGCTTCGGGATCGTGAAACCAAGGTCGGCGGCGGCGAGCGGCTGGATCGAGGAGCGTTCGACCTCGATCTGCATCCGGATCTCGCGGTTGGCGGTGACCGACGGCGTCACGGTCAGCTTGATGCCAGTCTCCTTGAACAGCACGTTGGCACGCGGCGCCTGGTTGGCCTGGCCGAACGACGAGGCGTCGATGACCCGGACCGGCGTCTCCTCACCGCTCAGGATGTATGCCGGCTGGTTGTCGAGCGTGTGAATGATCGGCACGGCCTCGACGTCGGTGAGGTCGACACGGTCGAGCGCTTGCAGGAAGGCGCTCACCGAGAAGCCACCGATCGCGGTGCTGAAGATCAGGTCGAGCGCCGAGCCGGAGATGAGCGCGTCGGCGTTCGAGATTGCGGCAAGCGACGATCCGCCAAGGTTCACGACATTGACGTTCGGGTTGTACGGCTGGCCGGTCAGCGGATCGATCCGCTGCACGATCTTGTTGAGGAACTGATCGCTGGTCCCGATGTCGTACTTGATGCCCATCTGCGTCAGGTCGCTGCGATCGACGAAGATCAGCTTGGCCTGGATCGCGACGGTCGGCGTCTTGATATCCATGCCGGTGACGAAGTCCACCACCGACTGCATCTTGGTACGGGTCTCCGTGATCAGCAGGCCGTTGATGGTCGAGTCGGCGGTGACGCTGCCACGGCCCTTGGTCAGGATGTTCGCCATCGTGGTCACCATCTCGGTGGCGCGCGCGTAATTGAGACGCACCAACCGATGCTCGAGCACCTCGACCGAATCGAGCTTGGCGAGTTCGCCCGGGGAATCGACCCGGAGGATGTTGCCTGGCATCTGGGCGACCGAGAGCCCGTACGCCGACAACACCGCGAAGAACGCCTGTGACCACGGCTTGTCACGGAACGACGCGTGCTGGACGACGATCGACCCGGCACCCGGCCCGACGACCATGTCCTGGCCGCTGAAGGCGGCGAACTGCGCGACCACGTCGCGCATCGGCGTCTCGTCGAAGTCGATGTTGACGCGCGGCTCATCCTGGACAGTGTGGCCACCGAAGCCCACCGGGCGCTCCTGGTCTCGGCGCTCGCCCATCGTGACCGAGCGTGCACCGTCGGTCGCGCGTGGTGCATGCGCCGTCTCCGACGCTGCGGCGGGCACGATGCCGGCCGTGGTGACGGGAGCCGTCCCCAGCTGCCAGTTACCGAAGGCCTCGTCGGCGTAGGCGACCGTGATGAGTCCCGGCACATCCTGTTGGACGCGGTAACTCGGCATCTTGTCGAACTCCATCACGACGCGGACCACATTCACCTCGTACTGGCGAACGCGGACATCGCGGATGGTGCCGCGCTGGACGCCGTCGTAGGCGCCGGCGACCTGCTCAAGGGTGGCACCCTCGAGGTCGAGGATCAGCCGGGCCGGCTCGGTCAGCGTGAAATCACGGACCTTGACGGTGCCCTCGAGGGCGATGGCGAGTCGAGCGGTGCCGCCGCTGTGCGACAGGGTCACCGCAGTGACCTTGGCATCGGGGGCGGTACGGGGGGCGGCTGGGGCGGCGAGAAATGCCACCGGCAGCAGCCAGGCATAGGAACGGGTGATCATGGCGTCACGTCCAGGGTTTGGCGGATCGTGTAGGTCTGCTCACGAGTGGTACCGAAGTCGTACATGCGAAGGGTGGCGGTGCCGGTGGAGATGCTCGCCACCAGGAGCTTGCCCCCCTTGGGGATGCGGTCTCCCTGTGTCACGGTGTAGCGCTTGCCACTGCCGTTGTCGCGGAAGATCGCCATCGATCGCGACGGATCGGAGCGTTGGTAGATCACCGAGATGAGGCTCACGTCGATCAGGTCGGGCCCGCTCAGCGCTGCGGTCAGGAGTGGGCGGAAGGGATCGCGCCCCCCCCCGGACCAGCCATACGACTCGCGGAGCAACGGACGTTCGCCGCGCGCCGCAACGGTGTCGAAGCCGGTCGGCATCGCCGAGGCAGCGGCCATCTCACCCGGCGGCAAGGTGCCGGCCGTCGGCGCGTTGCTGTCGTCGACCACGACGAACTTCCCGGGGTCCTCGGTGGCACCACCACACGCGGCCAGGCCGAGTGCCAGGATCAGGAGTGTCTCACGTACCATTGAGCGAGTCTCCCACAGTTGGCACCGCCTTGACGTAGGTGCGGATGTTGAACCGTGCCTCGAGCATCGAGAGGGTGTCGCCGAAGACGCGCGCCTTGTCGGGCGCGGCCCGCACCACGACCACCTCGGTCGGGACCATGATCCGACGCAGCGAGGCCACATCAGTCAGGAACGCGCCGACTTGGTTGTAGCGGCCGATCACGCTGAACTGGTAGGTGTAGGTATCGAACGGTTCCGGTCCGACCTGCGGGGGTGAGGGCACGAAACTCGACACATCGAGCCCGCGCACTTTCGCACGGATCGAGACGTCGTCGATGATGTTCGCAACCTCACGCTGGTCGGGGACTAGCGAGCGCAGCACCGTCAGCGACTTGGCATAGGCTTCGGTCCGCTTCTGGACATCCTCGACCGACTCGCGGGCGAGATCGCTCTTGGCCGTATCGATCTGAGCCTGAATCGTCGCCAGCGTGTCCTGCTTCGCAGCGATCGTCTCGCGTCGGGTCGCGATCCCGTCGTAGCCGAGTGCGGAGATCGCGTCGCCGGTCCAGGCCATGTAGCCGACGCCGAGGGCGATCAGGCCGAACAGGACGAGGGTAGCCTTGGGAGTGTCAGCCATCTCAGTTGTCCCCTACCGACTCGAGGATCGGCACCGTCCGGATCATGGACGAGTCGGCCTGCGAGTAGGTCGCCTGAATGATGAACGTCGTGAGCGCACGATTCCCCTCGATCACCGTCTTCGCCTCGATCGGCAGCACGTTCTGCAACCACGGGCTCGCCTCGAGGCGACGGAGGAATGTCGTGTAGTTGGCGAGATCGCCGGTCTTGCCGAGAATCCGGAGCGACGGGACCCGCGCGAGGGTCGTGTCGGTGAGCGGCGCTGGTGCCACGGCGGAGATCTCGGTGATCCAGGTGCCTTCAGGGAGCGAGGCGCCGATGTCGTCGAGCAGGTGCGGCCAGATGTAGCGCTCGCGATCGACGGCAGAGATGGTACCGATCTGGGTCAGGATCGAGTCGCGCGCCCGCTCGGCCACCAGCTTCTGGCGCATGAACACCTTGTAGCGGTCTTGCTCGGCCCGGGCCGTCTCGAGCTGCGGCTCGAGCGCCGCGAGCTTCGAGGCGGTGGTGATGAAGAAGTAGCCGCCGCCGAGGAGCACCAGGGCCCAGAGCGCCGCGACACCCATCAGCAGCGGATCGCGGCCGCCCGCGCCGAGCGACTTGAACTTGGTGGCGAAGCCGGCAAACGGCGAGGCACCGCCCTTGGAGGCGCGCTTGGTGCCGGGACGCAGATTGATGGTGATCACAGGGTAGCCCTCCTCATGCGCCCGCCCGGAGCGCGAGGCCAACCGACAGCATCAGGAGTGGGGCGACCTCGTCGATCGAGTGCCCCATGAAGGCATCGGGCGCCACGTCGATCCGCTCGACAGGGTGCGCCTGGGTGACCGGTACCTTGAGCCGCTCGGCGAGTGCGCCGGCCAGGCCGGGAACGCGCGAACCACCGCCGGTGATGTAGACCTTCGAGAGCGCCGCACTGCGGCGCGACCCGGTCTGCAGGAACGCCGCCGCCCGCTCGATGCCGATCGCGAGTTCCTCACCGCGATTGGCGACCAGCGGTGCCAGCGCTTCGTCGAGATCGATGCCGCGCACGACCTTGTCGGCCGCGTCCGCGGGCATGCCCTTCTCCCGCTGCAAATCCTCGCGCAACCGGCGAACCCCGATGGGCAAATCGCGGGTGAGGATCGGCACGCCGTCCTCGAGCAGGTTCACGACCGTGGTCTCGTGCCCCACATTGGCGAGCGCCACCACGCCGCGCATCGCGTCGGGATAGTTCATCTCGAAGGCGTTATGGAGCGCAAAGGCCTCGACGTCGATCACCCTGGCGTCCAAGCCGCTTTCGCCGAGGAGGGCCAGCTTGGACTCGACCAGTTCCCGCTTCGCGGCAACCAGCAAGACGTCCATCTGCAGGCCGTCGCCGTCGGGATTGAGGATCTGGAAGTCGAGTTCGACATTCTCGGGATCGAAGGGGACGTGCTGATCGGCTTCCCAGCGAATCACTTCGCGGGCCTCCGTCTCCTTCATGCGATCCATCTGGATCTTCTTGATGATGACGTCACGACCGCCGACGGCCACGACAACGTCTCGGGTCTTGATTTGTGCGGCACCGAGGAGATCACGGACGGTGTTCGCCACCAAGCGAGGGTCCATCACTTCGCCTTCGACGATGGCATCATCGGCGAGGGAGGCGAGGGCAACCTTCTCGATCACGGGACGACCTGATCCGTGACCGATCACGACTGCCTTGATGTACCCGCTGCCGATGTCGAGACCCACCGTGGAGCGAGCGCGCGGGAAGAGCGCCATAGGAGCCCGGATTGTGCAGTGAGAGGAAGAGACACTGTACCATCACCAGACCAGAGAAGTCAAGCGAAGCCCATGCCTTCAACCCATTGTCCGGAGGACACTTACGACTGTGTGCCCCCGGGCGGATCCGGGAGTATCTCCCGGTGAACCCTTATCGAGATCGCACCACTCGTGCCAACAACCCCTACCAGCGGGGTCGGTTGCTCAGTATGGTGGCAGTATCGGCGGATGCGATGGAAAGAAGAAGGGTCGCCCGTCGTTCCACCAGTGGCCTTCCAGCCCCGTCTTGCCGCCATACCACCACGGTCAGTGCTGCCAGAGGAAGAGTATCGGCACGGGTGGCCTGAGCCGTTGCCCGCCACCCGGGAATGCTCGGGACCGGCAGCGTCACTCCCCCCCCGGGAGGGAGCGCGGCCGTGGCGGAATCCCCGGTAACGCGGACTTCCGCCACGACAGCCTCGAGCATCAGCTCGGCTTCGATGGCGCTCCGCCGTTCCCTGACCAGGCGAGCCGTCGAGAGCAGGGCGACCAGCGCGAGTGCCGCCGCGGCCTCGACCAGGATCAGGGTGAGCAGGGCGAACGGCAGCATCAGGGGGCGGCCCCGAGCGGGATCGTCATCGTTGGCGAAATGCTCCCGATGCCGACCCGGAGCAGCCCGCGGACAACGGCAATGCGGACCGGAACGGCGACCGGACCCGCGAACGGCTGGAGCGTGGCGGGCCCCCCCCTGTCCTCGAGCCCGAGCCAGACGGCACCGCTCGAGCGATACGCACGCATTCGGACCGGGGTAACGATACGCAGCCAGAGCGCCGGCCCGCCGGGGGTGGTAGTGAGCGCCAGCCCAGGACTCAGGTCGGGACATTGGGTTGCTGTGACGCCGAGCAGGGACCGACGCTCCCAGGTGGCGGGCTCGAGGGTCGTGAGCACGAGGAGTTGGTCACGACCGGCCTCGGGCGACCGCTCGAACCGACCGACGACATCGGCGATCGTCACCGTGCCCCCCCCCGATGTGCATGGGGGGCCCTCACCCACGCGGCGATCGAAGTCGAGGGTGTCCCGAAGTCCGGGATGGACGTCGGCGGTGTCGGCGCCAAGCGTTGACGCGCGGAGCAGGGCGAGAGTGGCGCTCAGGTCTCGAGCATGCCCGAGTCCCTCGACCGCCGTACGCGTTGAGGTCGCCGCGGCCCGGAACGTCAGGCCGATGCCGACGATCAGAAAGCCGAGGATGGTGATCACCACCACCAACTCGATGAGGGAGAATCCGCGGCGGTTCATTGGCCGCAACCGACGCCGGCATCCAAGGCGGGCCGGCCGTGCCCCGAAGGGAGGATGACGTGGACGGCCGTCGGCACAGCCGCGGCTCGGCAGCCGCTGTCGACCTCGACCTGGGCAAGACTGTCGAGCCGGGCGAGATCGAACGCCGCACCCTCGGCCAAGCGGATACGGGTCCGGCCGACCTGCAGGGCGGCGGTCACGGCGAGCATGCCAGCGAATTCCAGCAGGAGGAGCGCCACGATCAGTTCGATCAGACTGGTGCCACAGAGAGACTGACGGTCCATCGAACGACGCCTCGTGGAAGGGGAGGATGCGTACGATGGTGGAGCTTGGCGCGTGGGGGCACCACAAATGAACGCGGGCCCCCCGCACGAAAGTGCGGAGGGCCCGTCGCGTGCGCCGCAGCTGGATCAGCTACAAATGATCTTGCTGTCGTCGATCGTGCCGGTCCCGACCTCGACATCGCACCGATCAAAGCCGGTGGTGATCGAGGCATTGGTGGCCGAGATGGTGTACGAGCCGGTGCTGGCCGTCAGGGTCACGAGATTCCCGGGACTAGGGTAAAAGGTCGTGATCGCCGTGGTGTACGCCAGGTTGTCGACGTAGAAGGCCTCCTCGGCACTCATCAGGTTGCGGAGGTCGCTCTTGATCGCGCCGAGCTTGGCCCTGTCCTTGGTGGCGGCGAACTTGGGGACGGCGATGGCCGCCAGGATCCCGATGATCACGACCACGATCAGCAGTTCGATCAGGGTGAAACCGCTATTACGACTCTTGCGACTGACCACGGAATCCCCCTTGATGAGTGCCACCCGATGACAACGCGGTGGTGAATCTGAACCGGGTGTGGTCGGCAGTCAAACCAGCGACCACCCCGCGGCCAGTATCTTCAGCTTACGAGCACTTCGTCACGCCGTCGAGCGTCGACGCCGCGCCGGCACCAACCTGCACCGTGCAGGTCTTGATCGTCGAGCTGATCGACGAGTTGGTGGCGGTACCGGTGTAGCCGCTGGCGACGCCAGTAGCCGTCATGGTGTTGCCGGCCGAGACCGAGAAGTTGCTCGCGGCCTGGAGCTGCGCGAACGAGCCGTAGGTGTTGAAGTCGGAGAAGTACGCTTCCTGCGCGGTCATCATGTTGCGCAGGTCGGTCTTGACCGAGGCCAGCTTGGCCTTGTCCTTGGTGGCGGCAAACTTCGGGATCGCGATGGCGGCCAGGATGCCGATGATCACGACCACGATCAGAAGCTCGATGAGGGTGAAGCCCTTGCGGTTGGAAAGCATGTCCGAAATCTCCCAGAGTGAGTAAAGCGAAGGGATGAACCGAGTTCAATGTCCGGGAGTCGTTCGGACCCCGGTCCCCAGCCATTTCGTGCGCATCCTTCGTGCCAACGCCGCCACAAGGTCACCAGATCCACCGTGGGCGGGAAAAAACCCGTACCGGGAATGGTCGGCTGATAGACTGCCGACCACCCCGCGGAACAGGAAGCTCAGCTTACGAGCAGGCCGTCACGCCGTCGACGGTCGAGGCCGCGCCAGCACCAACCTGCACCGTGCAGGTCTTGATCGTCGAGCTGATCGACGAGTTGGTGGCGGTACCGGTGTAGCCGCTGGCGACGCCAGTAGCCGTCATGGTGTTGCCGGCCGAGACCGAGAAGTTGCTCGCGGCCTGGAGCTGCGCGAACGAGCCGTAGGTGTTGAAGTCGGAGAAGTACGCTTCCTGCGCGGTCATCATGTTGCGCAGGTCGGTCTTGACCGAGGCCAGCTTGGCCTTGTCCTTGGTGGCGGCGAACTTCGGAATCGCGATGGCGGCCAGAATGCCGATAATCACGACCACGATCAGAAGTTCGATGAGGGTAAAGCCCTTGCGGTTGGAAAGCATGTCCGAGATCTCCCAGAGTGAGTGAATCGAAAGGAATGAACCGAGTTCATTATCCGGGCGTCATTCGGTCCCCGGTCCCCGTCCAATTCGTTTGCACCCTCCGTGCCACCGCCATCGCCATTCCCCAACTCCCTCAATGGCAATAACTTGCGGCATCGCGAGCGCAAAGTGGCCGAGAGCCCCTCAGCACCGAACCGTTGGACTCTGCAAGGATTTTGAGGCCCGAACCACCAAATCCGCCACCATCCGACCCAGGTCGCCATGACACACGACCCGCCAGTGCTCCCTCCCCGCCTCGGCCGCACCGGCTGGATGCTGGCTGGCGGGCTCATCCTCCTGGTGCTGGCCTCCACGTGGACCGGCTGGGCCAATCATTGGGTCCAGGACGACATCCCGATCATTCTCGACAACCAAACCGCCCATTCTCTGGGCCTGGCTTGGCACGGGTTCCTCGAAGCGTATTGGCCTGCACCCTATACCCGGGAACTCTACAGGCCCCTCACCATCATGCTCTTCGCCGTCCAGTGGCTGGTGGGCGAGGGCAGCCCGGTCGTCTTCCGGCTCGTGAGTACAGCACTCTACGCCGGCGTGGTCCTCGCGGTGTGGCGGCTGGCTGGCCGGCTGATGCCGATGGCGATGGCTTGGGTGGTGGCGGCGTTGTTCGCGGTCCACCCAGTCCATGTCGAGGCGGTGGCGGTGGCGGTCAATCAGGCGGAGCTACTGGTGGCCCTGATCGCGGTGCTGATGGTGACGGCCTGGTACGACCGCCGTACTGCCGGCCTCCCGACCGGCGGCGGCTGGGGGGCCGGCATGGTCGCCACTTATATGGTGGCGATGCTCGTCAAGGAGCACGCGCTGGTGATCCCGTTCCTCATCGCCGCGATGGAGTGGAGCATCCTCGACGACGAGCGCCCCCTTCGGTCCAGGCTCAAGGCCCATCTGAGCGTGATTTCGGGTGCCATCGTGAGCGTCGCCCTCATGGTCGCCGTGCGTCGGTACGTGCTGATCGGCAACACCCGCGGCACATTCACTGCCGAAGGGCTGGTCAGTTCCGGCCTTGGAGGCCGGGCGATGACCATGCTCGGCGTGGTGCCGGAGTGGTTCCGCCTGCTGATCTGGCCCCACCACCTCCAAGCCGACTACTCGCCAAGAGAAATCGTGCCGGCCACCGGATTCGGTATCAATCAGGTGCTGGGAGTGATCCTGTTGGGACTCGCGCTGGTCATCCTGCTCCGCTGCCGTCGCAGGCTTCCGGTGGCATCGTTCGGAGCGGCATGGCTGGCAATCGGACTCGGACCGGTCCACAACGTCCTGGTCCCGACCGGGATCGTCCTGGCCGAGCGGACCCTGTTCCTCGGATCGATCGGCTTCGTCCTTGGCGGCGTCGTGCTCATCCACGCAGGCTGGCGTACCCTCGAGGGGGCCGACACGCGGGTCGCGCGCGCACTCGCCACCGTGGGTATCGGCGTTCTGCTGCTGCTCGGCGTCTCGAGGTCCGCATCGAGGCAGCGGGTGTGGCACGATCAGGCGACCCTGTGGCGACAGACCGTGATCGATGCCCCGCTGAGTTACCGGGCGCACCGCGCGTGGGCGGAGGTGTTGTTCCACGGCGGCGCGAAGGGGCCGGGCGAACAACATTATCTCGAGGCGATCGCGCTCTATCCGGCCGGGTGGCCGGTGTACCTCGATCTTGCCGACCGCTACCGGATCGCCGGCCAGTGCTACCCGGCGATGGAACTCTACCAGCAGGCACTCACCCTCAGCCCGAATGTTCCTGCCGGACGCGCCTCGCTCGTCGCCTGCCTGGTTCACCTGGGCCGGTTCCGGGAAGCCGCGGCTGAGGCTCGGACCGGTGCACTCCTCGCGCTTGAGGCGGTGGGAGACCCGCGCCTCGATTCGATCCTTGCTGACGCACACATCACCCTGACCCGATATGCCGAGATCGCGGATAGTGCGGCCACCGTTGGGGCGGCTCCGGGAAGCGTGTCCCTTCCGCCGCCTCCCGAGCGCGCGGTCGATCATCCATGACAGCGCGTCGCATGGCGTGGCCGACGGCCCTCGTGGCCGTCATCGCCATGGGACTCGTGCTGCGTGGAGCGCTGGTGTACGATGCCGCGCAGCTCCTCTTGCACGATGCGCGGTACGCTGCACCGATCGACTGGGGCGGACTACTGACCACCTCCTATTGGCCGACCGGACTGTGGCGTCCGATCACCTCGACACTCCTCGGGGCACAAGCTGCACTCGGTGGCCCGTCGCACCCGATCATCTTTCACCTGACCTCGCTGTTCCTCTACGTGGCCGTCTCGGTGATGCTGGTACGGCTGTTGTTCGCCTGGAGCGGCAACGCCGCCGCTTCGGCCGTGGCCGGGTCGCTGTTCGCGGCGCATCCGGTCCACGTCGAAGTCGTGGCATCGGTCGTCGGCCAGGCCGAGCTGCTCGCGGCGCTGGGGCTCATGGGGGGCGCGTGGGTCTGGCACCGAGCAGCGCGGGACGGCGTGACGCGCGGGACGATTCCGCTGCTGCTCGGTGCGCAGTGCCTGGCCGCGCTCTCCAAGGAACAGGGATTTGTGTTGCCGGCGCTCCTTGTAGGCCAGCATCTGCTGTTACCGCAACGATTGCCCCGTCGGGACGCGATCCGGATCGGCACACCCCTCGTGCTGCTGGTGATCATGCTGTTGCTGATCCGGACCGTGGTGACCGGATCAGTAGGTGGCGAGACGCCGTTGCCATTCCTGGCCTCGCTCGGCGTGGTTGGTCGGGTGGTCACAGCATTCGGCGTGGTGCCGGATTTCGTGCGGCTGTTGGTATGGCCGCTCCACCTGCAGGGCGAGTACGGCCCACCTGAGCTCATGGTCGGCCTGCCGTTCACCCTTCACCATCTGGTCGGTTTGGTGTTGGTGCTTGTTGGTGCGATTGGGTTCGTGAAGTGGCGGAAGACGGTGCCGCTCGCGGCGTTCGGCATCTGGTGGATCGTGGTGACCTGGCTGCCGACCTCATCGCTGATCTTGCCGGCCGGCGTGATGCTCGCCGAGCGGTTGCTGTTCCTGCCCAGCATCGGGGCCGCGATGGTGGTGGCGGGGCTGGGTGCGACCTTGCCTGTGCCCCTCCGTCGGCCGGCCGTGCTCGCAATGCTACTCCTGACGGCGGCATTCACCATTCGCTCGGTCGTACGCGTCCCGGTCTGGCGCACACCGGCTCGCTTCTTCACGACGCTCACGACGGATGCACCTGACGTCTATCGAGCCTGGTATGTGAGTGGCGTCGATGCGCAGTCACGCGGCGATTCGGTGGGAGCGGAGCGGTTGTTCCGTCACTCGCTCAGCATATGGGATTCGAGTCCGGTGGTCCACGAGGCGTTAGGGCAGTTATTGCGGCGCGAGGGACGCTGCACGGAGGCGGTCCCGATCATGACGGAGGGGCTGGTGGTGGAGCCGTCTCGGACTCAGCTGCGTGCGAAGTTGGGCGAGTGCCTGTTGCAGGTTGGTGATTCGACTCGTGCCGCGGCAGTGGCGCGGGACGGGATCGCGATCGGGCAGGAGGAGTTCACGGGATTGTTGGAGCGGGCGGGGCGGTAGTGCGCAATGTGTAGCGTCAACTAGTGAGGGCTCGCGGCGTTTGCCGAGATCCACACGCAGGCCGAGCCGCTCAACTCGTCCGTTGCCACACCTGCGTTCGGTAAATGTTCACAAAGCCGTGACGCACCGTGGAGAGCATCCGACGCGATAAAGATCCAGGATGCCTCAAATACCACCGGAGGAGCTCCCCACCACTCCGCACCGCACGAACCTCACTCCCGGTGAGCACCCCGACAGCACCGAACGGTTGGTGCTGGGTCAATTCATCAACCTCGACCAGGCCAATCCGGGTTCCGAGAGCGCGAAACGAATGAACTGAGAAATCTGTTCGGTGATGCGGATTCCCATCCATCGAAGGTGTAACTGGGACCGAGCCGATCAGCAGGCCGCCGGGACGAACGAGGGTAGCGAGGTGTGCGACAAATCCAGCGGGATCGGTCACATGCTCGATCGTCTCGAGAGACACCACCGCATCGAAGGAATCAGGGTTGCCAAAATGCGCACCATCCGCCACGGTGAACGTCACTTTGGGCACGCGGTAGTTTTGGTTTGCGCGCGCAATCGCTTCGGGGGCGACATCCACGCCTACCACATGCTCCACGCCTGGTGCTTCCGAAAGCATCACCGTCCCGTAGCCCACTCCACACGCGAGGTCGAGAATACTGCCTCCAGCAAGGTGAGCCGAAGCAAACCGGTAGCGCTCAAGGTGCAACCGCAGGGTTGCATCCCCGGTCACTTCACCTACACGGACGGTCTCGGGGTCGATCCGCTCGAGGGTCTTTCGGTCAGGACTCACCACAGCCTCATGATCGATTCGGTGATTGCATCGTAGCGCCACGCCTGACGTCTCGGGAACTGCAACCGTAGGGTACTGTCTCGGCTAGCTGGTGGTTCATAGAGTAGCTGGAGTTGACCATCTCCCCCATCGGTCGAATTGCGCACGAGGCTTTGGTGCGGATCATGGGACGGTCCATACCGGACGAGGACGAACCGCGGCGAGGTTCCGGTGGTCGCAAGGGCAGAGTCGAGCGCCAACCATGGTCGCGCAAGCGCGAGATGCTGGCGCCGCTGCCGCCCGAGCGTTGGTAGGGTCAAGATCACCAGGATGAGGGCCAACCCGAATGAAACAACCGACTGGCTGCCCCGGCGGCCCGACCCCGACCGCTCGACTCGAGCCATCCCGAGCGCACCGAGGATCATGGCCATGGGAATCAATTCAGCGTAGTACAACGTCCAATGCGCTTGGTGGGCGTAGGTGAGGTAGAGCCCAAACTGCAGCACCGCCGCAAGCCCCATGAGCAGCCCGATCCGCCAATAGGTCACCGTGCCGACCACGACGAGAATCGGCAGCAGGTACTGACGCCATCCGATCGTCTGCTGACGCCCGACCGAACGCACCCGTTCCGTCAGGATCGCTGGCAACGCAGCAAGGGTGTGCTCACGGTGCAGCTCCTTGAATTCCTCCATTGCCGATTCAAGATCGGGCGGCAGGGCTCGCGTAGGCTGCCGATCGTCGAGGCCAAATCCCGGATGGTCCCATGGGATATACTGTTCCGCGTAGAGACTCCATGGCGTTCGATTCCAGGCACCCGTCACCGCTCGGGATTGAGCCGGCACCAGAAGCAGCGGAACGCCTCCAATACAGAGGGCATATGCCAAGTCGCGCCAGCGCCGGGTCGCGGCCACCCGAGAAAGGAGTAACCCAGCGACCGGGAGTGCCTGCGCCATCGCCGTCAGCGGCCGAGTGATTCCCAGGAGCGCAAACGCGAGGGCGCAGGCGAAGAGCCACGGGGCGCGCTGAGATCGCCACCATCGATAGGCCGCCAGCCACCCCAACAAGACCAACGCGGTCGAGGTGACCTCCGAGAAGTAGCTCGGTTGCCACCGAAGCACGCCCGGAGCAGAGATCCAGAGTACGACCGCCAATACCCCGGATCCCGCGCCCGCTACGAGTCGGACCAGCAGGAAGATCGCGGCAGCGGTCAACCCAGAAAGCAGGACCGGCCCAGCCCATGGCAAGCCGATTGCAACTCCAGGCACGAGCGCGAGTGCCTGACCGGGCATCGGCTTGGGGGCGAGGACCGGAACGACAAGGACAGCGGCCTGTTCGCTAAGTTCCGGCACCAGAGGCGCCGGAGCCGTAAACCGGCCGCGGGCCAAGAGTTCGGCCTGAAGAAGGTAGGAAGCCTCATCGTGCACGACCGCGACTGAGCGGGATGGCCACCAGACCCAGAGGACCGCGATCGCCGCAAGACACCCCACGACTGCGGGCGCCCGCCAACCGGTAGCCAGAGGACGCAGCGAGTCTCCAAGTGTCGGGAATCGACGCTCAACCAGTGCGAGCGTCAAACCACCAGCCACCAGGATCAGGACGTGATCGACGGACGAGAGCAGGAGCATGGTCCCGAGACCTCTGCAGGAGCCGTACCGCACGGCGTGGTCATCGTGGTGCCGGCGTACCGTGAACCCACGGTTATCGGTAATGTGGTAGCCGGGTTGCGGAGCGCTGGGTATTCCGTCGTCGTTGTGGACGATGGTTCAGGCGACGGTACCGGTGACTCGGCCCGCACCGCCGGAGCCTTGGTCTTGCGACACGCAGTCAATCTGGGACAGGGCGCGGCACTGGTGACTGGCCTCCGTTACGCCCTTGAGCACTGCCATCCTGACTGTCTCGTGACGTTCGATGCCGACGACCAGCACGACGTCGCCGACATCGCGGCTCTGGTGGGTCCCATTCTTGATGGACGTGCCGATGTCGTGCTGGGTACCAGGTTCGGCGGCGGAGCGGCGCCCGGGATACCTCTCCTGCGCCGCATCGCCCTCCAGACTGCCGCACATTTCAGCCGCTTCGCCCACGGCCTGGAACTCACCGACAGCCACAACGGCCTGCGTGCGCTTGCCCCGTGTGCCGCGCGGGTGATCATCGCCGAGATGCATCAACCACGAATGGCACACGCCTCGGAGTTCGTGACCGTCGTGCATCGCGCCAGCATGCGCATCGTGGAAGCACCTGTCACCGTCCGGTATAGCGCCTACTCGCTCGCGAAGGGCCAGCATCTGAGGCACGCCTTCGTTGTAATCTGGGACCTTCTGCTCGCGAGGATGCTCCGGCAATGA
The DNA here is from genome assembly GCA_039933845.1 of Gemmatimonadota bacterium. Lineage (GTDB taxonomy): Bacteria > Gemmatimonadota > Gemmatimonadetes > Gemmatimonadales > GWC2-71-9 > Palsa-1233. The sequence continues at coordinate 16,486 of JBDTNH010000044.1, forward strand.
TCCGATCAAGTCAAGTTCTACTTCTTGTCGTTATTGCGAGTACTGGGCTCTATGTCACCCGGCTCGCCAATGCGTTCCGCGACCGCGTACTGTTTTCCGCACTGGCGGTGATCGGTGCCCTGCTGATCATGGCACCAGAGACCACCAATATGGTCGCGGCAAGACTTGGGATCGGCCGCGGCGCGGACCTGATTTTCTACCTCTTCATTTTGTTCGCACTGTTCGCATTCGCTCGGCTCGTGATCGAGATACGATCCTTGCAGAGATCAGTACGGCTGCTGACACAGGAAATCGCGCTACGTGGGCCAACTGGAAACCGACCAGTTGGGCCACCTCTCCTCACTCACGCCAGTCCGCCCGCGCCGAATCGCGATTGACCCGCTCGAACCGGAGCGGGCTGCCGGGGGCCGTGGCCTTGGTCACCAACCACCACTCCCGAGCCTGGAGCGAATCCGGCAGCACGGTGTCCCGCCCGTGCAGGTCGCGGACCCAGACGTTGCCGTCGCCCTCGGCAAGGAGCAGCGGCGCGTACAGCGTGGTCCCCGCCCGATCTTCGAACACACGCCGAGCGCAGCGCCCCCCCCACTGGGCGCCCGGCACCCCGCGAAGCGTCGTATCGGGCGAGAGCTGCGGCGTCACCAAGCTCGCCGAGTCGGCTCGGAATGGTGCGACGCGGTCTCGCAGCGCATCGGCTCCCCCCCCCGATTGCTCGACCTGGTCAATGGTGGTATCCAACGCGCAGGAATCCGTGGTCCGATAGATCTGCTCCGCCTCGGTCCTCGAGACGCCGAGCCCCCACATTCGAGCCACCAACTGCGCGCCCCATGTCTCACGCACGAGCAGGAGTCCGCGGTGCACGCCGGCCGCGCGCGCGGCCCCCACGGCGTCGAGCCGGAGGGTGAGCATCCCATTCCGGTACTGTGTCACCCGGATCGGGAGCAATTGGGCCGCACCAATCACCAACGCCAACATCCCGGTCAACACCACCGTCCGCTCGATGAGTGGACTTACATCCCGCGCACGAAGCACCCCTGGCAACCGCACGGTCCACCATGCCAACCACGGTGCCAGTGGCAGCAGGAACCGTGGCCCGAGATAGAAGCCGTCGTGCCAGTATGCGAAATACGCCACCAGCAACAACCCCGACGACACCAGCACCCAACGATCAAACGGCTTGCTCGGACGAGGAGCCAGTGCCAGCGCACCGGTCGCGAAGAGCAGCGACGGCACCGGTGTCTCAAGGAAGTAGGTCTGCAAGCGGAGGAGATAGAGGTTGATCAACTCGATTCCGCGCGCGGGCGTATGCGCGAATCCCCATGGCGCCTCATGGAACCCCAACTCGTGCGTCTTGCCCCACAACTCGATGTAGCCAAACCTGAGCGGATCACCCGTCCACGCATTGTTGACCAGCATCAGCGCCAGGATTGGCAGCGCCACGCCAAGTCCGCTCAGGAGTAGCGGGCCGAGCTGGCGTCGGTCGCGCGACGTGCGCCAGAGGAGCCACGCGCCAGCCGGCAGCGCGAACACCACCGCATCGAGCGGACGGATCGTGGCCGCGATGCCGAGGCAGAGTCCAAGCGCGAGCGCGGGGAGGTGCCGCGGGGTGGCGTCCGTGGTGATCGCCGCCAGGGACCACGCAGCACCGAGCAACCATGCCATCGTGGTCACGTGGTTCATCATCGAACCAGCGAGAAACGCCGTGAATGGGGCGAACGCAAAGAGCAGCACCGCCGCGAGCGCCGTCCCGCGATTCGGCTCGACGATCCGGAGCAACCGGCAGAACGCGAACACCGCGGAGGCACCTGCCAATGGACCGGTGATCGCCGGGGCACCGAGCAGCACGCCGATCGTCAGCATCGCCGGACCGCCTGCCGGGAACTGGCCATAGACCTTCCCCGACATGTCGAGGAGGTGCAGCACCCCGGTGAACTCCGGATGATCCGCGGCCGGAAGCCAGAGCCGACCCGTCGCGAAGATTTTTGCTTGGAAGAGCTGGATGATCTCGTCGATCAGGAGCGGTCGCGCGGAGAGGACGAACTGTGCAATCAGGAGGTAGAGCCCAAAACCTGTAAGGGCAATCAAAAGGTCGCCGCGCCATCCGGCGCGTTGCCAGCGCGCGGCGATGCGGTCCCACCTTCCTGCAGGCCAGAGATTGGGCTGCTTCCGGAGGAGGATATATCCGATCGCCGCCACCCCCACCAGGATCGCCCCACCCGAGCCCCACAATGCCAATCGGTCGGCGTACCACGGCGCCTCGTGGCCGCCGGCAATCCAGTTGGCAATCGGCAGCAGCCCGAACACCGCCAGAATGACTGCCGCCAGGCGGGCCACCTACTTGGTGACCTCGGTGCCCTCGTAGCGCGACAGCTTTCGATACAAGGTGCTCGGGTCGATGCCCAGCACCTCCGCCGCCCGCGTCTTGTTGCCACCCTCCGCTTGCAACACGAACATGATGTATGCCCGCTCGACCAGATCGAGTGACGGATTCGGCTGGTTCCGCTCGGCCACCAGCGGCTCCTTCTTTCGGCTGGTGATCCGGCCGGGCAGATGATTCGCATCGAGCAGCGACCCATTCGAGAGCACCACCGCATGCTCGAGCGCGTTCTGCAGCTCGCGCACATTGCCGG
>JBDTNH010000045.1:0-18871 GCA_039933845.1 Gemmatimonadota bacterium
GGTCGCGACCTCGTCTCGGGGATCCCCAAGACGGTGCGCGTCCATTCTGCCGAGGTGCGCGAGGCCGTGCAGGAGCCGGTGCAGCAGATCGTCGACGCCGTCCGCCGTGCGCTCGAGATCACGCCACCCGAGCTCGCCAGTGATATCGTCGATCGCGGCATCGTGATGACTGGGGGGGGGGCGCTCATCCGGGGGCTCGATCAGCTCCTGATGCAGGAGACCGGATTGCCCGTGCATGTCGACGAAGATCCGCTCAGTTGTGTCGTCCGCGGCACCGGTCGGATCCTCGATGATTTCGAGAAGTATCGCTCCGTCCTGACCAGCTGACCGTGCGCGACTTCGGGGGACGGGACGCGGTCAGGAGCGACCTCCCCCTCCTGGTCGCCTGCCTTGCCGTCGCGATGCTCTGCTACGCCTTGCCGCGCACCTGGTCCTCGGCGCTGGTGACCGGCATTCGGGGCACTGCACTCAGTCCGGTGGTCTCGCTCCGCGCCCGGGCCGAGCGCGACCGCACCTCACGATTCACGCTCGAGGTCATCGAAGCCGCACGCGACTCGCTCGCGTTGCAGCTCCAGGGCGACTCGGTGCTCGCACGCGAGAACGCCGAGTTGCGCTCGCTCATCGGCCTCGGTCAACGTCTCAGGAGCCGATGGGTCCCAGCGGAGGTGCTGCATCAGGTCACGCCGACGGACCCACGCATGTTGCTGATGAATGTCGGCCGCGAGGTCGGCGTCGATATCCACGATCCGGTCGTGACGCCCGAGGGACTCCTCGGTGTGATCTGGGAGGCTGGCCCGCGCGCGAGCACAGTGATGTCGTGGCAACACCCCGACTTCCGCGTGTCGGCCTACACGGGCAATGGCGCGGTCTTGGGGATCGTCGGCCCGCTGATCGTTGGCACGCGCGGTGAGGCCATCCTCGAGCTGCGCGGAGTGGCGCTCCGAGATACCGTCCCCACCGGGACCACGGTCTTCACGACCGGGCTCGGCGGCGTTTACCCGCGGGGCATACCGATTGGCCGCGTGATCGGGGCCGAGATCGACCCGCTCGGTTACGAACGCCTCTATCGGATTGCCCCCTTCGCCAACCCGGGGGCCGTCTCGCATGCCATCGTGATGCTCGACCCGTCCGACTCCGGCTGGGTCCGCCTTGATTCGGTCGGCCCCGTACCCAAGGTGCCGGTCCAGTGAGCAGCGTCTGGACGGGGGAGGGCCCGACTCGACGGCGACGGAGCGATCGTCTCAGGATCTCGATCGTGGTCGTGATCCTCCTCCTGTTGGAGTTCTACCTGCGGCCTTCGCTGGTGCAGGGGCGTGGGATGCCAGACTTCCTCCTGTTGGCCCTTCTGATTCTCTGCCTGCGACTGCCCCCGGGGTGGGCGGCGGTGGCAGGCCTGGTCGTCGGCGCCACCATCGATGTGCTCTCACCCGCGCGATTCGGTGCGAACATGATCGCACATGTCTTGCTCGGCTTCGGCGCTGCCTGGGGTCGGGCGGTCTTCTTCGCGGATCACGTGATTGTGAACGTGGGATTGTTCTTCGTCGGGACCTGGCTCCGGAACATCCTCGTGCTGCTGTTGAGTGGCGCGGCGATCGGTACGTTGAGTGCCGAGGCGGCATTGTGGGGACCGCTGCAGGGGCTCACCACCGCCATGGTCGGCACGGTGATCGTGATCCTCTTCCGCGACTGGCTCGCGATCAGGATCGATCGATGACCGCGTTCACTTCGGCGGGCTTGCGCGAACGTGCTCGCATCGCACGAGGGGTCCTGTCCCTGGCCTTCCTCGTGCTCGCACTGGCGTTTTTCAAGGCGCAAGTGCTCCAGTCGTCCGAGCTGACCGCCAAGTCGGAGTCGGTCCGCACGCGTCCGGTGCCGCTCCCGGCCCCGCGTGGCGAGATCCAGGACCGGAACGGACTCCTGATCGCCGAGAATTCGCCGGGCTATACGGTCCGCCTCTGGGCCAGCCAGGTCGATTCGCTCCGTGCGGTGGTGCACCGGATCGATGCCCTGACGCCGCTCGACACGGTGGATGTCGAGAAGGTCGTGTCGCGTTGGGATGCGGCCCGATTTCAACCGGCGCAGGTCTTCTCTTCGAGTGATTTCACGATTGTCTCGATCCTCGAGGAGCATCGCGCCGAACTGCCCGGTCTGGTCATTCAGGCCGAGCCGAGGCGGCGCTATCCGGACAGCACCGCGCTCGCCCACCTGGCGGGCTATGTGGGTGACATCAGCGAAGCCGAGTTGGGGAGTGATCGCTTCCCCGATGCGCGGATGGGAACCATCGTCGGGAAGAACGGGCTGGAATTCGAGTACGACCAGCTGCTGCGCGGCACACCCGGGATGCGGTTCGTTGCGGTTACCGCCAAGAGCCGGACAGTGAAGGGGGGGGAGGATGACCGCATTATCCGACCGGTCCCCGGCCAGACCATCACCACCACGATCGACCTCCCGCTCCAGCGGTTTGTCGACTCGATGTGGCGCGCCACCCCGTTCCTCGCCGCGCGGAAGGGCGCGCTGTTCGCGATGCGCCCGACCGGTGAGGTGCTCGCCTACTACTCGTTTCCAACCTTCAACCCCAACGACTTCGTCGGCGGAATCTCCGCTGCGAAGTACGCCGGCTACCGCGACGACCCGCAGATCCCGCTGCTCGATCGGGTGATCCAGGGGGGCTATCCCCCCGCCTCACCGTTCAAGCTCGCGGTCGCGGCGATGGCACTCAAGCGGGGCTTGGTGACGATGAGCACGCGCATGCCGGTGCCGTGCACCGGCGGTTATCAGTTCGGGTCACGTCGCTTCCGATGCTGGAAGCCCGAAGGACATGGCAGCGTCACGCTCTCCGACGCGATCAAGGTCTCGTGCGATGTCTACTTCTACCAGCTTGGGCTCCAGCTGGGCGCGGACAGCCTCCTCGCAGGTGGAGCCGAACTTGGCTTCGACGATCGAAGCGGCATCGATCTCGAGCGCGAACGGAGTTCACGCTGGGCCAGAAGTGTCGAGGACTATGTCAAGGTGAAGCGATTCGGCACCTTCTCGCCGGGGCAGGTGTTGAATCTGTCGATCGGCCAAGGTGCCAATGTCCAATCACTGGCCAATATGGTCACGTTCTATGCCGCACTCTCCACCGACGGAATCAAGCGGCCACCTTTCCTGTTCGAGCGTCGGACCGATGGTCCCACCTACGATCTGGGGCTCACTCCTGCGCAGCTCCGGGACTTGCGGACGGCACTTGCCGATGTGGTCCTCGGTGGCACCGCGGGCGCATCGGGTGGCCGGGAATTGTTGGTCGCCGGCAAGACGGGAACCGGACAGATGCCGCCTGGACAGGGGGATGCCGGCTGGTTCATCGGCTTCGCCCCGTACGAGGCGCCGCAGATCGTGATCGGCATGCTGGTCGAGAACGGGCAGCACGGCTCTACGGTGGCGCCGTACGTCGTCAAGGCCATTCGACGCTTCCTTGTGGGAGCCGATAGCGCCGTGATCGACGCACCGATTCGGATTCCGGTCACCGAAAACCTCGGGGCCCCGCTCCCCGCGGAATCGACGAGTGCCGTGCTTGCCCAGCCCGGTCCGCTTCCAGGACGTCCCTGAGTGCGGCGCCTCGATCGACCGCTCCTCCTGATCGTCGGCCTGCTCCTCACCTATGGCGTGCTGGTGCTCTTCTCTGCCGGCCAGATGGACATTCCCAGCCTCGCGTCGGGTATCTGGATCAAGCAACTCGTCTGGATCTGCATTGCCCTCGCCGGCGCATTTCTCTCCTCGCGGATTTCGCACCGCGTCCTCGAGTGGGCCGCACCGCCGTTGTATATCCTGGGCGTCGTGTTGCTGCTCGTCGTTCTGGTGGCCGGAACAGGTGCCGGTACCGCCGCGTCGACGAAGAGTTGGCTCTCGATCGGGGGAATGCGCATCGGTCAACCGGTGGAACTCGCCAAGTTGGCGACGATCCTGATGCTGGCCCGCTGGTTCACCGCCCGACGAGATCCACCCACGACCATTCGGGGTCTGATCCCTCCGCTCCTGATCGCCGGCCTTCCCACGCTGCTGGTACTGGCCCAGCCCGATCTCGGCAGCGCCATGGTGTTCGGCGGGATCCTCTTCGCGATGATCTTCTGGGCTGGCGTGCCGATCCCGATCCTGGTCCTGCTGGCCTCGCCGGTGTTTTCGCTGCTCCTCTCAGGCAGCACTCTGCTCTGGTCGATCTGGATGGTGGTGCTCTTCGCCCTGTTGCTGATCTGGCGGCCGTTTGTCTGGGAAGGCATTGCCATCTACGTACTCAACTCGGTGACCGGCGTGTTGGCGATCGTCGTGTGGAACAAGATGGCGCCGTACCAGCGGGGACGGATCATTTCGTTCCTGAACCCCGAGGCCTTCGCCGCGACGACGGGATACCAAGGCTACCAGTCGACGCTGGCGATCGGGTCTGGCGGACTGTTCGGGCAGGGCTTCACACTTGGTCCGCAGAAGCGCACCGGGTACATCCCTGAGCATTGGACCGACTTCGTTTTTTCGGTGGTTGGTGAGGAACTCGGGCTGATCGGTGTGCTCGTGGCGCTGGGACTCTTCCTCGCATTGCTCAGCGTGATGACCCAGATCGCCCGCCGGGCCAGTGATCCGTATGCCTCGATGGTCACCTTTGGCCTGGTCGGTCTGATCTTCACGCACATCTTCGAGAACATCGGCATGGTGATCTCGATCATGCCGATCACTGGTATCCCGCTGCCATTCTTCTCCTACGGCGGCTCATTCCTCGTGACGGTCTTTCTGGGGTTGGGTCTCGCCTATCGGACCGCACGGGACGAACGGGTCGCAAGCTATATCGAGAATTGACAACGACTTGGGTGCCTCCCCCTTGCGCTCAGGCCGAGCGCCCCCCACGTTCAATGCGTGTTCCTGACATTCGCACCGCGCTCCCCCCGACGCTGGTGCCAGCCTGAGGCCCAATGACCGTTATGGCGTGGTTCAAGAAGGAGCGCAAAGCCAGGACCGCTCCCCGAGAGCGTCGGGAAATCCCCGCCGATGCATGGGAAAAGTGTGAGTCCTGCGGGCATGTCGACATCAAGGAAAAATTCGTTCGGGCGTTCAACGTCTGCCCGGAGTGCGGCACACACAAGCGGTTCGCGGCCGAGGACTACATCGAGCTGCTGACCGACGAAGGATCATGGAAGGAACTCTTCGCCGAACTCCACTCCGTCGACCCACTCGAATTCGAGCATTATCCCGAGCGACTGGCCATCGCGGAACGAAAGGCGGGCGGGTCCGACGCCATTTACACCGGCACCGCCAAGCTCGAGGGTGATCCTGTTCACCTCGGCGTGATGAACTTCCGTTTCATGGGTGGATCGATGGGATCGGTGGTCGGTGAGAAAATCGCCCGCCTCGCCCGGCGAAGCGCCGAGAAGAAGATCCCGATGGTCATCGTCTCCACCTCGGGTGGTGCCCGGATGCAGGAGGGTGCCCTCTCGCTGATGCAGATGGCCAAGACATCGGCGGCGATCGCGCAGATGCGCGCGCGCGCGGTGCCCTACATCTCGATCCTCACCGACCCGACGACCGGTGGCGTCTCGGCCTCGTTCGCGATGCAGGGTGATGTCATCCTCGCCGAGCCGGGCGCCGTGATCGGTTTCGCGGGACAGCGGGTCATCAAGCAGACCATCGGCCAGGATCTCCCCGAGGGTTTCCAGACCGCTGAGTTCCTGCTCGAGAAGGGGCAGATCGACGATGTGATCCCGAGAGCATCGCTCCGCGAGACCACCGCGCGTCTGCTGCGTCACATGCGCGGCCAGCGTGCGCCAGCTGCTGGAGCCAGCTCGGCTGCCTGATCGCTACCGCGCGGCACTCGACTACCTCTACCCGCGCCTCACCCAGATCAAGTTTGGTCTCGAGACCACCCATCGCCTGCTTGAGGCGGTGGGTGACCCTCAGGCACACTACGCGACAATCCATGTCGGTGGGACCAACGGCAAGGGCAGCGTCGCCACACTCGTGGCGGCCGCACTGCGGGCCGCCGGTCGACGGGTCGGCCTTTACACCTCACCACACCTGGTCTCGTTCCGTGAACGGATCGCGGTGGATGGCGTGCCGATCAGTCGCGATGCAGTCGTCGAGTGGACCGAGCACCTCCGACCGACGATGGAAGCCACCGGGGCGACCTTCTTCGAGGCGACAACAGCGATGGCACTCGCGGATTTCGCGGCGCGCGGCGTCGAGATCGCCGTGCTCGAAGTCGGACTCGGCGGACGACTCGACTCGACCAACGTCGTGACGCCCCTAGTGAGCGGGATCACGCATATCGCGCTTGATCATCAGAAGTATCTCGGTGACACGATCGAACAGATCGCGCGCGAGAAGGCGGGGATCGCCAAGCCCGGGGTCCCGTTTGTGATCGGAGAACCTGACCCGCACCTCGCTCGGCTGCTGCGTGACGCCGGTGCGGATGCAGTGGGTGTGGCCGACTATCAACCGATGATGGTCCCACCGAATGCGGAGTGGACCGGCCAACTTGCGCTGAACGGCCCTCACCAGCGTCGGAACGCCGCGGTCGCGGCTGCGATGCTCGAGGCGATGCCACACCGACTTCGCCCATCGCTCGGAGCGGTGGAAGCGGGCTTCAGGAGCGCCGGCGTGCCGGGTCGACTGGACCGTCGAGGGAAGTGGCTCTACGACGTCGCGCACAACCCCGATGGGGTGAGGGCGCTGATCAGCGCGCTGCGAGCATCGCCGCCTCCAGGGCCACTCCATGCCGTGGTCTCGATCCTCGGTGACAAGCCATGGGCCGAGATGCTGGTGCTTCTCGATCAGGTGATCGATCGCGGCGTGCTGACCGTGGCCCCTTCGGCCGCTGACCGCGGCTGGGATACCTCCTGGCTGCAGGCCTGGCTCGCGGACGAGAGTCGTCCGCCGGCCCGGGCCCACTGGCACCTCGAGCCGGATTTCGATGCGGCCATCCGTGAGGCCGAGCACGGCGCCGGCACGGTGCTTGTCACCGGTTCATTCCACACCGTGGGCGACGTATTGGCCCGGCGGGGCGGGGTGGTCTAGCCCCAGGTAGCCTCCGGACTGGCGGCGACGGGTTCAGGCCCGGCCTCCCGCCGTGTATTTTGTGCCATGACGTTTCAGGCCTTGCCCGGATTCCGTGATTTCTTCCCCGATGACCTCGCCTTTCGATCCCACATCCTCTCCGCGTGGCGTCGCGTAGCGGCGCGTTACGGCTTCGAGGAGTATGATGGGCCGCCGCTCGAGCCGCTCGAGCTCTACACGGCCAAGAGCGGGGACGAGCTGGTGGGACAGCTCTTCGACTTCGTCGACAAGGGTGATCGCCATGTGACGCTGCGGCCCGAAATGACACCAACATTTGCACGAATGGTGTCGGCGCGTGCCAACGGGCTCAAGAAGCCAATCCGATGGTTCAGCATCCCACAGCTCTTCCGCTACGAGAAGCAGCAGCGTGGTCGGCTCCGGGAGCACTTCCAGCTCAACTGCGATCTCGTGGGCGAACCTGGCGCGCTCGCCGATGCCGAGATGATCGCGCTCGCGATCGACATGTGCCGGGAACTCGGGTTGACCCACGAGGACTTCAAGGTGCGCGTGTCGGATCGGCGCTTGTTGGTGGCATTGCTGGAGGGTCTGGGGATCGCGAGCACCGAACACGCGAGTGTGTTTCAACTGCTCGACAAGCTCGGTCGTCGGGAAGAGGCCAATGCGCGCGAGGCGTTCGCGGCGGGCGGAGGTGATTCCGTCGCACTCGGGATCCTGATCGACGAGCTTCGTCTGGCGACCACGTGGGATAGCCTCGTCGCACGCTCGAGCACACACGCGGGCCTTGCCTCGGCCCTTCAGGGTGAGGTGCCCCTCCGTGACACCCTCGCCGCGCTCGATGCCATGGGACTCGGCGACTACGTAGTCCTTGATCTCTCGATCGTGCGTGGTCTGGCCTACTATACCGGCACGGTGTTCGAGCTGTTCGACGCGCAGCGCTCGCTCCGTGCAATCTGTGGTGGTGGCCGCTACGACACGCTCCTCGCGACGCTCGGTGGCGTGGATCTCCCGTCGGTCGGCTTCGGGATGGGCGATGTGGTGCTGGGAGAGTTGCTCAAGGAACGGGAGCTCCGCCCCGCGTCACCGGCCACCACGCAGGTCTTCGTCGGTGCGGCGACGCCGGATGACATGCCCGCGGTGTTCGCCGTGGTCCATGAACTCCGGAGTGCCGGCATCGCGGCCGAGTATGCCCTGAACGGCGCCACACTCGCCAAGCAGCTCAAGCAGGCTGACGCTCGCGGCGCGCGGCTGGTCCTCGTGATCGGTCCTGACGATCGAGCACGCGGTGAAGTGCAGCTCCGCGATTTTGCCGACAAGTCACAACATGCGGTGCCGCGCGACCTCGTGGTCCAGCAGTGCCGTGATCTCCTCACTTCGACAGGGTGAACGATGGCTGAAAAGGGAATCACACCACGCGCCGAGGACTTCAGTGCCTGGTACAACGACGTCATCATGAAGGCCAAGATGGCGGACTACTCGCCGGTGCGCGGCTGCATGGTGATTCGGCCCAACGGCTACGCGATCTGGGAGCAGATGCAGCAGGCGCTCGACGCGATGTTCAAGGAGACCGGTCACGAGAACGCGTACTTCCCGCTCTTCATCCCACAGAGCTTCCTTGCGCGAGAGGCCGAGCACGTCGAAGGCTTCGCCCCCGAGCTCGCCGTTGTGACCCATGGTGGTGGCAAGGAGTTGGAAGAACCATTGGTGGTTCGTCCGACCTCGGAGACGATCATCTACGCCATGTTCGCCAAGTGGATCCAGAGCTGGCGAGACCTGCCGGTCAAGATGAACCAGTGGGCGAACGTGGTGCGGTGGGAGATGCGGACGCGGCTGTTCCTTCGCACCACCGAATTCCTCTGGCAGGAAGGGCACACCGCCCATGCGACCGCTGACGAAGCCGAGGCCGAAACCCTGCTGATCCTCGGCCTGTACCGCACGTTCATGGAAGAGTGGATGGCGATGCCCGTCGTCACCGGACTCAAGACCGAGGGTGAGAAGTTTGCCGGGGCGATGCGGACCTATTCCTGTGAAGCGATGATGCAGGACAACAAGGCGCTCCAGGCGGGCACCTCGCACAACCTTGGCCAGAACTTCGCCAAGGCGTTCGAGGTCCAGTTCCAGGCGGCCGAGGGGGGCCTCGAGCATGTGTGGAGCACCTCGTGGGGTGTGTCCACACGCTTGGTCGGTGCGCTCATCATGACCCACGGCGACGACAAGGGAATGGTCTGTCCGCCACGGCTGGCGCAGTGGCAGGTGGTGATCATTCCGATCTGGCGTTCGGACGAGGAACACGAGGCGACGTGTGCGGCGGCAGAGCGCATCCGGGCCGAGCTCAAGGCGGCCGGGATTCGCGTGACCGCCGACACGCGCGACGGCATCAAGCCGGGGGCCAAATACTTCGAGTGGGAGGGGCGTGGCACGCCGCTCCGCCTCGAGATTGGTCCACGCGACCTCGCCGCGGAAACGGTGATGCTTGCCCGCCGGATTGGTGGGAAGGACTCGGTCCCGATGGCGGGACTTGCCGCGACGGTCACTCGGGAACTTGATGCCATGCAGCAGTCTCTCTTCGATGCGGCCCTCGCTCGGCGGGAGACCAATTCGCTCCGCGGTCCCAAATCGAAGGAAGAGTTCATCGAGTTCCTGAAACGCGATGGTGGATTCGTCTACGCCGGCTTCTGCGGCGATCCGTCAGTCGAGGGGGAGATCAAGGCGGAGACCAAGGCGACGATTCGCTGCCTGCCGATGGAGGAGTTCCGTTCACCCGAAGCGCCAACGACCTGCATCTGGACGGGTCGCCCCGCCAAGGTGGAGGCCGTGTGGGCGAGGGCCTACTGACGTCACTGTTGAGTGAGGCCGGCATCAGGGTCGGTGAGGATGGTGCCTTGGTCATGGGACAGGTGCCGCTGGCCGTGATCGCAGGTGATGTCGGTTCACCAACGTTCGTGTACAACGCGGCAGTCATCCGCGATCGGTTCCTCCGGCTGCAGGCGGCGTTCGCCGACCTCCCGCACCGTGTCTGTTATGCCGTCAAGGCCAATGCCAATCTGGCGGTGCTCAAGCTCCTCGCCGATCTGGGTGCCGGGGCGGACATCGTCTCTGGCGGCGAACTCTTGCGCGCACTCGCGGCGGGTTTCGATCCGGCGCATATCGTCTTCAGCGGCGTCGGCAAGACCGACGAGGAGTTGCAGGCGGCGATCACGGTGGGTGTCGGGCATATCAACGTCGAATCAGTCGCCGAGCTGCGCCGTCTGGCCGTGCTCGCGGAAATGCAGGGCGCCGCGGTCTCGATCGGGGTGCGCATCAATCCGGATGTCACGGCCGACACCCACCCGTACATCAGCACCGGTGCGGGGGGCGTCAAGTTCGGTATTGCCATCGACCAACTTCCCGATGTCTTCGCGGTCCTCGACCAGACCACCGCCCTGACGCTCGACGCGCTCGCCATGCATCTCGGCTCGCAGATCATGGAACCGACGCCGTGGACGGCCGGGCTCGATCGATTGTTGGCTGTCTTGGCCGAGGCACGGCGCCGAGGACACGCGCCAGGGACGCTTGACATTGGGGGGGGGATCGGGATTCGGTACAAGGACGAATCGCCGATGACCCCCGAGGAATGGATCGACGCGGTGCGCGACCGGCTGGCGGCCTCGGGCTGCCTGATCCAGATCGAACCGGGTCGGTTCGTGGTGGGACCCGCGGGCGTCATGCTCACGCGGATTGTGCACCGGAAGCATTCAGGGGGGCGAGAGATTGCCATTGTCGATGCCGGCATGAACGACCTGCTCCGGCCCTCCCTCTACAAGGCATGGCACGAGGTGGTGGCGGTTGCTGCGCCGTACGCTGAGACGGTGACCACCGATGTCGTGGGGCCGGTCTGCGAGACTGGCGACTTCATCGGGCTCGGTCGGGAAGTTCCCGCCATGCCGGCCGGCGCGCTGCTGGCGGTGCTTGGCGCCGGTGCCTACGCCTTTGCCATGAGCTCGAACTACAACGCGAGGGCCCGCGCGGCAGAGGTCCTCGTCGACGACGATCGCTGGGCGGTGATCCGCCCTCGTGAGCGCCTCACCGACCTCTTCGCCTCCGAGATTGCCGACCCCTTTGCAAGCGATGTCCCGTGACCGACCACGACCGCATCCTGATCATTGATTTCGGCTCCCAGTACACGCAACTCATCGCGCGACGCGTCCGTGAGCAGCACGTCTACTGCGAGATCCATCCGCCGTCGCGCGACATCGCCTGGATCCGGGAGTGGAACCCGAAGGGGATCATCCTCTCGGGGGGGCCGAACTCTGTCTACGGTGAAGGGGTGCCACTGGCGCAGCCCGAACTACTCGAGCTCGGGATCCCGGTGCTGGGCCTTTGTTACGGCATGCAGTTGTTGGCGATGCTGGCCGGTGGCAAGGTGGTCGGTGCGTCGCGCCGTGAGTACGGTCGCGCGGAGGTGACGGTTCAGGGGGGTGGACTGTTCGCCGGATTCGCGGATGGCGAAGTCACGCCAGTATGGATGAGCCACGGCGACCATGTCGACGCACCGCCGCCGGGGTGGGTGGTGACCGGTTCGTCGAGCAACTCGCCGGTCGCGGCGATGTCGCACGCGACGATGCCACTGCATGGGGTGCAGTTCCATCCGGAGGTCGCCCACACGCCTCGGGGTGGCGACATCATCGGCAACTTCCTCTTCGGCATCTGTCGCGCCTCCGCGTCGTGGACCCCGGAGCACTTCGTCGACAGTGAGGTCGTCAGGATTCGTGAGCTGGTGGGGGCGCATGATCGCGTGATCTGCGGCCTCTCGGGCGGCGTCGACTCCTCGGTCGCCGCGGCACTGGTCCACCGGGCCGTCGGGGATCGGCTCACCTGCATCTTCGTCGATCACGGGATGTTGCGGCTCGATGAGCGCGTCCAGGTCGAGGCCACCTTCCGGAAGCATCTGGGCATCGATCTCCGCGTGGTCGACGCGAGCGTGGCGTTCCTGGCCGATCTCGTCGGTGTCGTCGACCCGGAGGTCAAGCGGAAGAAGATCGGTCACCGCTTCATCGACACCTTCGAGCAGGAAGCCAAGCTGGTTGGCGACGATGTCCGCTGGCTGGTGCAGGGGACGCTCTACCCGGACGTGATCGAGTCGTTCTCGCCGACCGGCGGCCCGTCGGTCACGATCAAGACGCACCACAATGTTGGCGGGCTGCCCGAGCGGCTCCCGTTCGCCCTGATCGAGCCACTCCGTGAACTGTTCAAGGATGAGGTCCGGGCGGTCGGTCGAGAACTGGGTTTGCCCGAGGAAATGGTCGGCCGCCACCCGTTTCCCGGTCCCGGTCTCGCCATCCGAATCCTTGGCGAAGTGACTGCCGAACAATGTGACTTGCTCCGGCAGGCCGACGCGATCTACATCGAGGAGATCCGGACGGCGGGGTTGTACGATCAGATCTGGCAGGCGTTCGCCGTGCTGTTGCCGATCAGGTCGGTCGGGGTCATGGGAGATTTCCGGAGCTACGATCAGGTGATCGGCTTGCGCGCGGTGACGTCACGCGATGGGATGACCGCCGACTGGTTCGAGTTTCCACATCCGGTGCTCGCACGCATCAGCAACCGGATCGCCAACGAGGTGAGTGGGGTGGGGCGCGTGGTCTACGATATCAGCAGCAAGCCACCTGCCACGATCGAATGGGAATGAATCTGTGCGCCCTCACGCGCCGTGCCGGTCCAGCAACGCACTGAATTCCGTGGCACCAGTGAGTTGGTCGAGCTCGGTGATCACGCCAGGCTCCTTCGCGAATCGCGCGAGGCGGCCCAATGCCGGCAGGTACTGGTTGCTCACCTCGACCGGTGGTGCCACGATCATGAACACATGCCGGACGGGGACCCCGTCCGGGGCCTCCCACTGCAGCGGGGTGGCCAGCCGGACATAGGCCATCCGCACCCGCGGCACGACAAGCGTCCGACAATGGGGAACGGCCAGGCTGTGCCCGACCGCCGTGGAACCGAGCAGCTCGCGTCGCGTCAGCAATCGCAACAGCGTGGTCCGCTGGCGACCCTCGATACCGAGCAGGTCCACGAGCGCCTCGAGCACGACCTCGCGGCTGCTCGCCGTGATGTCCAGTGCCACGGATGATGCGGTCAGGAACTGGGCCAGATGCATCCGGGAACGCTAACCGATCCCCCGGATCCCGACAACGCGGGGCCACTTGCCGGTTCAGCAGCCGGTCTGTGTAGATTTCCGGGATGCGGTTTCCGTACCCCACGGGATCTTCCTTCCCGATGTTCCTCGCGCCCATGGCAGGGGTGTCCGAGCCTCCCTTCCGGCGCATCTGTCGCCGGTTGGGTGCCGATGTGGTGCTCACCGAATTCCTGAATTCCGAGGGAATCCGGCGCCGGATCGGACGGGTGCTCGAGGGCTGCGAGTTCGACGAGATCGAGCGACCCATCGGGATCCAGATCTACGGCAGCGATGTGGACGCGATGGCCGAGGCGACGGCACTGGTGACGGCGCACTATGCGCCGGACTTCGTGGACATCAATTTCGGGTGCCCGGTCAAGAAGGTCGTGAGTCGGAACGGTGGCTCGGGATGCCTGCGTGACATGGAGCTGGTCGACCGGATCATTCGCGCCTGCGTGGCGGCTACCCACCTGCCGCTCACGGTCAAGACACGGTCGGGCTGGAACGAGGACAGCCGGGATCCGGTCGAGATCGCGCTCAGGATGCAGGACGCCGGGGCAAAGGCGTTCACCCTGCACGCCCGGACCAGGTCGCAAATGTTCAAGGGCAAAGCCAACTGGGACGAGATCGCCCGCGTGGTCGAGGCGCTCGACATCCCAGTGATCGGCAACGGTGACATCGAAACCCCCGCGGATGTGGTCCGGATGCGCGACCACACGGGCTGTGCCGGTGTCATGGTGGGCCGCGGCTCCTTCGGCCAGCCGTGGCTGTTCCGGGATGCGAGGGCCATGCTGGACGGTGCCCCCATGCCACCGGCCGAGAGCCCGGCTGAGCGATTTGTGATTGCACTCGACCATGCGCGTCTCGCGCTCCAGTTGCAGGGCGATAGCCGCCGCACGATGCTTGAGTTCCGGAAGCACTTTGGTTGGTATACACGCGGCTTGCATGGGGCCTCGACGCTTCGAGGCGAGCTCTTCCAAGTCGAGAGCCTGGCCGAGGCCGAGCGCATCTTTTCTGATTACCTCGCGCGTGAGGGCATGGTGGCTGTCGCGTGAATCGCCAGCACCTCGTCGACCTCCTCGCGGCAGTCCGCGCGGGAACGACGTCGCCCGAGGCGGCACTCGAGCGTTTGGTGCGCTTTCCGACTGAAGACCTCGAGTTCGCCCGACTCGATCATCATCGCGCCCTGCGTCAGGGACGTCCCGAGGTGATCTTCGCCGAGGGGAAGACCGTCGATCAGGTGGTGACGATTGCGGAACGGCTGATGGCCGGTGGAGCGGGGATGCTGGCGACGCGAACGAGCGCCGAGCAACGCGCGGCGCTCCATGCTCGAATCCCCAACCTTCAGGTCGACGCGCTGGCCCGCACCGCCTGGTGCCGAGTCGATACCCCGGACACCCACGCCACATCCCCATTCGCGCTCGTGGTCTCGGCCGGCACGAGTGACCTTCCAGTGGCTCGTGAGGCCTCCACCACACTCGAGGCGTTCGGGCGAGCCGTTCGGACGCTCAACGACGTCGGTGTCGCCGGCTTGCACCGGTTGCTCTCCCATGAGACACTCCTTCGCGATGCGGCGGTGCTGATCGTGGTGGCCGGAATGGAGGGCGCGTTGGCTTCGGTGGTCGGCGGCTTGGTTGCCACTCCGGTGATCGCGGTGCCCACCTCGGTTGGCTATGGCGCATCGTTCGGGGGCGTGGCGGCGCTGCTCGCCATGCTCAATTCCTGCGCATCGGGGATCACGGTGTGCAACATCGACAACGGATTCGGCGGGGCGGCGGCCGCCGACCGGATCCTGAGCGCCTTGCGAGGAGAGTCCGGTGCGACATGACGTCATGAACACCCCGCAGTGTCATTGGGTCGATGTCGTCGGGCCGACGCCGGCGGAACTGCACGATCTGGCCATGGAATTCAATCTTCCCCCGTCGGCCGTCGAGGACAGCCTGGACCCGGAGCATCTGCCGAAGCTCGAGCGCTTCAATGATACGACTTTCCTGATCATGCGCGCCCGGGATCGGAACGCGCCCCAGGATGCCAGCACACCCCAGGAACTCACGCGCAAGGTCGCCATTTTCTACCGCGAGGGACTCCTCGTCACGGTGCATCGCACGGAGTTGCAGGAGTTGTCCACCCTGCGTGATCGGTTTGGCACTCCAGAAGAACCGGAGCCGACCACGGTGGCCGTCCTCTCCACCGTGATTCTCGCCGTCCTCGATTCCTATGACTTTCCGCTCGGTAGCAACGAATCCGCGCTGGATGCCTTCGAGGAGGGGATCTTCGATGATGACATCCCGGCCCCGACGCTCCGAGACATGCACAACCTCAAGCGACGCATCGGCCTGACGCGCCGGCTCCTCTGGCAGATGAGCAACGTGCTCTCGAAGCTCGTGCCCCCAGCTGAACGTGCCGAACCGGTCTACCAGGACATGCGGGAGGCGGCGGAGGCGTATCTCTTCTGGGTCGAGCAGATCTACGACGAGGTCAACCAGCTGTTGCAACTCCATCTCGCGATGTCGTCGAACAAGACCAATGAGGTGATGCGCGTCCTGACGGTGTTCTCGGCCTTCTTCCTGCCACTCACCTTCGTGGTTGGCGTGTACGGCATGAACTTCGCCAACATGCCGGAACTCCAGGCGCGGTCTGGCTATTTCATCGTGCTCGGTGTCATGGCCCTGATGTCAGCCGGGATCTATGCCTGGTTCCGTCGGCGGGGGTGGCTATAGCGAGAAACGAGAAACGAGAAACGAGAAACGAGAAACGAGAAACGCGCAAGTTGTCACGCTGAGCGAAGCGAAGCGGCGGAGGGTGCCTCCTTGCTCGCCCTGGCGGGGCACACGAGACTGCCTCGAATTACCCCTTCGCTTCGCTCAGGGTGACAGACCTCTCGCTTCTCGTTTCTCGTTTCTCGTCCTACCTCAGCAGCACCCGATCCCACAACTGCTGCATCCGCCGCTGCGAGTCGCGCTTTGACCAGCTGGTGCGCCAGCCGTGCGCCTCGATCGGGTAGGTCACGAACTCGAAGTCCTTGCCCAACTCCATCATCCGCTGCACCAATCGCACCGCGTCCTGATACTCCACATTGTTGTCGACCAGGCCGTGCTCAAGGATCAGTGGGTCGGCGAGTCCCGCCGCGTGGTAGATCGGCGAGCTCTCGCGGTAGGCGACGGTGTCCTCCGCGGGTGTGCCGTTGAGGATCCGTGCGGTGTACCAGTGGTTGTAGTGGGCCCAGTCGGTGACCGCACACTGGGCCACACCGCCGGCAAACGTGCCGGGATGCTTGAACAGCGCCATCAAGGTGAAAAAGCCGCCATAGGAGCAACCGAAAAGTCCCACGCGTGCCGGGTCGACGCCGTAGTTGGCCGCGAGGTACGGAACGGTCCCGATCGCGGACTCGACATCGCGGTCGCCCATTGTCCGATAGACGGCGACCCGCACATCGCGCCCGTAGCCCGCCGAGCCCTGATAATCGAGACGTACGTAGGTGAGACCGAGATCCGTCAAGTATTTGGCGTAGAGGGCGCCACCGTGGGCGCTCGACCCACCAAAGCTCTTGTGGACGCCCTGCGCATACCCGGCGCCATGGATCTCCAGCACTGCCCCGTGCCCCGGGTGCTGCGTGCGCGGCACATACACGCGCGCCCACGCACTGTCGCCACGTGCATTGGTATACGCGACGAAGTCGGATCGCGGCCACGCAATGCGAAAGTACGCGTCGCTGCCGCTTCGGGTCACCCGGACCGGTCGTGCAGTGCGGGTCGACATCAGGTAGAGATCGGTCAGCTGATCAGGAGAGTTCCATCTGATCGCCAATGCGCCCTCGTCGGGCGACACCGTCCAATTGACCTCACCCTCGCCGAGCTGGTCAATCCGGGTGCGTGGCCCGCCATTGGCCGGCATGGTGTAGAGGTGCAGTTCGCTCGGATGCTCCTCCGACGTGGTCAGCCACCACGTCGACTCGTCGCGCGAGAGCTGCGCACTTCGTACCTCCCAGGGACCATTGGTGAGTGCACGCGCATTTCCCGCCATGTCGAGCGCCACGAGATGCTGCCAGCCGGTCACCTCGCTGATGATGGCGATGTGCTCGTCGTCGGGCAGCCAGGTGATTCCGGATGATTCGAGGAGCCAAGCGTCGTCGTGTTCGTGATGTACCTGGCCGAGGTGCTTGCCCGTCGCGGGATCGACCGTGACGATCCAACGGTCCCTGTAGTCCATCGAGGCGAACTCGGCGAGCAGGTGCGTCCCGGCGCGATTCCACGACGCACTGAGCGCCCGGACCGGCTTGCCGAACGCCGTGGTGTCGTCAACCACCCAGGTGATCGTGGCGCTATCGGGATCGACGAGCGGATCGGCTGCCACGATCGCGATTCGGGTCCGCACCGGTGGCGCGCCCACCTTGGCGCGCCCGGTTCGCGTCTGGACCACGCCGGAGTCGTTCACGAAGTCGCTCCAGACCGTCTGGGTCTCGTCGGCCTTTGGCGACACAAGATAGCTCACCCAGCGACCATCCGGCGAGAGTTCCTCTCCCCGGAGCACGTCGTCTTTCTTCGGGCGGACCACCACGAACGGCATCGGATCCCGTTCCCGGAGACGTCGTGCCGCGCTTGAATCTGCTTCACGCTTCTGACGCTGAACGAAGTCGAAGAGCTCGAGCTGCTCGCGCTTCAGCTCGGCATTGATCGGCTTGTCCTTGACGGAGTCCTTCTTCGTGATCACTCGGGTGAGCTGGCGGAGGATGCCGGAAGCTGGGTCGATCGACCAGAGGAGGTCGTCCTCCGTCCAACGAAGCTCGCGCTCGTCGGCCGACCACGTCGGTCGGAGCGAATTCGCACGCGCGAGCAGCACCCGTTCTCCCTTGCCGCGCTCCCAGAAGTGCAGGGCCCCCTGCTGGAACCACGCCGCGCGGCGACCGTCCCGGGTCCATGTGGGCGACGCGGGCACCGCCGCGGCGACGTTCCGCTCCACCGCCTCGACTCGTCTGCCGTCGCGAGAGACGCGCCACCACGGGTCAGGAGGTGAGACCGAATCGGTCACCACCACCGTCGTGTCGTAGGTGAAGTACAGCCAGCGACCATCCAGGTCCCATCGGGAGGTACCCGGGGAGCTGCCCAACCACCGGCCGTCCACTGTCGAATCCAGGGGGACTCGGAAGAGCGGGTCGGCCGCCGAGCTATCGAGTGACGACTGACGGAGCGGGAGGGTCTGTCCGGCGGCCAAGCAAGGCAAGGCGAGGAGCGCGAAGAGCAGCGCGGCTGGTCGAGTCATCTGTGGTCCGGTGCGATGTGGAGGTGGGGATGTGGATAAACTGGAGGAATCCCGCTAGATTGCAAGGACGGGGGCGATCGGCTTCGACGGGTTGGGTGAAGGCATCGCTGCGTGCTCAGGTCCGAAGTCCTGATAAATCTCTTCGGAAATGATTCAACTGCCAACTCTGAACTGGCACTGGCTGCGTAAGCTGAGCTTGCTCGCTTGACGCACCTCCGAGACAGGAGCCCGTCCGGGGCGCCTCGATCGGATCGATAATCCGGGCTGGCAATCGGTGGTCCTCCACCACCGTGCGCGAGAACTTCTGGAGGTCAACGTCAAATGGGCTGGTTCTGCGCCCGCCTGACGCCAAGTAGAAAGCAGAGCATACGCACGTAGACGCGGTCCCGGAATACGGCTCGGACCAGGGTTCGATTCCCTGCGCCTCCA
>JBDTNH010000046.1:0-18790 GCA_039933845.1 Gemmatimonadota bacterium
TACGCCTACATCATCCCGGGCGATCAGGCCGAGATCGGCACGGCACTCGATTTCTTGAACGCACTCCGGATCAGCGGCATCGAGATGAGCCGTGCCACGGTGCCCTTCACGCACGCCGGAACCCAGTATGCCGCCGGAAGCTTCGTCATCCCCATGGACCAGGCGTTCCGCCCGCACCTGCTCGACATGTTCGAGCCGCAGGATCATCCGACCGATCTCCAGTATCCGGGTGGACCGCCAAAGGCCCCGTACGACAACGCGGGCTGGACGTTGGCGATGCAGATGGGGATCAAGTACGACCGCGCCATGAGCACGATCACGGGACCATTGCAGGATGTGGCTTCGCTTGATGTCACGCCGCTAGCCGCGAGCTTCAATGCGGGTGCAGGCGCTTGGATTGTCTCACCGACCGCCACCGACGCGTTCCTCGCCGTCAATCGCGTGCACGCGGCCGGTGGCAAGGTTGAGCGACTCGCGAATGGTGATTTCGTGCTGCGCGGAGGCCGAACCAGCGCGGTGCTTGGCGCACTGGCTCGGACGCGAGCGCTCCCGACGCGACCTGCCGGAAAGGCTCGAGGGACGACGGTCGCGCCACTCCGTGTTGGCCTCTGGGACCAGTATGGCGGCTCGATGTCCTCGGGATGGACGCGCTGGATCTTCGAGCAGTATGAGGTGCCATTCACGGTGGTCTATCCGCAGCGGCTCGACGCGGGCGACCTCCGGAAGGACTTCGACGTCCTGGTCTTCGTCGATGGCGCGATCCCGCCGGCCACCAGTCGAGCACGCCCGGGAGGTTTTGGTGGGGGGGGGAACAACTCTGCCACCCTGCCCGAGGAATACCGGAACCGAACCGGGAGCATCACAGCCGACACGACGATCCCCGCGTTGCGTGCGTTCGCTGAGGCAGGCGGGCGCATCGTGACCATTGGATCGTCCACGTCTCTCGCGGAGCATTTCGGTTTGGCCGTCCGCAATCACCTGGTCGAACGCCAGCCCGATGGCACCGACAGCCGGCTGTCGCGTGACAAGTACTACGTCCCCGGGTCACTGCTCGAGGTCCATGTCAACCAATCGGTCGCGGTCAGTGCCGGCGCCGATTCGGTCGCCACCGTGATGTTCGACAATTCACCGGTGTTCGACCTGCCGGTCGACGCCGCCCAGCGGGGCATTCGGCCGATCGCCTGGTTCTCGTCGCCCACGCCGCTACGCTCGGGCTGGGCGTATGGCCAGGGCTTCCTGCAGGATGGGGTCACAATGTTCGAGGCGGACATCGGGAAGGGCCGGCTCTATGCATATGGACCGGAGGTGCTCTTCCGCGCGCAACCGGCGGGGACCTACCGCTTCGTGTTCAACGCGTTGATCAACTAGTAACGCGAGAAAGCGACTCCTCGCAGTCGCCAACCAATCCGCGGCCAGATGGCCGCGGCTCGGCCCTAAGGCTTGAACGTCAAGTCCACCCGCACGACGATCTCCTCGTGCATCTTCAGGGTGCCAAGAAGCTTGGAGAGTCCGCCGATCTTGTAGTCCGTGAGATTGAGCGGGGTTGCTCCACGAAACCTGGTGACATCCTGACCGAGCCAGGCCCAACCTGGGATCTCCGCATCGCGGGTGACGCCGTGGATAGTAAAACGACCGCGGAGCGAGACGGCGGTTGAATCGCCATCGATCCGGCCGGCGCGGACTCCGACAACGTCATACCGAATTTGCGGGAACTGATCCGCCTCGAGCGACTTGTACATGTCGCGGTCCCGGTGGTCATTGCCGGTGACCAGACTGCGAGCTGGCGCGGTGACGTAACCGCGGATGGCGCTGAGACCCTCCGCACCGACCAGGCGTCCGGCCACCGTCGTGGTCGTCCCGGTGAAGTCCCCGAGGGTCGCCTCGCCGTCGAAGGCCAGAGTGCCCGTGACCAGCAGGCGGTCGGTGATGGCTTGGGCCTGGAGTGGCACGCTGAGCACGGCCAGGAGCGAGCACGAGATGAGGACGCGAGTGGTGGTCATGACCACAATACGCCGCGGAGCGGGGCCTGGTTCCGTGAGTGGCGGACCAAAACGCGGGAATTGGTGGACGGCGGACCACACCGCGGGCTGACGCCCGCGGCTCGGCTCTAATCACGGCGTCGTGGTCTTCGGCGGCTTCACGTACCGATCGAGCCACTCGGTCATCTCGGCAAGCACATCGCCGACCGACTCACGCGCACTGTAGCCATGCGCCTCGCCGGGCAGCATCACCAACCGTGCGGTGCCCCCGAATCCCTTGACGGCGGCGTACATCCGCTCCGATTGGATCGGGAAGGTCCCCGAGTTGTTGTCGTCCATGCCGTGGGTGAAGAGAATGGGCTCGTTCACCTTGTCGGCGTACGTGAACGGCGACATCCGACGGTAGACCGGCTCCGCCTCCCAGTAGGTGCGCCGTTCACTCTGAAATCCGAATGGGGTGAGCGTCCGGTTGTAGGCACCGCTGCGTGCGATACCCGCGCGAAAGAGGTCCGTGTGCGCCAGCAGGTTGGCGGTGGTGAAGGCGCCGTACGAATGTCCGCCAACCGCGATCCGATCGCGATCGGCGACACCCATTTCGACCAGCGTATCGATCGCGGCACGCGCCGAACTCTCGAGCTGCTCGACATACGTGTCGTTCGACTCACCGCCGTCCACCGCCACGATCGGGAAGGACGGATTGTCGAGGATCCCGTACCCCTGGGTCAGCATGAAGAGATGCGACGCGCCACTGGGACGAGTGAAGCGGTAGGGCGACCCACTCACCTGCGATGCGGCGGCGGCCGTCTCGAATTCCGACGGATAGACCCAGAACAGGAATGGCAGCGGACCATCGCGGCGCGCATCGTAGCCGGTGGGCAGGTACATGGTGGCCGAGAGCGTGACACCGTCCGCCCGGGTGTAGGTGAGGAACTTCGAGGTCACCCCCGCAAACGCCGGTGCCGGGTCGGCGTTGTGGGTGAGTTGTTCCGGGGCACGCCGCACGATGACATCTCGCCGCCAGTAGTTGGGCGGCTCGGTCGTCGATTCACGTCGAGTGATGAAGGTGCCGCGTTCGGCATTGACGGGCGCGACCACCGTTTCATAGAACGGGCCGCTCGAGCGCCAGAGGCGGATCGTCTTGCCGGTGGTCAGGTCGAGCTTGTCGATGAACGGGCGATCGCCCTCTTGGCTTGCCCCGGCCCCACTCAGCCAGATCGACGCGCCGTTGCGCGAGAAGAGCAAGGTGGTCTGGCCCGTCGAGTCGGTCTCACTCATCGGAAAGCCGGGGTCGCCATACCGATCATCCGACGCCCGATCGAACAACAGGCGTGGTGCGCCTCCAGCGACCGAGGGGTTCACCATCCAGGTGCGGGTCCGCCGAGTCGGTGCCCAGCTCTCGCTCACGAGTGCGAGGTTGGAACGGCCCCACGTGATCCCGCCTGCCCGCCACTCCGTCTCGAACCAGCTGATTGGTTCGCCGTTGAATGGCGCATCGAGCGTCACGATCCGGTCGCGATGCGGCACCTCCACCTTGGGATCGCCACCATCGAGCGCCTCAATCCAGACGAGCGTCGCGGGTGCGTCCGCCCGCCAACGCCAGCTCCGCGGCCCTTTCGAGGTCGCCCCGCGCGCGAGGGATTCCACCTCGACCTGCGCCTGATTCTTGAGCAGGCGCACCTCGCGGCCCTGCCGATCCCACACGACCGTGCGCGACGGGAAGCGACCCCACGTCACCTGATACGAGAACGGTCGCTGCACCGTCTCCGCGATGAAGTACCGACCGTCAGGCGAGGGTGAGAGCGATGTCGTGAGTCCGGCCGGCCCGACCGGTGTCGTGGTGCCGTCGAGCCCGACGATCACCCACTGGGTCGTGAAGTAGTAGGCGAAGAGCGCCTCGTCGAACGGTGAGGTGAGCAGGTCCTGATAGGTCCGCTCGGGCGCACTGCGACCGCTCGATTCCTGGGTCACCGGGCCCGTCGGCGCATCGGGCGCCCTGGGAGGTGCGTCACGATGAACGGGGATCCGCGCACACAGCAGTTCCTTACCACCATCGAGCCACCTGCAGGGGGAGCCGTGGGCACCATTCAGCACCGGTCCCAGCAGCGAGCGTACCGATCCGTCGGGCGAGCCCACATAGAGTGCGATCCCGGAATCGGTTGTTTGGGTGAAGGTGAAATGGTGACCATCAGGCGCCCAACTTGGCCCACTCAGTCGTCCACCGGCCGGGACCTGAACCTTGGCCGTGCTGCCGTCGGCGATTCGTTGGAGCGTCATCCCCTCGAGACCACCGCTCGAGGCGGGCCCATTGGTGTGCGGATTGAGTCGCGTCCCCGCGAGCTTGAGGTGCGGTTCCGACACCTCGGCGATCGAGGGAAGTCCCGAGCGCTCGGTCAGGATGAACCACTCACGGTTCGGTGCAAGCGACAATCCGGGCGTCGGCGGTGCGTCGAGGATGGTTCGGATCGCGGCCGGCGGCTGCTGGTAGCCTTGTTGCGCAGCGAGCGGCGACGCAAGCACTGCAATCATGACGGCGAAACGGCGAGCGGATCGGACCGAGTGCATGCGCAACTCCTGATGACGAATCGAGACGGTCGGGGGGTGTGCCCTCACGGGCTCATCGGGTATCCTACTTGGAGAACGCGCAAACGCAACGCGCCCACCACCTGGAGTTCAGATGTCCCGACTCGGCGTGTCCCTGACCTGGCTCGGCCACAGCGGTTTTCACGTGGCGCGATCTGGGGGACCGACCTTGCTCTTCGACCCGTGGCTCGGCAACCCAAAGGCGCCGGCCAACGCACGCGCGATCGTCGCGGGGGCCGACCTCATCTTGCT
The DNA here is from genome assembly GCA_039933845.1 of Gemmatimonadota bacterium. Taxonomy (GTDB): domain Bacteria; phylum Gemmatimonadota; class Gemmatimonadetes; order Gemmatimonadales; family GWC2-71-9; genus Palsa-1233. Next base: position 4,812 of record JBDTNH010000046.1, read on the forward strand.
CACCCACGCGCATTGGGACCATGTCACCGACACGCCGGCACTGGCCAACGAGCACCAGATGACCGTCCTCGCCCAGCTTGAGCTCGCCGAAGAGATGGTCGCCGCAGGTGTGCCGGAGGACCGGGTGGTCGGCTTCAACATCGGTGGTACGGCAACGGTGCCCGGGCTACGTGCCACGCTTGTCCAGGCGATGCATTCCTCCTCAATCGGTCCGTCAGGCGGTCCCTCGCGAGCTGTTGGTGCACCGTGCGGATTTGTCGTCGCATTCGACGACGGCCCGACCATCTACAACACGGGTGACACCGGCGTGTTCGGCGACATGGCCCTGATCGGCGAACTCTACCGGCCCGACATCCTGATGTTGCCGATCGGTGACTTCTACACGATGGGTGCGCGTCAGGCGGCGAAAGCCGTCGAGTTGGTCGATCCCACGTGGATCGTGCCGCAACACTACGATACCTTCGCCGGCTTGCCCGGCACCCTCGAGGCGTTCCGGGACGAACTCGACCCCATCTACCGCGACCGTCTTGTCGCTGCTCCGCCAGGCGAGGTGATGTCATGAGTCGCTCGATCAGTATCCTGGGTGTCCCGATGGACCTCGGCGCCTCGCGTCGTGGCGTGGAGATGGGCCCCTCGGCGGTCCGCCTCGCCAAGCTGGAGGCACGACTCCAAGCGCTCGGGCACACCGTACGCGACGAGGGGGATGTTGCGGTCCCGACGCGCGAGACACTCGGCGCGGGTCACGGACTCGACTACCTCCCCACCATCACCGACGTCTGTCGCGAGCTCGCGAACCGCACCGCGGCGATCACGGCCCGAGGCGACACCCCGTTGGTGCTGGGCGGTGATCACTCGATCGCTGCCGGGTCGGTCGCCGGCGTCGCCCGGACCTTCGCCGCGCGCGGGGAACGGGTCGGCGTGCTGTGGCTCGATGCGCACGCCGACCTGCATGTGCCGACCAGCAGCGAGACCGGCAATGTGCACGGCATGCCCGTCGCCCATCTGCTGGGTCACGGCGAGGGGCCGATGTCCATGCTCGCGGGCGACGCCGCGGCCATCGATCCACGCCATGTGGTGATCATCGGCGCACGCGATGTCGATCCGGGTGAGCGCGACCATGCCGCGGCGTGGGGGGTCCGGATCTACACGATGCGCGAGATCGACGAGCGCGGCATGCGCGCCGTCCTGCAGGAGGCGATTGACCAGGTGAGCGACGGCACGACGGGCCTGCATGTCTCGCTCGATCTGGATTTCATCGACCCGCAGGAGGCGCCCGGCGTCGGGACGCCGGTCCGGGGGGGGGCGACATACCGGGAGGCGCACCTCGCGATGGAGATGCTCTACGATACGCAACGCGTGATCGCGATGGACCTGGTCGAGGTCAATCCCGTGCTCGATCGTTTCAACCACACCGCCGAACTCGCTGTCGGGCTGGTGGCCAGTGGCTTCGGCCAGAGGATCCTGTGAATCGTCCGTCGTTCGTCGTGCCGGCAACCATACTGGCGCTGGGTGTCGTTGCGGCGGCGGGGATCGGCTCCCTCGCGGTGGGATCGATTAAGCGCGCCGGCGACGAAATTACCGTCACCGGCTCCGCGACCCGACAGGTCCGCTCGGACCTCGCAGTCTGGCGCCTGGATGTGGTGGCTCAGGCCGGCTCTCAGACCGCCGCCACGGAGCAATCTCGACAGGGTGCCACGGCCGCCCGCGAGTGGCTGGTCAGTGCCGGCTTTGCCGACAGCATGATCATCACCCGAGCGCCATCGACCTATGCCCAGGAGGAGTGGATCAACGGCTCGATGACCGGCAGGATCCTTGGCTATCGAGTGACCACCCAGGTCGAGGTGAGAAGCCCGGATGTCGACCGGATTGCCGGTCTGGCAGCCGACCTCACCCCCCTCCTCGATCGCGGCGTCCCGGCCGTCCCGCAGGCTCCGGAGTACCTCTACGCCGAACTGCCATCGATCCGGGGACCCCTGCTGGCCGATGCCACTCGTGACGCCAAGGCTCGGGCCGAGGAGATCGTGACCGCAGCGGGGGCCACCGTGGGGCGCATCAAAGCCGTCCGGGTCGGGGTATTCCAGGTACGGAAGCGGCAATCGACCGATGTCAGCGACTATGGGATGTACGACACCTCGGACCCCGAGAAGGACGTCACGGGGGTCATCCGGGTCACGTTCGCGATCGACTGACCGACACTGGGGTGGACGAGTGGCGTTTCCGGGGCTATCCTGCTCCGGCTGCAACTGGTGCAGCGCGTGCTCGAACTTCGGCCGAATGCCTATCTATCGTGACGTTGCGCTTGCCACCCGCCCTGCTCGCCACCGCCCTCCTCGCGGTCGCGCCGGCCCCCCTCCTCCATGCCCAGTCCTCGTTCGCGCGCGCGGACAAGCCGTTTTCGGCGATCTCGCGGCTGTTCCTGCCGCACGAGAACCGCGACTCGTTGATTGACTTGGCCCGGGATCAGGTCGGTACGCGCTACAAGTGGGGCGCCTCGGCGCCGGGCAAGGCATTCGACTGCAGCGGGTTGGTGCAGTGGTTGCTGGCGAACTTCGACGTGGCCCTCCCCCGGACCTCCCGCGAACAGGCTCGAATTGGTCTCGAAGTACCGCGCGACCCGAGCCAGTTGCTCCCGGGCGACCTGCTCTTCTTCGGCAAGGGTCGCGGGGTCGACCACGTCGGGATCTATATCGGCGAGGGGCGCTATGTCCACGCGTCGAATTCGCGGAAGGGCGTGATCGAGTCGAACCTGCCCCGGACCAGCAGTGCCTGGTGGAAGGGTGCCCGTCGGCTCTTTACTAACGAGGAAGAAATCGAAGCGGGCGTGAATCAACTCCTCCGCTCACCCGTACTGCTCCCCACTGTGAGCGGGGCCTGAGCTCGACGCCTCGCTCGGGCTCGAACGGTCGGCCTCCCCGACCACCCAGGTCAGCAACGCCGCCAACCCAAGTGTGACCGCCCCCCCGACCGCCTGCATGGGCCGGTCCCGGACCACCACCACCACCGTCCAGAACGAGAACGCCACGAAGAAGAGTGGTGTCCACGGGTAGCCCCACGTCCGATATGGTCGTGGCAGGTCCGGCTCGCGCCGACGCAGCAGCATCACGCCGCCCACCGCCAGAAGCGAGAAGAGGGTGAGCGTGAAGCCGGCGTAGGTCAGCACCCCCTCGAACGAGTTGGTGAGTACGAACCCGAGGGCAAGCGCCCCCTGAAGCAGCACAGCGCGCGCCGGCGCGCCGGTGCGGGTCCGTGCGGCGAGGGGTCGCATTGGCGGCAGGTCCTCCGCCATCGCTTCGATGACGCGCGGTCCGGCCAGCGTCATCGCGCTGATGGTCGAAACGAGCAGGAGGGAGATGATGGCACTCATCACCCGCCTGCCTTCGGGCCCGAAGATTCGATTGGCCGCGATGGCGCCGACCTCGAGCTGCCCCGTGAGATCGGCGATCGGCGTGGTGCGAAGAAATATCCAATTGAGCGCCACGTAGAGCCCGGCCACCAACACGGTCCCGAGCACCAAGGCACGCGGTACCTGCCGTTCGGCATCGATCACCTCTGCCTGGAAGTACGCTGCCGCGTTGAACCCGGAGTAGGCGTACGACACAAGGATCAACGAGAGTGCGAATTCTCCGCTGGCAACCTGATGCCAGGAATCGCCGTCCGGGGTGAAATGGATCGCCGCGGGGAGTGTGCTGGAGAGCCCGGCCGCGACGAAGGCAAGGATCAACAGCACCTTGACAGTCGTCACCACCACTTGCACTCGGCCACCGGTCTCGGGCGCGAGCAAGTGGACGCCGCTGACGCCAATGATCACCAGAAACGCAAGGTAGCGATCCTGGACGCCGATCAAGGGGCCTGCGTAGCGACCGAGTGCCATGGCAGCGAGCGCGACCGGGGCAGCGAATCCCACCGCGATGGACACCCACCCCGCGATGCTGCCAAGTCCCGGAAGATAGATGCGGCCGAGGAAGCGGTACTCACCCCCCGACCCGCGAATCGCGGCCGCGAGTTCGCCGTACGACAATGCCCCGGTCAAGGCGATCACGCCACCAATCACCCAGAGCAACAACAAGGCGAAACCATCGGAGGTCTCGGTGACCTGGAAGCCGAGGGTGGTAAAGACGCCGGTACCGATAATGTTGGCGACGACGGTTGCGAGGGCAGCCGAGAAGCCCAATCGCCGGAGTGAGCCGGGTGCGGTCATGCATCAAGATAGGTCAGGGTCTTGTGGGCCGGCGGGCGCCAACGTAGCGTCCGGGGTTGCGTGCCCCACCTCTCCGTCACGACTCACCACGGACTCTCCCATGTCTTTCTTCCCCCGTGAACGCCCTGTCACGCGTCGCGACCTGCTCAAGGCCGCCGGTTTGGCGGGCGCTGGGCTCGCCATGAGCCGGCCGGCCGAGGCCGCACCACCACCCCCACGTACGCGCAGTGAGGCCTCGATGATGGGTGTGCCATTCGGCCGCCACGAAACGGTGCGCGTGGCCATCGTGGGCACCGGACTGCGCGGCACATCGGTGCTCGGGGAACTGCTCGCCGTCGACGGCGTCCGGATCACCGCGCTCTGTGACATCGTTCCCGCGAAGGCCGCACGGGCCGCGAAGATGGTGACCGATGCCGGCCAGCCGGCTCCGGCGCTCTACACCACGGGCGAACGGGCGTTCGAGGAACTCGTGAAACGCGACGACATCGATATCGTGTACACCGCGACGCCCTGGCCGTGGCATGTCCCTGTCTGCCTCGCGGCGATGGAAGGGGGCAAGCACGCGGCCACCGAGGTGCCCGCGGCGAGCAGCATCGAGGACGCCTGGGCCCTGGTCCGCACCTCGGAGCGGACCCGCCGCCATTGCATGATGATGGAAAACTGCTGCTACGACTTCAATGAGATGCTGGTCGATACGATGGTGAAGGCGGGTCGGTTCGGGGACGTGCTCTACGCCGAGGCGGCGTATATCCACGATCTGCGGGATCTCCTCTTCGAGGATCGTGACGAGGGACTCTGGCGCCGCATTCCGCATACGGAGCGCCAGGGCAACTTCTATCCGACCCACGGCCTCGGTCCGGTGGCGTGGTATCTCGACATCCACCAGGGCGATCGGTTCGACTATCTCGTTTCGATGTCGACGCCCGAGCGTGGCCTCACCGAGTGGCGCGCCGAGCACGTCCCGGCCGGGTCACCGAAGTGGCAGGAGACGTACGTCGAAGGCGACATCAACAGCTCGTTGATCAAGACGATGCGCGGCAAGACGATCCTGCTGCAGCACAATGTCACGCTCCCGACACCCTACAGTCGACTCAACAGTATTCGTGGCACCAAGGGCGCGTTCGAGGACTACCCCGCCCGCCTGTTTCTCGAAGGCCAGGAGGGCGGCCACGCGTGGCGCCCGCTCGACGACGCCACGAAGGCCCAGTACACCCATCCGCTGTGGCAGCGCATCGGGGCTATCGCGCGCGCCAAGGGCGGTCATGGCGGGATGGACTACATCATGGCGTACCGCCTGATCGAGACCATGCGCGAGGGACTGCCACCGGACTTTGACGTCTACGATGCGGCCGCGTGGAGCGCACCCTGGCCACTCAGCGAAGCATCGCTGGCGCTCTCAAGTGCACCGGTACGCTTCCCCGACTTCACCCGTGGTGGCTGGCAAGAGGCGGTCACCCGATGAACCCGAATGGCCTCGACTGGACCATCGTGCTCGTCTCCATTTCGGCCTGCTTCGTGCCGGCCGTCTGGATGGCCCGCCGCGCCGGACAGAGCACCTCGGAATTTTTCACCTCGGGACGCTCGGCGCCCTGGTGGTTGATCGGTGTCTCCATGGTGGCCACCACCTTCAGCACCGACACGCCGAACCTCGTCACCGATCTGGTCCGAACCGGTGGTGTGGCCAACAACTGGCAGTGGTGGGCCTTCCTGCTCACCGGCATGCTCACGGTGTTCTTCTTCGCGCGGCTCTGGCGCCGGAGCGGCGTGCTCACCGATCTCGAGTTCTATGAGTTGCGCTACACCGGACGCGCCGCCTCACTGGTGCGCGGCTTCCGGGCGATCTATCTGGGGCTGATCTTCAACGGGTTCATCATGGCGACCGTGAACCTTGCCGCCGCCAAGATCGCGAACGTCGTGCTCGGCTGGCCAATGACCCAGACCCTGCTGATCTGCGCCGTGATCAACGTCCTGTTCGCGGCGACCGGCGGGCTCTGGGGCGTGATGCTGGTCGACCTGATCCAGTTCGGCATCGCGATGACCGGCGCCGTGGCACTGGCGTACTTCGCGCTTGCCCAACCTGAAGTCGGCGGCCTCACCGGCATCGTCGACCGGTTGCCGAGCGGCACGATTGCCCTGCTCCCCGACTTCGGCAACTGGGGCACGGCCCTCTCGATCTTCGTGATTCCGCTCACGGTCCAGTGGTGGTCGGTGTGGTACCCCGGTGCCGAACCAGGGGGGGGGAGTTACATCGCCCAACGGATGCTGGCCGCACGCACCGAACGCGATGCGATGGGCGGGACCCTCCTGTTCAACGCGGCGCATTACGCGCTCCGGTCGTGGCCCTGGATCCTCGTGGCACTGGCGTCGATCCTGGTGTTCCCCACCCTCGACTCGATCCGGGTGGCGTTCCCGCATGTCGATCCCCGGCTGGTCGGCAACGACATGGCCTACCCCGCCATGCTGAAGTTCCTGCCGCACGGTTTCCTCGGCGTGATGATCGCCGGGATGCTGGCGGCGTACGTCTCCACCATCGTCACCCACCTCAACTGGGGCGCCTCGTACCTGGTGCACGACTTCTGGCGACGGTTCATCCGTCCCGACGGCACCGAGGCACACTACGTGGCGATGGGACGGCTCACGACCGTGCTGCTGATGGTGTTGGCGGCCGGACTGACGTTCGTGCTCGACACCGCCAGTCAGGCATTCCAGCTGCTGCTCTCGATCGGCGCTGGGACCGGCTTGCTCTACCTGCTGCGCTGGTTCTGGTGGCGGATCAACGCCTGGTGCGAGATCGTGGCCATGGTGGTCTCGTTCAGCGTGGCGGGGGTGTTCTTCATGCTCCAGAAGCAGGGTCACGCGATCCCGTCGCATGTCGTCCTGCTGGCCACCGTCGGTATCACAACGACAGCGTGGATTGCCACGGCGTTCCTCACGCCCGCCGAGCCACACGAGACGCTGCTGGCGTTCTACCGAAAGGTGCGCCCGGCCGGCCCGGGGTGGCGCGAGATCCGTGAGGAGTCCGGGCTCGGGCCCTCTCCCGATTCGCTGCCCCAGGCGTTCCTCGGCTGGACCCTTGGCTGTCTGGCCGTCTATGGCGTGCTGTTCGGAACCGGCTCGTGGCTCTACGGCCACACCGGCACGGCAGTGTTCTGGACCATTGTGTCGGTCATCTCGACCATCTGGCTGATCCGCCTGGTCCCGGCACTCTGGCGAGGCAGCCCGGTCGAGTGAACACCTCGGTCACCACGGCCGTCGTGCTGGCCCGGGGGCTTGGCTCCCGGATGCAACGCGCAGACGCCAGTGCGGCGCTTGACCCGGCACAGGCGGCAGCGGCGGCGCGCGGACACAAGGGCATGATTCCGGATGCCCGGGGCCGGCCCTTCTTGGCCCACATCCTCTCGGGACTCGCCGATGTGGGGATCGATCGCGTCGTGGTGGTGGTGGCCCCCGACCACGCCGTGATCGCCGATCATTTCACCCACCACCCACCGACCCGAGTCCGGCTCGAGTATGCCATCCAGCCCGAACCCGACGGTACGGCCCGCGCCCTCCTGGCGGCCGCCCCCGCCGTGGGCGGGGCCGCGTTCCTCGTACTCAATGCCGACAACCTCTATCCGGCGGCGGCCCTCCGGGCGCTGGTGGCCCTGGGCGAGCCAGGGCTCGTGGCGTTCGATCGGGCGGGTCTCATTGAGGAGGGGGGAATGGACGCCGACCGCGTGCGGGCGTTCGCGCTGTTGCGCGCCGATCGCGAGGGCTACCTCGCCGAGTTGGTCGAGAAGCCCGACCCAGCACAGTTCGCGGCGATGGCCGACGCGGGGGTGAGCATGAATTTGTGGCGCTTCGACCCCGACATCTTCACGGCGTGCCGTGAGGTCCCGCGCTCGGCCCGTGGCGAGTACGAGCTCCCCGAGGCCGTGGCACTCGCGCGCCAGCGCGGCGCGCGTTTCCGTGTCGTGATGGCCAGGGCTCCGGTGCTGGATCTGTCCAGACGGGGCGACATCGAGAACGTCGCCACGGCCCTCGCCGCACGCCGCATCGTCCCGTGACGCCCGACCAAGCGCGGGATGGGGCACGGCACGCATTCGCGGCCCGGTTCGGTGATCTCGCCGAGGCCCGCGAGTGGTGGGTGCCCGGGCGGATCGAGCTCCTCGGCAAGCATGTCGACTACGGGGGGGGGCGCTCACTCCTCGTCGCGGTGGACCGCGGCATCCACGTGCTCGCGCGGCCACGCCGCGACGATCGGGTGCACCTGACCGACGCGCGGTCCCGGCTCAGCTTCTCGGGACGCCTCGATGCCGACCACCCCAGCGCACCCGGTCGCTGGACCAACTACCCCATCTCGGTGCTCCGACGGATCGCGCGCGACTTTCCAGCGAGCGGCCGCGGCATGGATGCCGTGCTCGCCTCGTCGCTCCCCTCGGCGGCCGGGTTGTCATCCTCGAGTGCCGTCGTCATCGCGGCATTTCTGCCGATGGCAGCCTTCAACGATCTCCCCCAGACCGCCGCTTGGCAGATGCACCTCCGCGAACCGGGGGCGTTGCCCGGCTACCTCGGCGCGATCGAGAATGGTCTGGCCTTCGGCTCGTTCGCGGCTGACTTCGGGGTCGGCACCCTTGGCGGCAGTCAGGACCACACGGCAATCATGGCATCGGAGCGTGGCCGAGTGGTGCAGTATCGTTTTCTCCCGGTCCATCCCGAGGGCAGCAGCGCCGTACCGGACGACTGGACGTTCGTGGTGCTCTCATCCGGGGTCAGTGCAGCAAAAGCCGGTGCGGTGCGCGAACGCTACAACCAGCTTTCGACCGAGATGCAATGCATTCTCGCGTGCTGGAACACGCACGAGCATGACACGGCGATCTCGCTGCTCGATGTGCTCCGGTCAGCGCCAGAGGCCGCTGAACGTCTGGCCGAGCAACTTCAGCGGACCAACGACGGCACTCGCCTCACCGCGCGACTCCGGCAGTTCGAGGCGGAGACATTGCAGATCATCCCCGACGTGCGCCGCGCACTCGACACGATTGATCCTGCGCTGCTCGGCGAGGCGGTGACCAAGTCACAGCAGCTCGCGGAGACGGTGCTCCGCAATCAGGTCCCCGAGACGATGCATCTTGCACGCTCGGCAACGCGGATGGGCGCCATGGCGGCGTCGGCATTCGGGGCAGGATTCGGCGGGAGTGTCTGGGCGATGGTCCGACGGCCGGACGCCGAGGCATTTGCCGCGGCGTGGTTGGCCGAGTATCGAGTCGCCTATCCCATGCACCGCGCCGCCGCAACGGTCTTCGTGACCGATGCGGCGGCGGGGGCGCACGAGCTGACCTAAGGGCCGGTGAAGGTCAGGTTCCGGACCTCTGTCTGTGCGAACAGGCGAAGCTTCGATGCCGGTGCCACGTCACCGCTCAAGGTTTCCGTGCCGATCGCGCGGATGTCGATGTCCGGATTGCTCGCCCCAGCAGGGATCGCAGCGGTCGCCACATCGACTGTTCGGATGTTTCCTGCGACCGAATCGCCGACCGAATTCCCGTTCGAGCCGACCCGATAGCCCAAGTGCACGAGGTAGTAGTGGGCGTTCGCGGCTGCGGTCCAGGTCACCGTGAACGGCGTCCCGATGGTGATCGGGTCGTTCGGCTCCGGCGCCACGAAGACCGGGATCGCAGGGAGAATTCCGGTGGCCGTCGCGGTCTTCCCCAATCGGGTGGCAACGACCGTCAGTGTGGCGCCCGGTGCGAGCGGTGTCGGGAGCTCCCACGCATAACCGCTGCTAATCGGAGTGGCAACGACACCGTTGGCGGTCACGGTGACGGAGGCATCACTGACGGAAGCCCCCCCTTGGGAGATGAACACCAGACCACCCGACGCCCCGACGTTGTTGCCATCGATGGTGATCAGGTTGGCCGGGGGAGGCGGCGGTGGGGGAGGCGGTGGTCCGCCGCCAGTTGGGTCCTTGCTGCCACATGCAGTCGCGAGCAGGAGGAGGGAACTGGTCAAGAGGGTGCGTGACATGCGTGGATCTCCATCGAGAGGTGGGTGCTGGTCCGCGGTGTCCGGGGGCGCCAGATACGGGAGTATCGACCACGCACTCCGCAGGGAAAGTGCAGAGGTCGCTGGGAGCAGCACTGCAGGAGTGCCCTGGCTGGCGACCGACCGGGTGCGGAGACCCATACGAACGGCCGCCGGGCTCAACTCCCTGGGGTGGAGGGCAAATGGCCCCGGGACGCCAGTCCCGTGTAACTTCCTTGTTGCCCATGAGCCGCAACGGTGCTCCCGATCCCTTCCCCTCACGGCGACGTCGATGAGTCACGCGACCCGAACTTGTCCGAGCTGCAATACCCCGCTCCCCGGCGTGGCGTCTTTCTGCTACGTCTGTGGCATGGCAACGCCCATCGGCATCGACATGGCCACCGGGACACGGGTGGCGGTGAGCCGGAGCGGGATCACCGCGGCCGACCTGCGGACTCGGGTCCAGCGCATCCTTGGGCCCGGCTACGAATTGGGTGCCCGGATCGGCGCCGGTGGGTTTGCTGAAGTCTTCAAGGCGCAGGACCTCCGGCTCAAGCGGAGTGTCGCGGTCAAAGTGCTGCGCCCTGATCTGGGACTGACCCCCGGGATGCTCGACCGATTCCGTCGCGAGGCCGAAGTCGTGGCGGCACTCCGCCATCCGAACATCGTCCCGATTTTCGACATCGGTGAGGGCGAGGGGATCGCTTTCATCCTGATGCCGCTGATCGAGGGTGAATCGCTCCGAGCGAAGATGGAGCGTGATGGTGCCCTCCCGGCCGCCGAGACGGCCCGCATCCTGCGCGAGGCAGCGAGTGGGCTGGCCGCCGCCCACGAGGCGGGCGTGATCCACCGTGACGTCAAGCCCGAGAACATCATGCTCGAGGGTCGTGAGTCGCGCGTCCTGCTGATGGATTTCGGGATCGCGAAGGCCGTCGGCGGCGAGGAAGAGACCCCGGCGACCGACGAGGGGGTCGCACCGGCCCTCACCTCGACCGGCATCATTGTGGGGACACCCCAGTACATGAGTCCCGAGCAGGCGTGCGGTGACAAGACGATCGATGCACGGACCGACCAGTACTCACTCGCGGTCGTGGGGTACCGGATGATCTCGGGCACACTGCCGTTCGAGGGCGAGTCGACCCGTGCGGTGCTTTACCAACAATTGGTGGCCGAGCCAACACCGATCGTCGACAAAGTGGCCGACATCCCCGCAGGGCTGGCGACTGTCATCACCCAGGCCATGTCGAAGGAACCGCGGGAGCGATTCGACTCAATGAGCGCATTCCGCGATGCGCTCGATCACCAAGGGCTCGTCGCACCGACGGTCGCTCCCAGGGCAAGCAAGGCCAGCCGCAAGGCCGAGGCCAAGGCGGCCAAGGCGGCCACGAGCGCCAAGACCGCCAAGGCAGCCAAGGCGAGTCGCCACACCACCACGAAGGTTGCTGCCGGTGCCGTTGGTCCCGCCCGCCGGCGGCGGGGCCTCTTGGTGGCTGGCCTCGTCGTGGTGGTGGTCGCGATCGCTTTCGCCCTGACCCGCGGCGGCGGCGATGGCGGGACGGACGAGAGCTTCATCGCCACCTCGGCCTTCGGTCCGGGGAGTGACGATTCCACGGCAGCAACCGTTCCGGTTCCGCCAAAGACTGGAAGCCAGCCAGCGACCCCTCCAGCACCCGTTACGCGGACCACACCGCCTCCCCCCCCCGTAACCCGCGGGGCCAACGGGAGTCCAAGTACGACTCCGCGTGGTGGCGCCACAAAGCCGGGCCGCGACACGCCGGTGGTTGCAGCGCCCGATTGCGCGGCCTTGGCCCGGAGTGGCGCCTGGGCCGACGCCCTGCCGGCCTGCACGGATGCGGCGAACGCGGGCGACGCCGCCGCCATGCGGATTCTTGGCGGCATGTACGACCGGGGAACCGGCCTCAAGGCGGATCCCGCCCAGGCCTTCATCTGGTACAAGCGTGCCGCGCCGAACGACGCCGAGGCGCAGTTCGAGCTGTCCCGCATGTACGAGTCGGGCAGCGGCACCCCGCAGGACCTCAAGGCCAATATCCAGGCACTCCGAGGTGCCGCCTCGAAGGGTCATCAGCAGGCGACGCTGACGCTCGCGAGTCGACTGGAAAACGGTGCCGGAATGGACCGCGATTACAACGAGGCCGCGCTGTGGTATCAGCGTGCAGCGGAACGTGGCTCAGCGAACGCGATGCTCAAGTTGGCGGATTGGGCCGGCCGTGGGCGGGGGGGCGCGAAGGATCCGACCGCCGAGCTGGGATGGTACATCAAGGCCGCCGACGCCGGCGCGAGGGATGGGGCGTGGCAGGCAGCGCGGATGCTGCTGCATATCGGCAGCAACTCCGTCCCTCAGGACGAGGCGCGTGGCATGACATTGCTCCGGAAGGCCGCATCGCTGGGGAACGACGAGGCGGTGAAGGAACTGGCGAAGCGCACCGCGGGGTGACGCGGTCGGACACACAACGGCCCCGTCGATCAACCTGATCGGCGGGGCCGTTGCTATTTTATCGGGACGGCGGGATTTGAACCCACGACCCCCTGCACCCCAAGCAGGTGCGCTACCAGGCTGCGCTACGCCCCGAAGTCCTTCTGGGTGACGAAGGTAGCCGGGGCCCGTGAGGGCGGCAACACTACACGCGACGGAGCTCCATCGATGGCCAATCCGCAGTTGACGTATGCGATTGATGAGGGCGAGCCCGCTGGGCCGCTGCTGGTGCTGCTCCACGGACGAGGGGCCGACGAACAGGACCTCGTGAGTCTCGGAAGGATGCTGCACCCCAGCGCCACCACCATCGCGCCCAGGGCCCCCTTCCCGGGCGCGCCCTGGGGATACGGTGGCGGCTACGCCTGGTATCGGTACCTGCAGGACACCACCCCAGAGACCGAGTCGTTCCGCGAGGGCCAGGCGCGCCTCGCCGAGTTCCTCGACTGGATCCCCGGCCATCTCGGCCGCCCAAACGCACCGCTCGTGGTTGGCGGCTTCTCACAAGGTGGCACCTCAACCCTGGCGTGGGCGCTCGGCCATCCCGGCGCCACGAAGGCCGCCCTGATCTTCAGCGGGTTCATGCCCGATCACCCGGATGTGAAGGTGACAACCGCGTCCGTTGGCACGACGCCGTTCTGGTGGAGCCACGGCACCCTCGACGGTGCGATACCCTACGAGTTCGCCGAGGCCGGGTGGCAGACGCTCCGTGACGCGGGGGCCGACCTGACGACCTTCACGGATCAAGGGACCGGCCACACCATCTCGCGCGAGGCGCTGGCCGGGGCTGCCGCACTCCTCCGCGACAGCCTCGCGAGCTGACTGCCACCTGCGCTAGTGCGCGCCCGAGGTCCGTGCGATGAACCCCGCAACCTCGGTCTTCCACTTTTCGAGCGACGGCAGGTGCACGTACGCCATGTGACCGGACTCGTACTCGACCTCCTCGACCTGCTTCCGGACCCGATCGGGTACGCCCAGATGGTCCATGGTCCACTCCGCCGGGAAGTAGGGGGTGGCCAGGTCGAACAACCCACTATGGAGCTGGACATGCAGGCCGGGATTGCTGCTGAGTGCACTCGCGAGATCGGTGGCGACGTTGGTGTGGCCGGGCCACCCCCCCCCACGACCATGTGACCAGTCCCACGGATTGACACTGCCGCTCACCGCGTACAGTCGATCCTTTCCGAAGCCGAGATCCTCGTGCATGTACTGATTGAAGAGCGAGACGTATGGTGAGCTGATCGCACTCGACTGTGGATCGTACCCCGCGTTCTCCGCCAGCAGGTCGCCGGT
>JBDTNH010000047.1:0-18682 GCA_039933845.1 Gemmatimonadota bacterium
TTGCAGCAGCTCGGCCGTGACCGCGACACCAGCGAGGATGATGTCGGCGCGCTGCGGATTGAGGCCCGGCATGGCGGCACGCGAGCTGATGCTGCGAGTGGCGAGCAGTTCGAGCAGGCTCTCGACCTCCCCCGTGCTCACCGTGGTGCCGTGGATTGGCGACGTCGGATGTCCCCGGCGCGCGGCGGCCATTCGGGCAAGATTGGTGAACGAACCTCCCGAGCCGATCAGGGTCGCCTGACGCCAATCCCGCCAGGGGAAAGCTTTCTTGAGGGCGGCGCGTGCCGTCTTTCGCATGGCAGCCACTTGCTTGCGGGAATCGCCTCGGTCATTTCCCCGATGTTGTTCGGTGAGGCGGACTGCACCGAGCGGAAGGGAAGTCGTGCTCTCGACCAGGCCGTCGACCGCGCCGATCAACTCGAGGGACCCGCCGCCAATATCGGCGACAATGGCGCGGGTGTTCTCAAGCTGGAAGTGTTGGGCCACCGAGCGCCACGAGAGCTGGGCCTCGCGATCGGAGTCGATGATCGTGAGCGGGATGCCCAGTTCCCTCCGGATGCGCTCGGCGAAGGCGAGACCGTTGCTCGCCTCACGCATGGCCGAGGTGGCCACCGCGACGAGGCGAGAGACGCCTCGACGGGTGGCCATTTCGGTCATGCGGGCGAGGGCACGAAAGGCCGCCTCCATGGCATCCGGATGGAGTGAACCATGGCGCGCGAGGCCGGTGGCGAGCCGTGGCTGTTCCTTGACCTCGTCGATCACCTCGAGTCCGGTGACGGGATCCCACTCCGCGATCAGCAATCGGATCGAGTTGGAACCGACATCGATTGCCCCGAGCCGTTCGCGAGGTGGATCGTGCTCACTCACGTGTCAGACGCTCGCTCGTCCTCGGCGTGATGCTTGATCGACTTGCCCTCGACCAGGAACACGACCTCCTCGGCGATGTTGGTGGCCAGGTCGGCGACGCGTTCGAGATTCCTCGACACGAGGAAGAGCTCCATGCCCGCGCTGATCATGTGCGGATCCTCCATCATGTGCGTGAGGAGAATGCGAAACACGGACCGGTGCAGGGCATCGACCCTGTCGTCGCGTCGACAGATCTCGCGACCCGCTTCCGCATCACCACGAATGAATGCCTCGAGCGCATCCGAGAGCATCTGCCGAGCGAGCCGGGCCATTTCGACGATCTCCGGTTCGGGCGTGATCGGTCGGCTCTGGGCCAAACGGTCCGCTGACTCGGCAATGTTCACCGCGTGGTCACCGACCCGCTCGAGGTCATTCGCGATCCTGAGTGCGCTTGTCAGCATGCGGAGATCGCGCGCCATTGGCTGTTGGAGGGCGAGCAGCGAGATGCATTGCTCCTCGAGTTCCACCTCCATCGTGTTGATCACCTTGTCGCCGGCGATCACGCGTCGCGCCTTCTCGAGGTCACGCTCCAGCAGGGCGTCCACGGCCATGCCGAGGGCCGATTCGGCCTCCCCCGACATGGAGAGCAGGCGAACCTTGACGTCGCTGAGTTCCTCGTGAAAATGACGATGGCCTTCTGCCGTCATCCAAACCTCCCCGTGATGTACGCCTCGGTGCGTTCGTGGGCCGGATTGGTGAAGATCTGATCGGTCTCGCCAAACTCGACGAGTCGACCAGCGTCGAAGAATCCGGTCAGGCCCGCGACGCGGGCCGCCTGCTGCATGTTGTGGGTCACAATCACGATCGTGTAATCCTGCTTGAGTTCGAAGATGAGCTCCTCGATGTGGCTGGTCGCGATCGGGTCGAGGGCGGAGCAAGGCTCGTCCATCAAAAGTAGGCTGGGTTCGTTGGCCAGCGCCCGAGCAATGCAGAGCCGCTGCTGCTGGCCGCCGGAGAGCCCGAGTGCCGGCTGGTCCAGGCGATCCTTGACCTCGTCCCAGAGCGCCGCGCGACGGAGACAGTGCTCCACCACGTCAGGGAGGTCCCGCGAGGCATGGAGCGCGTTGAGCGAAGGCCCATAGGCCACGTTGGCGTAGATGGATTTCGGGAACGGGTTCGGACGCTGGAAGACCATCCCGACGCGTTGGCGATGGGCAACCAGATCGAGTCCCGCCGCATAGACCGGCCGCCCCTCGACCAGCAACTCGCCGGCGACCCGGCTGTCCACCACGAGATCGTTCATCCGATTGATGCTACGCAGGAAGGTGCTCTTGCCGCACCCCGAGGGACCGATGATCGCTGTCACCTCGGCCGGTGGGAATGCCAGCGTGAGATCGTACAGTGTCTGCTGCTCACCATACCAGAAGGAGAATCCCCGGGCCTCAACCGCCGCCGGCTGGTCCTGAGGCAGCGGCGCGCGGTCGCGCGGGGGCAGCGGGGCCCGGGTGGTGAACCGTGCGACGTCGTTCATCCGAATCGCCCTGTGATATACGCCTCGGTCTGTTCCTCGCTCGGCGTCGTGAACATTTGCCGAGTCGCGCCATGTTCGATCATGCTGCCCATGTAGAAGAAGGTGGTGGTGTCGGAGACGCGCGCCGCCTGCTGCAGGTTGTGCGTCACGATCACGATGGTGTAGTCCCGCTTCAGCTCGAACACCAGCTCCTCGATCCGTTGCGTGCCGAGCGGGTCGAGCGATGCGGTCGGCTCGTCGAGCAGGATCACTTCGGGTTCGGGGGCGATGGTCCGTGCGATGCAGAGCCGTTGTTGCTGCCCACCGGAGAGCCCGAGGGCACTGGCATGGAGGCGATCTTTCACCTCATCCCAGAGCGCAGCACGTCGGAGCGAGCGTTCAACCGTTGTGGCGATTTCCGACTTCGTCATGCCCCGGTCGAGGCGCAGGCCGGCCGCCACATTGTCGAAGATCGACATGGTGGGAAACGGCGTCGGCTTCTGGAACACCATCCCGACTCGGCGGCGGAGTCGCATCGGCGACACCTTCGAGCTGTAGATGTCGAGGTCATCGAGAAGGACCCGGCCCACGATCCAGGCGCTCGGGGTGTTCTCGTGCATGCGATTGAGGGTGCGAAGAAACGTCGACTTGCCACACCCCGATGGTCCGATCAGCGCGTGGACGCGATTCCGTGGAAAGGCCAGCGTCACGTTCTTGACGGCGGTGAACTTGCCATACATCGCGCTGAGCTTGTCGGTGGAGAGCAGCGGAGTGGCGTCAGGCACGCGAACCGAACCGTTGGCGAGTGGCGAGGCGTGCCAGGATGCTGAGCACCAGCACGACGAGGATCAGGACGAGCGCGGACGTCCACGCGAGGCGGTGCCACTCCGGGTAGGGTCCCGTGGCGTACTTGTAGACGAGGAGCGGCAGTGCCGCCATCGGCGCATCGAGCTTGGTCGAGAGGAATTCGCTGCCGAGCGCGGTGAAGAGCAGCGGTGCGGTCTCGCCCGAGATCCGCGCGACGGCAAGCAATGCGCCGGTGACGATGCCGGGAAGGGCCGTTCGGAGCACCACGGTGAGCGAGGTGCGCCACTCGGGGTAGCCAAGGGCCAGCGCTGCCTCACGCAGTGAGGTCGGCACCAGGGCCAGCAGTTCCTCGGTGGTGCGCATCACCATCGGCACCATCAAGACGGCCAGAGCGACGGAGCCCGCGAAAGCCGAGAAGTGTTTCTGGGTGGCGACCACCCAGGTCCAGGCGAAGACGCCGACCACGATCGACGGGGTGCCATTGAGGACATCCGCCACGAACCGGGTCACAGTGGCCAACTTGCTGCCGCGATTCTCGGAGCAGTAGAAGCCGGCCGCAATGCCGATCGGGACGCCCGCGAGCGAGGCCATCCCGACGATCGTGAGGGTGCCGAGGATCGCGTGCAACACGCCACCGCCGACCTCGCCGACGGGCGCCGGTGTGCTGGTGAAAAACGAGAGCGAGAGCGAGCCGGCGCCGCGGATCACCAGCGAGCCAAGGATCAGGATCAGCGGCAGCACGGCGGTCGCGACCGCGAGCAGCATGAGGCCGACCATGATCCGGCTCTTGAAGCGGCGCCAGCCGCGTCGATTCATGCCCGCCCTCCGCGGCGTGCCACGCGCCAGATCAGCAACCGTGCGGCGGCATTGATCAGCACGGTGATACCGAAGAGGAGGAGCGCCACGTAGGTCAGCGCCGCATAGTGCAGTGTCGAGCTCGCCTCGGCGAACTCGTTGGCGATCGCCGCGGCCATCGAGTAGCCCGGCGCGAAGAGCGAGCTGGAGATCTCGTGGCTGTTGCCGACCAGCATCGTCACCGCCATCGTCTCGCCCAGCGCGCGGCCAAGGCCGAGGATCACCGCGCCGATGATCCCGGACTTGGCAAACGGCACAATCGCGGTCGTGACGGCCTCCCAGCGTGTCGCCCCAAGTGCGAGGGCGGCTTCGCGCTGGCCATTTGGCACCGCGAGCAGCACTTCACGCGAGACCGACATGATGTAGGGCATCACCATGATCGTGAGGATGAGCGACGCCGAGAGCACGGAGGGGCCGTAGATCGGCCCAGCGAAAATCGGCAGGAAACCGAGGGTCGCCTGCAACCACGGATAGACGGTGGCCTGCAGGAACGGGATCAGGACGAAGATGCCCCAGAGCCCGTAGACCACGCTCGGGATCGCCGCCAGCAACTCGATGACCATGGCAATCGGCTTACGGATCCGCCCGGGGGCAAACTCGGTGAGATAAATGGCAACACCGAGCGAGAGGGGGACCGCCAGCAGCAGGGCAATGGCCGAGGTGAGCAGTGTGCCGACGATCAAGGGCCAGGCACCGAACACCTCCCGGACCGGGTCCCAGGTCGAGGAGGTGATGAAGCCGAGGCCGTACTCGGCGATTGCGGGCGCCGCGCCTCGCGCCAACTCGACCAGAAGGCCCAGCAGCAGGATCGGCATGACCAATGCTGCGAGAATCAGGACTGCCTTGTAGACGCGGTCCCCCGGCGACCCCCCGGCGAGGGATCTCGTGTCGACTGCCGGAGGCAGCGGGGGCTGATGGTCGACCAGAGGATCCATTGAAGTCAGAAGTTAAGGGATCTACGATGAACGATGAATGATGAACGAGTAATGCTGCAGGCTTGACGCTCAATGCTCAACGCGTGTGCTCCACTGCACAGCGTTGAGCGTCCAGCGTTCAGCGTCCAGCCGTCAGTTCGGCAATCCGCGGCTTCAAGAGCTCGACCACAGCTGTGGGTAGGGGCGCATAATGTAGATCCGCCGCCATCTGCTGTGCCTCGGTGCCGATCATCCAAGTCAGGAACTGCTGCATGGCCCTCGCCTTGGCTGGTTCCTCCATTGTGGGACGGATCAGCAGCCAGGTGAACGAGGCGATCGGGTAGGCACCGGCGCCGGGTGCGTTGGTGATCGAAACCCGGAAGTCGGTGTCGGGACCGAACGCGACTCCTCCAGCAGCGGCGGTGACCGAGGCGAGGGAGGGCACGACGTACTCGCCATTCGGGTTCAGCACTTCGGCGCTCGGGAGGTTGTTCGACTCGGAGTAGATCAGTTCGACGTAGCCGATCGTACCTTCGACCTGCTTGATCTGTTGGGTGACGCCTTCGTTCCCCTTGCCGCCGAGCCCGGTCGGCCAGTTCACGGCCTTGCCGGCACCGACACTGTCACGCCAGTCGGGGGAGACCTTGGCGAGGTAATCGGTGAAGATGAACGAGGTGCCGGAGCCATCGGAGCGGTGCACGACCAGCAGATCCTGGTCCGGCAGGGCGATCCCCGGGTTGAGTGCGGCGAGTCGGGCGTCATTCCATTTGCTGATGCGGCCGAGGAAGATGTCGGCAATGGTGGTCGCGTCGAGACGCAGGTGATCAACGCCCGGCAGGTTCCAGGTGAGCACGACGGCCCCGAGCACCGTGGGGACGTGGAGCACCTTGCCGTCGACTGCGGCGATCTCCTCGTCGGTCATCGGTCCGTCGGTCGCACCGAAGTCGACGGTCCCCTGGGTGTACTGCTTGACCCCGGCGCCCGATCCGAGCGACTGGTAGTTGATCTGATTCCCGGTGCTCCGATAGAACGCGTCGAACCACTTGGAATAGACCGGGTTCGGGAAGGTCGCGCCGGCGCCGGTGAGCGCGACCGTCTCCTGGGCACCGCGACCGCAGGCGAACGCTCCCGCCAGCATGCACGCGGCGACCACAAGTTTCGGGGACATGGGCGTGCGGAATGGGACGAACATGCAAGGCTCCTGGCGTGATGGGGATCGGGGCCGGCTCAAAACCGGAACTCCGTCTGGAATAACAGTGACCGACGATTCGCTTCGAAGGCGTTGTTGGGAGATCCGTGGTGCATCGACACAAAGTCCCCATCGAGCATGAGGCGGACATCCGGCGTCAATCGGTAGGCAACGCCGGCGATGATCCTCAGCTGCTTGCTCTGATTCGGATCAGGGAATGCCGGTTCGAGTTCGGTATCAGGGTCCCAAGTATCAACCCGGGCGAGCAGGGAGAGCGGCGAGGTCGGCACGTTGTAGACCCCGTAGGCGCTGAGCACGCGGCCATGGGTGTCGGGGGAGTCTACTGCCGTCGAGTCGCGCGTCACGGCGAGTTCGGTCCCGAGGGTGAGGCGCTGCGCTTGCCAGGAGAGAATCCCTGCGAACCGCGAGCGTGTTCCTCCCCCATTCGACGCACCGAGATGGCCATATCCGGTGAGTCGCAGACCACCGGTGGTACCGGGGGCATCACTTGAAGCGAGGCGGACCGACACGCGGGCGGCGACATCCTTGTGCTGATCACCCGGCACACGGTTGTACCCCTCGCCATTGTAGACCCCGGCGGCCATGTCGACCGCATTGTCCCGCCAGCTTCCCGAGACGCTCAGGCCGAAATCGGATGAGCTCAGGTACCGAGTCCGATCGAGGGCGACACTACCCTGCATCCGGAATCCCCAGAGGGTCTCGATCCATTCGATCAGCGGGGTCTGGATCTCGCCGAGCTTCCACGTGAGTGCACTCCCGTCCGGTTGCCAGGCGACGTAGGCGTACTTGAGTCGCAGCAGCAGTTGATTCGTGTTCGGGCGCCCCGGGTCGATGTCCGTGGTGATCCGCGTGCTGATCCCATGGCTCATCGTGCCCTTGAAATTGATGTAGGCCCGATCGACGTCGAAGTTATTCGCGTGTGCGCCGTCACCGAGTGACGAATCGGTACCGAGTTGGTAACCGTACCGGAGGTAGCCGAGTCCGCTGATGCTCAGTTTGGGGCTGTCCTGCCCACCGAGCAGGTGGGTCCACGACACCACCGCACAGGCCAGCACGGCGCGTCGAACCCCAAGTATTCCAATCGTCACCGATGAGCTCCACTCGTCCCCAGATGGGCCCTGCAAGATCGTGTCAGCCGTGGGACGAAGTCCGGTGACCGATCCGTGACGCGCCCACAAGATCTGTGATGGAGTCACGGTTCGATCGCTGGTGTGTCACAAGTTTGTAACAGGCCCCTCCAGTAGGGCCTTTCTGCTGCGGCGCGTCATGATGCCGGGACGGTGAAGCGGATGGTGGTGCCCTCACGCGGGCCGCTCTCGGCGGCGACCTGGCCGCCGTGGACTTCGATCATGTGGCGGACGATGGCGAGGCCGAGACCGGTGCCGCCCTCTTCCCGCGAACGGGAGGGATCCACACGGTAGAACCGTTCGAAGACTCGTGGCAGGTGCTCGGCGGGGATGCCGCTGCCATTGTCACGGACGGTGATCTCGACCATGTCGTCGAGCAAGTTCGCGGCCACATCGATCTCACCGTCTGCCTCGACGTACCGCATGGCATTGTCGAAGAGATTGGCAAGGACTTGATGCAGGGCACTTGGATCGATCCGCACCCGTTCCGCGGCCGTCGCAATCCGCACCGTGAGGGTGACGCCACGGTCCGAGGCGCGATCGGCGTAGGCAGCCCACGCATCTCCCACCATCCCAGAGAGCGAGAGTTGCTCGGGTCGCGGGGTCCAACGCCCCGATTCGATGCGCGATAGATCCAGCAGATCGTCGACAAGCCCCTGCATGCGATGGGCATTGCTCAGGATCGTGGCCAGGAATTTTTCCCGCGTGTCATCGTCGACGTCCCCGGCCACCAGGGTCTCCGCGTAGCCCGAGATGCTCGTGAGCGGCGTCTTGAGTTCGTGCGAGACGTTGGCGACGAAGTCCCGGCGGACGGCCTCGAGGCGTCGAACCGCGGTCAAGTCGCGGAGCACCAGGAGGGCACCACCGCCCTGAAGTGGCCGTGTATGCAGGGAGAGGGTGCGCCCGTCGAGCTCGATCTCGCGCTCCGCCATGTCCCCACCGTCAAGCACGCCAGCCACCAGCTCCTGCGCACCCTTGACTCGAAAAATCGTCCGGAGGTCGGGAAGCGCAGCGCCCGGCTGATATCCCAGCATCGTCCGCGCGGCATGATTCGCCATGACGATCCGCGACCGGGCGTCGGCGGCCAGGATGCCTTCCCCCATGGCGTCCACGATCGCCGTCGTGGCCGCTTTCTCCTGCGACAGCTCGGCGAACCGGTCGATCAGCTCACGATTCGTTTGCCGAAGTGCCTGGGCCAACGTCTCGATCTCGGGGATCGGTGACTTCGGGAACCGTGGATTGCCGCCGGTGGCCATGGCCCGGGCGGCCGCGGCCAGTTGGTCAAGCGAGGAGGCGATCGAGCGACCGGCGATGAGGGCTGCGCCCACGGTCAGCAGCGCAATGAGGACCACGGCGCTGCCCACCCCATACCGATAGAGCAGGAGGCTGATGGTTACGACCGTGGCGGCGCCAAGGATGAGGCGGCTGGTGAGCTTCACCTGCCGCGTGACCCTCGGTCCGCCCGAAATCGATACCCGAATCCCCGGATGGTCTCGATCATGTCGCCCATCTCCCCGAGCTTGGTACGCAGCCGTTGAACGTGCATATCGACCGTGCGAGTCTGGATGTCCGGCTGTGCGTTCCAGACCGTTTCGAGCAGCTGCGATCGTGACTGGACTCGCCCGCGCCGCTCGAGGAGCACGAGCAGGAGCTTGTACTCGGTCGCCGTCAGGTTCAACTCCTCGCCCCCGACCGACGCCCGATGGGCACTGCGGTCGATAATGAGATCGCCGGCCACCATGGTGCTCCCGGCGGCCACCGACGGCGCCGCGATGCGTCGGAGGACTGCCTGCACGCGGAGCCCCAGCTCGGCCGGCGAGAATGGCTTGGTGAGGTAGTCATCGGCGCCCAAGGTGAGTCCCTTGATCCGATCCGGCTCGTCGCGGCGGGCAGTCAGGAGGATCACGCCGACATCGCGCGTTTCCTCGCGCTTCCGAAGCTCCGCCAGGACGTCGTAGCCTGACACGCCCGGCAGCATCAGATCGAGGATCACGAGATCCGGACGCTCTTCACGCGCAGCCTTGATGGCGTCGGTGCCGTTGTTGGCGGTCGAGACGCGATAGCCGGCCTTGGCGAGGTGGTACGCCACCAGTGCGGTGATATCAGGCTCATCGTCGACCACGAGGATGCGGTGCGTCATCAGGACGTCCGATCGAGGGTGCACCGCCTGGAGGCGGTGTTGGGAGCTGGTGGTGGTCGTGACCATATTTGGCTGGACCAATACGCACGGCACCACGGCGACGCAAGCGACATGTCGTTGCCTGACACCTCCCTGTGACCGGATATTTACACTGTGACCCCAACCGCGATCCCGATCTTCCTCAATGGTAACCGTTTGGCCATTTCGGCCGGGGAGTCACTCGGGGCCGTCCTGGCGCGCACCGATGTCGACCTGCTGGCGCTCCTGATGGCCGATCAGGCCCAGGCGGTCGACGGACGCGGGATCGCCGTCGACCCCGATCAGCCGCTCAGCGCTGGTGCCATTCTCCGCGTCTTCCCCTCGGCGCGCCGCCCGGACACCACCGATGCGTGACGCGATCCGCCGTCGGCCCAAGGCCGAGCTGCATGTCCACCTCGACGGCTCGCTCCGACCCGAGTCGATGCTCGAGTTGGCGGGTGCGGCAGGCACCACGCTGCCCGCTAGCGATCCCGAGTCGCTTCGTCGCTGGATGTTGGTCGACGACGCACGCAATCTCGAGGAATATCTCGCGCGATTCGACCACACGATCGCGTTGCTGCAGGTTCCCGAGGCGATCGAACGCGTAGCCTACGAAATGGTGCTCGACGGCCACGCCGACGGCCTGCTCTACCTCGAGGTGCGCTACTGCCCGGATCTCAGCACCCGGCAGGATCTCACCATGGACGAGGTCATCGCCGCTGAGTGGCGCGGCCTGCAGCGCGGCATGGCAGAGACCGGTGTCGTCGCACGGATCATCAACTGTTCGCTCCGGCACTACGACCCCCAGCGGTCGGTCGGGATCGCGGAGCATTCGGTGCGGATGCGGGATCACGGGGTGGTGGGATTCGACCTGGCCGGTGGCGAGGCCGGACGCCCACCCGAACTCCATCGTGAGGCCTTCGACATCGCGGCCCGCGGCGGTCTCGGCGTCACCGTGCATGCCGGTGAGGCCGCCGGCTGGGAGAGCATCTTCGAGGCGATCCACAGTTGTCATGCGACCCGGATTGGCCATGGCACCAGGCTCTACGAGAACCCGGACCTCCTGGCCTACGTCCGCGATCGCCGAATCCTGATCGAGACCAACATCACCAGCAATGTCCAGACCCATGCGGTCCCCGACGCGGCCTCGCACCCGGTGCGCCAGTATCTCGACGCCGGCCTCGCGGTGACGCTCTGCACCGACTCCTGGCTGATGAGTGGCGTAAAGCTGACCGACGAGTACCTTCTCGCTCAGCAGGCTCTCGGGTTCGACCGGGCTGAGCTCGACCGGATGATGCTCGCGGCCTTCGCCCACAGCTTCCTCGCCTGGCCCGAACGCCAGGTCCTCCTCGCCCGTGCCACCGCCCTCCTCGGGAGTCTCCCGTGATCCTGCCGCTTCTGCTGCAGAC
Source organism: Gemmatimonadota bacterium (assembly GCA_039933845.1). Lineage (GTDB taxonomy): Bacteria > Gemmatimonadota > Gemmatimonadetes > Gemmatimonadales > GWC2-71-9 > Palsa-1233. Next base: position 10,837 of record JBDTNH010000047.1, read on the forward strand.
CCAGACCGCCGCCGAGCGCTTCAACGCGCTTCGCGGCGGTCTCGATATCCCGCTGGGTCAACGCCTCATCGGCGTGATCGGCATCGCGGTCATGATCGGTCTCGCGGTCCTGCTCTCGTACGATCGGAAGCGCATCAACTGGCGATTGGTCGCAAGCGGCCTGGCGCTGCAAGTGGTCTTCGGATTGGTCGTGCTCAAGACGAGCATTGGCCGCGCAGTGTTCGAGACCTTCGGCGGGTGGGTGACCGCACTGCTCGGCTTCCAGGAACAGGGCGCCCGATTCGTGTTCGGGAATCTGGTGCAGAGCAACGTGCCGGTCGGTGTCCCCGACGCGACTGGCGTTGTGAACGCGACCGGCGGGATGGTCGCCAGCACCGGCGCCTACTTCGCCTTCAATGTGCTCCCGACGATCATCTTCTTCTCGGCACTCATGTCGGTGCTCTACTACCTCGGCATCATGCAGTGGATCGTGAAGGGCCTCGCCTGGGGGATGCAGAAGACCCTCGGCACGTCGGGCGCCGAGACGCTCTCGGCGTCGGGCAACATCTTCCTCGGTCAGACCGAGGCGCCACTGCTCATCAAGCCATTCATCGGCACGATGACACGGTCTGAAATCGGTACCGTGATGGTCGGGGGCTTCGCGACGGTTGCCGGCGGTGTGCTCGCGGCCTATGTCGGGATGCTGTCCGGGTTGCTCCCCGGTATTGCAAGCCACCTCATTGCGGCGAGCGTGATGAACGCGCCGGCCGGACTCTATCTCTCGAAGATCCTGGTCCCCGAGACCGAGACCCCGGTGACCAAGGGCGATCTTTCGATGAAGGTCGATCCGGCGACGCGCGAAGGCAGTGTGATCGAGGCGGCAGCCAATGGTGCAGGGCAAGGCGTGCAACTCGCCATCAATGTTGCCGCCATGCTCATGGCGTTCATCGCGCTGGTCGCGATGCTCAATGCCGGCCTCGGCTGGGCCGGCGGCCTCGTCGGGATGCCAGACATGTCGCTCCAGTACCTGCTCGGACAGCTGCTCCGGCCGCTCACCTGGACGATGGGTGTGCCGTGGCACGACACCGCGTACGTCGGCGGGCTGATCGGCCTCAAGACCTCGCTCAATGAGTTCGTCGCCTACGCACAGTTCGCCACCGATCTCGGCAGTGGCCGCGTCCTCGATCCGCGCTCGGCCCTGATCTGCACGTACGCCCTGCTCGGCTTCGCCAACTTCTCGTCGATCGCGATCCAGATCGGCGGCATCGGCGGTCTCGCCCCCGAGCGTCGCGGTGAGATCGCCGCCCTCGGACTGCGTGCCATGATTCTCGGCAACCTCGCCGCATTCATCTCGGCGTCACTCGCGGGGATGCTGGGGTGACGACCGAGTCGAGGGAGGGGGATGCATTGGGCGCCGCGGTCGATGCCGTGCGCGCTCGTATCGGCCATGTGCAACCTCGTGTCGGCATCGTGCTGGGATCCGGACTCGGCGGGCTCGCGGATCGGGTCGACGGTGCGACCCACATCGGTTACGACCAGATCCCGGGTTTTCACGCGCCGAAGGTTCCCGGGCACGCTGGGCACCTCGTCGTCGGCACGCTTGCCGGCACGCCGGTGATCCTGCAGAGCGGTCGATTCCATATGTACGAGGGGCACGATGCCGTGGCGGCCGCCCTGCCCGTGCGCGTGTTTGCGAAGCTCGGCATCGGGACGCTGATCGTGACCAATGCCGCCGGGGGTGTGAACCCCGACTTCGGTCCCGGAACGCTCATGCTGATCCGCGATCATCTCAACCTGACGGGCCGGACACCACTCGAGGGTCAGTCGCTCGACGGCGAGGTGCGCTTTCCGGACATGTCCGTCGCCTATGACGCCGAGCTGCGCGCGCGAGCACTCGCGGTCGCGAAGCGACTCGAGGTTCGATTGGAGGAGGGCGTCTATGCCGGGCTGCTCGGCCCCAGCTACGAGACGCCGGCGGAGATCCGGATGTTGCGCACGATGGGGGCGGACGCGGTGGGAATGAGTACGGTGGTCGAGGTGATTGCGGCGCGAGCACGCGGCATTCGCTGCCTCGGGATCTCGTTGATCACCAACGCCGCGGCGGGGGTGACCGATGCATTGCTCGATCACGCCGATGTGATGGCGATCGCGAAGGAGGCGGGCGGAAGACTTGGGGCGTTGGTGGAGGGCGTCCTTTAGACGCCGTGCCACACCGGGCCATTGCCGCCGCCGAGGCCGGGGGCGGCGCTGATGGCGCGGCCGAGGTAGTCGAGGGCGCTCCGGACGGCGGGTTCCAGCTCATGGCCTTGGGCCATCCCCGCGGCGATCGCGGCGGAGAGTGTGCAGCCGGTGCCGTGCGTGGCGCGTGTGACGATACGTTTCCGCGTATACCGTTCGATGTGGTCGCCGATCACCAGCACATCCACGAGGATATCGCTGGCGAGATGGCCGCCCTTGACGAGTGCGGCGCCGGCACCGAGTTCGACGAGGGCATGTGCGGCAGCGAGCATGGCCTCGGGGGTGCGGACGGCGAGGCCGGTCAGGAGTTCGGCCTCATCGAGGTTGGGGGTGACGCAGGTCGCCATCGGCAGCAGCTGGTCGCGCACGGCCGCGATGGCATCCGCATCCAGCAAGCGATCTCCCGAGGTGGCGACCATGACCGGGTCGACCACGAGGCAGGGGGGGGAGAGGGTTCGGAGGCCCTGGACCACCGCCTCGACGACCTCCCGAGTGGCAAGCATCCCGGTCTTGACGGCCACCGGCGGCAGGTCCTCGGCCAGGGCGGCGAGCTGGTCGGCGATCACCGAGGTCGGGATGGGGTGTACGGCACGGACACCGAGGGTATTTTGCGCGGTGACGGCCGTGATCACCGTCGTCCCGAAACAGTCGTATGCCGCGAAGGTCTTCAGGTCGGCCTGGATGCCGGCCCCTCCACCGGAATCGGAGCCCGCGATGGTCAGCGTGATCGGTCGTGACGTGCCAGGCACGTTCGTCCTCCTCTCTCGATGAGTCTGTTGACGCTCATCCGGGACCTGCACCGCCGGAAGGCCCGTGGACGTCGCGGACTGGCGCTCGCCGAAGGCGTGCGACTCGTCGAAGAGATGCTTGCAGCGGAGGTGCCGTGCAAGGGTGCCATCGCGAGCCCGTCGCTTGGGGCCACGCCACGCGGCGCAGATCTGCTCCGGACGCTCGTGGCGCACGGCGTCGAGGTGGAACTGGTCGACGACCGGCAACTCGCCGAAGTCGCCGCGACCGACCATCCGCAGGGCATCGTGGTGGCCTATGCGCCACGGAGCTGGTCCCTCGATGAGCTGCAGATTGCACCGGGCAGGCCACTGCTGCTGCTCGACGGCGTACAGGACCCCGGCAACGTCGGGACGATCGCCCGAACCGCCGTGGCCTTTGGCGCGGCGGGCCTCGTGGCGTTACCTGGCACGGTCGACCTCACCAATCCCAAGGTTGTGCGCTCGGCCGCGGGGGCGCTATTCCGGCTGCCGCACTTGCACGCCGATATCGACGGCATCCGCCAATGGCTCTGGACGCGGTCGATCCCGATCTGGGCCACCACCATTGATGGTGTTGCGATCACCGATGACGAGACCGTCGGATCGATCGCCCTGGTGCTCGGCAACGAGGGTGCTGGGATCTCCGCCGAGTTGCTCGGCCACGCGGGGCGGCGCGTCGGAATCCCGATCCGGAACGAGGCCGAATCGCTCAACGTCGCGGTGGCGGCCGGTATCCTCCTGCACCGATTGGGCGGGCGGCCATGAACTTCGATCTCGTGATCCAGGCCCTCGCTGACCATCCGGTGATCTTCCTGGTTGCCTCGACCGTGTTCGGCCTGCTGCTCGGGTCGTTCCTCAATGTCTGCATCACGCGCTGGCCCGCCGAGGAGTCGGTGGTCAAACCGCGATCACGGTGCCCGCAGTGTCGCGAGCTGATTGCGTGGTACGACAACATCCCGGTGGCGAGCTGGCTCGCACTCGGTGCCAAGTGCCGAAAGTGCAGGCTGCCCATCCCGGCGCTCTACCCCGCCGTCGAGCTGGCCGTCGGCCTGATTTGGTTGGGCCTGGCCTGGAGTCAGGGCCCGAGTATCGAGATGATCCGGGGGGGGGTGTTCCTCACCATCCTGCTCGGCATCGCGATGACCGATGCCCGCGAGTACATCATCCCCGACGAGTTTTCGCTCGGCGGCACGGTGCTCGGGATTCTCTTCGCGTTACTGGGTGGGGCGCTCGCGTGGCCGCAGGCGCTGCTCGGCGCGGTGATCGGCTATGCGCTGCTCTGGGTGGTGGCCGCGCTCGGCGAAAAGGCGTTCGGCGAAGAGGCGATGGGCGGCGGCGACATCAAGATGATGGCGATGATCGGCGCGTTTCTCGGCTGGCAGGGCGTGCTGCTGACGCTCTTCCTCGGCGCACTGCTCGGCACGATCATCTTCCTGCCACTCAAGCTCGCCGGCCGCAACAAGCTGGTGCCGTTCGGCATCTTCCTGGCGCTCGGCGGCGCCGCGACCTACCTGGTCGGTGGCCAGATCATCGCGTGGTACCAAGTGACAATGCTGGGGATGTAACATGCCCGCACCTTTAGGCACGACCGTGAGGTCGTGCAGACGCGACCAATGAACCGTCGTGTGAGGTCGTGCAGTCGCGACCAATGAAACCCGGCTTCCGACGTCACGGCTGCTCAATAATCCGATACAGCTGCATCTCCGTCGGCCAATCGCTGTCCTCGATCTCACATTCGATCGCCATCCATCCGGTTCGGGCGAATGCCACCATCGTCCCAGGCCTCGCCGGGTAGCAGGGCAACATGACTCGACCGAGGTGCGTCGAGCCCTCGAAGACGTCCACTGCGGTCGAATCGTGTGAGTAGCCCACTACCCAGAGCCGGCCATGCCCATCGAGGTGGAGTGGGTTTCTCCCAAAGTACGGTAGGCGTTCCTGTTCGAGGGTATCGAGGCGTGCCGATGCGTCCGGGAGTCGCGTCGACTCGCCGTTCGGTCCGCGCATGAACTTGGGACGGCTTTCGAGCTGTTTGCGTGTTCTGGCAGCGCCGATCGGTCCCCACCGGTTTGGGAGCAGGTCAAGGCCGAAGTCCTCAAGTGGGGTGCCGCCAGCATCGTAGACCCGAATGCGATAGTCCCACGGGTCCGCTACCCAGATCCGGTCGAGGCTGGCAGCGTAGGGGAACGACAGCGGGCGGTTCGTGCCCCGCTGTGTGATGGCAGCGGCGAAGATGCTGTCCGACTCCGTCAGGAGCGTGCGTCCTTCGCGTTCGCCGACGAGTGAGCGCACGACGCTCCGCGCCTGCGTGCCGTCCGGTCCGCGCGGCAGAGGCTCCCAGTGGTCGACCGAGTCCCCCACCCATGCCAAATTGATGTCGCCGATGTACGCGGTGCGCTCGCGCAGGAGGTGCCCGGCCAGGTCTAGGTCGACCAACCGGGCGGTCCCGCTGCTGTAGAGCTGAACTGTGTCACCGAGGAGCTCAATTCCGACTAACTCACTGATTTCACCGGGCCCCTCGCCCTCACGGCCAAAGGCCGCAAGCCGGTGCCCGGTGGAATCGACAACGCGGAACAACGGACCCTCGGATTCCGTGACCTGGTAGATGACCCGTCCGTCTTCGGTGACATCGAAGAACATGAACCAGTCCTCTGGCCGATCGTCAGGCGCCAGCGCGAGGGGCCGACGCTCAAGCGTGGGCATTCCCTTCGCCGGAGTTGCGTCGGCGATCACCGGGGGTGGAGCCTGTTCCGCTGGAGTGCCGCACGCGAGCAAGAGGAGCATGATCGGCAGTGAGGGAGATCGTGGCATTGATGCACCTCGGGTTGTGCCGGTGGGACTGCTTTCCCAATGCGTCGGGCGGCAGGAACCATCCTGCCTCGAGGCTGCCGTCTGATGCTCAACGTGCCTCAGATCGTGGCTTCCGCTACCCTTCCTGAAGCTACTCACTCTCCGGAGACTGGAATAGATGCGGACCGTTGCCCTGATCGCGAGCACTCTCCTCCTCTTCGCCTGCCGTGGTGAGGCGCCCGCCGCCGCGCAGCAGCTCGATCAAGTCGAGCTGGATGCGCTGATCGATTCGTTGATCCCGAGCGTCGAGCGTGCCGCGGGGATGACATTCAAGGAACGCCCGAAGGCCGCGGTCCGCACCAAGGATCAGGTCCGAACGTTCCTGCTCGCCAAGCTCGCCGATGAACTGCCCCCCGAACGCCTCGAGGGTCTCAGCGCGGCGTATCGCCTGTTGGGACTGTTGCCCGACACGCTCGATCTCGGTGCGATGTTTGTCGACCTCTACACCGAACAGATCGCCGGATTCTACGAACCCGACTCGCTCACCCTGTATGCGGTGGGTGGCTCGAGCCCGCTGGCGCTCCGTGGGATCCTGTCGCACGAACTCGTCCATGCGTTGCAGCATCAGTACATCGCACTCGATTCGATCCTCGACAACCGGGATGATGCCGACCGACTCGCCGCCGCCCAGGCGGTGCTCGAGGGACAGGCGACGCTGGTGATGGTGCTCACCCTCTCGCCTGATCCGGACGTGCTGGCCAACGAGGATGCGTGGAGCCTGCTGCGCGCGCAGTTGAGCGGTCCGGCAGAGGGCCTCGATGTCTTCAACAATGCCCCGACCGTGATCCGGACCGGACTCGTGTTCCCGTACCTCGAGGGCGCCAGCTTCATGCGCTCGTTCATGTTGCAGTACCCTGGGCAGCAGCCATTCGGAAGCCTGATGCCGCAATCCACCGAGCAGATCCTCCACCCCGATCGCCTGACCCGGAACGACGCACCGATCGCACTGCGATTCGACGACGACACGACCGGCGTCAGCTTCGAGGACACCTTCGGCGAATACGAGATGCTGGTGCTTCGGAGCGTGCTGGCCGGCATTGCGGCGATCCCGACCGACGTGCCCCTCAATTGGGGGGGGGACAGGATGCGGGCCTACCGCACCCTCGATGGGCCGGCTTTGGTCTGGTACAGCGTCTGGGACGACCAGGCCGGTGCCACAAACTTTGCTGACCATGTCGCGGCGGGACTGCTCAAGCTGAAGCGTGAAGGCTACCGGACGACGATCACCGAGTTGCCGATCGGGCCGCGCGCCGGGGTTCAAGTGGTGATTGCGCCTGCCGGGTGGGTGCGGTGGGGTGACTTGCCGGTGGTGACGATCAGGGATTGACGATCAACGATGAACGACGTCATCCCGACCAAGGGCGCGCAGCGCCCGCGTGGAGGGATCTGCACCTCCCAGCTCCCGAAGTGCAGATCCCTCGACTGCGCGCTCTTCGAGCGCTCCGCTCGGGATGACTCCTCCGTCTTTACGTCAAGAGCTGATTCACTCCGAATGCGATCGCGCCGAGCATCGCGCCGAACAGGTAGCCGAGCTTGACGATCAGGTCGAGCTCCTTCTGGGTCACGCGGCGGACGATCTCCTCCATCTTCTCGGTCGAGAATCCCAGCACCTTTTCCTCGACCATCTCCTGAATCGAGAGCTTCGCGACGACTTGGGGCACTTGCTCCTCGATCCAGGTCCACGCGCGGTCGTGGGCGCTTTGCCGGAGCGCCCCGGTGGCCTCGGGGCCGAGCCACGAGGAGGGGCGACCAATCGGTCGGACGAGGAGCGCGCTGCCGCTGGCGGTGACGGCCTGACGGATCGCCGTGCGGCACCGAACACGGCACTTGACAGCCTCGAGGCGAGAATCCAGTATTAGCCATCCTGCAAACAGGCAAGTGTGGGTACCGGGTTTGACACCCAAAACTGACTCGAGGTTCTTCGATGCCGATCACTCCGCGTCGTTTGCTACTTGCACTATTGCTCTGTACCCCAGTTCGACGAGGCACTTCGGGTAGCGTAGATTTCGTACCTA
>JBDTNH010000048.1:0-18548 GCA_039933845.1 Gemmatimonadota bacterium
ACCTCGTGCAGGAAGGGACGCAGTGCAACGGGGCGAGTCGCCAGCGCCTTGTGGTACCACGCGACGGCCGCATAGCTCGGCAGATACATCACGTACGGCATGTCGTTGCCGGCATTGAAGGTGATGGTCTGGAAATCGAGCACGGAAGAGAGCAGCACGATCCCATTGAGATCGATGCTGTAGCGATCCTGGAGGACCGAGCCGAGCACGGCCGAGCGGGTGGTGCCGTAGCTCTCGCCCATCAGGTAACGCGGCGAATTCCAGCGACCCGTCTCGCTCAGGTACCGACTGACGAACTGTGCGAGCGTCGAGGCATCCTGATCGACGCCCCAGAAGTCGGTGCCTTTGCCCGGGGCGATCGGTTTGGAGTAGCCGGTGCCGATCGGGTCGATGAAGACCAGGTCCGCGACGTCGAGCATGCTGTATTCATTGTCGACCAGATGATACGGTGGCGGCGGCGCGTGTTCGGCATCGGGAATGTCGACCCGACGCGGCCCGAGGAGTCCCATATGCACCCACACCGACGAGGAGCCGGGGCCACCGTTGTAGGCAAACATCAGCGGACGGTTGGTGCCGGCTCCGGCACCGGTCCGTGTGTACGCCGTGTACACGAGTTCACCGATCGGCTCGTCCTTGGCGTTGCGCAGGATGATGCTGCCCACCGTGGCGTCGTAGCTCACCTGCTTGCCGCCGATCGTCGCGGTATGGTGGGTCTCTCGATGGACCGTTGGCGGCGTGGTGATCTTCGCGGCCTTGGCGGAATCACCAGTCTGATCGGGACGTTGCGCAGGCAATGTGGCTGGGAGGATCGCGAGGAGGAGCAACGGGGAGTGACGGAGTCGCATCGTTATGGCCTGGTGGGAGAGGGGAGCGCGGGACACGGGGAGCCCCGCAACGTAGCGCGGTGAAGGGGTCACGATCAAACGAGATGGCGCTCCCTAACGCAGGAAGCGCCCGACTCCGCGTGGGGGTCGGGCGCTTCGGGCTCAGCGAGAGCCACTGGTCAGGATCGAACTGACGACCGCTCGATTACGAATCGAGTGCTCTACCGCTGAGCTACAGTGGCGAGAAGCGGGGCCTGCTGTACATCGATGCCCTGGCGCGGATTCGAACCGCGACGCCTTTCGGCACTACCCCCTCAAGATAGCGTGTCTACCAGTTTCACCACCAGGGCGTGGCGGGCGAAAACATACCCGCCCCGCCCCGAGTGGTCAACGGCGACGGCCACCAGTCTGGAACGTGACCTGGACGCCAATGTTGAGCACTCGCTCGGTCAGCGTCGCTTCGTCGCGCTTGGTGAAGCTCCCCTGATAGAATTCCACCGACGGCCCGATGCCGATGGCGCGGGAGAGCTGCGCATCGTAGCCGACGCCAACGCTCCAGCCAAACCCGGTTTCGGTCGCGTCGAGGAACTGCGGATCGACAAAGTCCTGCCCGCTGAATGCGAGGCCTGCCCCGCCCTTGAGCCAGAGTCCACCATCCTTGATCGGGTAGAACTGGACGGTGCCGAGCATCGTGGAGAAGAATTCGGTGCGGTCGATCTCCTCGTTGCCCCAGGCGAAGAGCTCGCCGCCCAATCGAACATAGGGGTCCGGGGTACCGCCGAGGCGGAGGGTAAGGGTCGGCTTGGTAAGGGGTTCGGTGTAGTTGGTCTCGTCGGCGAACTTGTACGATTCGCGGCCGGCCCCGAAGCCGCCACCGATGTAGAAGCCGCCGCGGGCGCCTGCGGGCGCGATCTCCACGATCCCGCGGTCGCGGTCACGACGACCTTGACCGGCGACGGGAAGCGCAATCAGGGCGGTGAGCGCCACAACGCTGATGCATGAGAGTGATTGACGCATGGTCATGTCCCCTGAGGGTACGAGGTGAATTCGGTGAACACGGTGGGAGTGAGACGCTGCTCCCAGTCTCTTCCTTAAGCAGGACGCGTACCACAATGCTATCTTGCACACTGGCAACACTTTAGGTCGTTTCGAGGTGTCCTGGAATGGACCCAATTGTCGGAATGGGGACCGGAAATGTCTGATTTTCGACACCGGGCGACGCTCGCCCTCGTGGGACTGCTCGCCGCGGTGGCAGTGCGCCTTGGCATCTGGCAGCTCAACCGGCTGTCGGAGCGTCGCGCAACCAACACGACGTTGCTCGCGGCCCGAGACCTTCCGCCGATCGACCTCGCAGATCCGTCGATCACAGATTCCCTCCTCATCGGCCGCCGCATCACGGCGACGGGGCGCTTTGACGGGCCGGCCACGATCATCCTGCGCAATCGCTCCTTCCGCGATGCGCCCGGCGTGTACGTGCTCACGCCGTTCGTGGTCGAGGGCAGCCTCCATCCGGCGTGGGTGCTGCGCGGGTTCGTCAACGCCGCCGATGGTGTGCGCCCCAAGCTGCCCCTGCCCGCATTTGCCCCGGGCAGGGTGACGATCGACGGCCTGGCGCTCGAGAACCCGGTCACGACGAACGCCGGCCAGCCGTTGGGCATCCAATCGGACACAACTTGGCAGCGTCCCGATGCCAGCCTCCTCGCCGAGCGGCTCCCCGGTTCACTGCCAATCCTGGTCCTGCTCGTGTCACCGGACACCGTCCTTGGTGGCGTCCCCACCATCGAGCCACCGTCCCTCGCTGAAGGGCCGCATCTCTCCTACGCCGTCCAATGGTTCGGGATCGCGCTGGCGATCCTCACCTTTGGATGGCTGGTGGTCAAACGGCGAGGCGATCCCGGGCCAGCTCGACCTCCCGCAGCACCCTGAGCATGTTGCCGCCGGCCAGTTTGAGCAGGTCGGCATCGCTCCATCCGCGCCGAATCAGTTCGGCAAAGAGCACCGGGAAGCCGCTCACGTCTTCCATGCCGTCGGGCAGGCCATCCGTGCCATCGTAGTCGCCTCCGAGTCCGACGTGATCGACCCCGGCGACATTGCGGATGTGTTCGACATGATCGGCGACATCGGCCACGCTGGCATGCGGCTGGGGATGCGCCTGCCGCCATGCACTGAAGGCCGCGCGGTGGCTCGCGGCGTCGCCCGGCCCGGCCTGGATCGCCTTGCCGACCGAATCAGCCTGTTCACCCCAGTCCTTCATCGCGTTGTTGATGAAACTGCCGACGAAGGTGACCATCACCACGCCGCCGTTCTGGTTGAGTCGCCGGAGGATCGAGTCGGGGACGTTGCGCGGCACATCGGTAACCGCGCGCGCGGAGGAGTGCGAGAACATCACCGGCGCACTGGTGGCATCGAGAGCATCGGACATGGTGCCGGGCGACACATGGCTCAGGTCGACGATCATCCCGAGGCGATTCATCTCGTGGACCACCTCACGCCCAAAATCGGTCAATCCACCGTGGGTCGGCGCATCCAGTGCGGCCTCGGCCCAATCCAGCGTGACGTTGTGGGTCAGCGTCATGTAGCGCGCACCGAGCGCGTAGTACATTCGGAGTGCCCCGAGCGAGTTCTCGATCGCGTGGCCACCCTCCATCCCGAGCAGCGAGGCGACCTTGCCGCTCTTCCGGATCCGGACGATGTCATCGGCCGAGCCCGCCAGTTCGAGCTGGTCCGGGTACATCGCGATCATCCGCCGGGCGATGTCGATCTGCTCGAGTTGCATGCGGGCGTAGCCGGAATCCGGGAATTCACCGGGGATGTAGACCGACCAGAATTGCGTACCGACGCCGCCGGTCTTGAGTCGTGCGAAGTCAGTCTGGCCAGGTGCCGTGGTGCGAAGCGGATACTTGGCCACATCCATCTTCGAGATCGGATTGATGCGGATCTCCCACGGCAGGTCATTGTGGCCATCGATGATCGGACGACTGCCGAGCAGTGCGCGCGCATGGCGCAGCGCGGCGTCTTCCCCCCCCTGAGCGGTGAGGAGCGTGGGGACACAGGCAAGGATCGAGAGCAACAGGCGACGCATGGCAACTACCTCCGAGGGGAGACGACTTCAGGGAGCACCCGCCCATCGAGCGGTTCGGTCGGGCGGACACCGATGAGCGCGGCAAGGGTCGGAGCGATATCGACCACGCCGATGGTACGGATGACGCGACGGGGTGGGACCCGGGGGGCCAGAATGATGACGGGCACGCGCCGATCAAGGATATTGCTCGACCCGTGCGAGGTGGACGTCGTCCCGCTGCCATAGACCCACCCCGGCTCCGACGCGACGGCCACCAGCCAGCCGATGCCCGGCATGATCTCACGATGCCAGAGCACCGCTTCGGGATCACGACGGCTCTGGAGCGTTGCCGGTGTCAGGACGTCGCGGACCCCGGGGCGACCACGGAACGAGGCGGCCAGGGCGCGGGACAGGGAATCGATCGACACACCACGATTGGCAAGCGCCGTGGTGTCCGCGAGGATCAGGCCGCCTTCCTCGCTGATCGCGGCATTGAGCGACCAGCGTGACATCGCCCACTGCCTGAGTGTCCGCACGTCGGCGCTCAGCGGCAACCGGCCGCCGGTTCCAGCCTCCGGATAGTCGGTGACACCGTGATCGGCCGTCAGCGAGATCACCGTCCGATCGAGTGGCACCACCGTCGCGAGTGAATCGAGGAATTGACCGAGCAGGAGATCGAGGCGGCGAATCTGGTCGTGCATCTCGAGCGACCCCGGTCCGTAGCGGTGCCCGATCTCGTCGGTCGTCGAGAGCGACACCGCCAGAAAATCGGGATGTCCCTCCTGCCCGAGCCTCATCGCGCGGAGGCCACGCCAGGCGACGTCGAGTGTGAGGGAATCCATCACCGGGAAGTCCATCACCGCGCGGGCGGCGTCCATGGCCTCGACGGGAATCTGGTGCGGAAACGTGTTATTACGACCACCCGCCTCGAACGGTCGATTGTCGACCTCGGGGTAGGCGGTGCCTGGGAGCGGCGTCCAGACAGTGCCGCGAACCCTGTCGATCGGGTGCTGGGCGTTCCACGCCATCAACCAATCCGGCAGCTTGGTGCCATACCACCGCGAGGTGGTGAACATCCCGTTGCTATACCAGAACACCGACTGCGACGCGCGACCCACCGGCAGGATGGCCCCACGATCCTTTCGGGAGACGGAGAGGGCGCGCACAGTGGAGTCCTTCGCACGCATCCAGTCGTACAGCGTGGTCCCCTGGAACCGGTACGGCGAGGCACCGATGCCGTTGGTGCCGATCAACGGCGATGCCGTGTCGGGCACCCCGAGTTCGTTCGTGATGATGCCCGTGCTGTACGGCCAGCGACCGGACATCATGGAGGCATGGCCCGGCGCAGTGAGCGTCACCGCATGCGCCTGCTCGGCCGCGAGGTACACGACACCGCCACGCAACAGGCGGGCGAGTCCGCCCGTGAACTCGGACTGCCAGCGACTCAGGTAGTCGGGTCGCATCTGGTCGACCGAGAGGTGCACCACGAGTTGCACCGGTGGCGTGCGAGCCTGGCATGCCATCGCGGTAGTTGGCAGGCCGAGGACAACGGCGAGGATCCGAAGCGGTCGTGACACGTGAGGCCCACAAAGTTTGAGGTTCCGAACCACCAAAGCATACTATTGTCAGGGCTCGTTCACACCAACCCGGAACGCCGCGCCGACATGTCCGCCATCCTCGATCGCCTGCTCGCGCCTGTCATCGGTGGCTTGATCCTGCTCACCATCGTCCTGCTCATCGGCGTGGTGGTCGTGATGGGACTCTTTCGTGACGATTCCGGTACCGAGTCGGCCGAACGCGGCGTCATTCGGGGATGGATGATACGATTCCCCTCCCTGCTAGCCTGGTTCCTGCTGATGCTGGTCCTGATCCGTGGCATGGTGCAGGTGCTCGCCTTCGCGGATCCGGGGGTGCCGGTGGATACGGAACTGATGCGGATCGTGCTCACGACCGGGAGCTGGGGGAAGGGGTGGATGGTCGAGGCGTCGGCGGCATTCGCAACACTGGCGCTGATGTGGTTGCTTGCCGGCAAGCCGGCGCAACGGACCGCGCTCATCATCACAACCTCGTTGATCGTGCTCGCCGAGGCGGGGATCGGCCATGGCGCCGACGCGATCTTCCATCCGGTCGTGCTCGGCCGAATCATTCATGCGACCCACCTGCTCGGTGCGGGACTCTGGTTTGGCACGCTGGCGGTCATGGCCCTCACCGTGCTCCCGAACCTGCGGAGCCACGACGCGACGCCGCTGCTGACCGACGTGCTGCACCGTTTCTCGCGCTTCGCGCGACTCGGCGTGGGGCTGATAGTGGTGAGTGGACTGCTGATGACATGGAACTACACCGCCCGGCTGATCGACCTTCCTGCCAGTACGTGGGGTGTGCTCCTGCTGATCAAGCTCGGATTGATCGCCATCATGTTGGCGCTCGGCGGATACAATTGGCGCGTCATCACGCCCCGAGTCGCACGCGGGATGCCCGCGGGGCCATCCCAACTTCGCCGCGCCGTCCTGGCCGAAGTGACCGTCGGACTTCTGGTGATCGGCATCACCGCATTCCTGGTCATTCAGGCACTGCCGATCGACCAGTGACGAGAAACGAGAAGCGAGAAGCGAGAAGCGAGAAGCGAGAAACGAGAAGCGAGAAGCGAGAAGCGAGAAACGAGTAGCGGGGAGTCGAGCATGACCGAGACCCACAGGTTGACCGCGGCGTTGGTGTCGCTGGGGCGCACGGTCCGCGCGCGCCAGGGTGAGCTCTTGCAACCACATGGCCTGCATCCGGGCCAGGACGCCCTGTTGCTCGAAGTCTGGCGTGAGCCGGGTCTCAATCAGTCGAGCCTGGCCCATCGGCTTGGGATCGAGTCACCAACCGTCACACGGATGGTGGCTCGATTGGAGCGTGTGGGGTTGCTGGAGCGGCGGCGCGATCCCGACGATGCCCGGTGCATGCGCATCCACCCCACGCCGCGCTCACGACTGCTGGAGGCGGCCGTGAAGCGAGTCTGGGAGGAGTTGGGAGAAGACCTGGCGCGGGGCATCGGTGCGGACGATGCCGCAGAGCTCACTTCTTTGGCGGAGCGTGCGGGTCTGGCGGTTCATCCCGGGTAGGCGACGCCATGATGGCCCGAGCCCACCCACCAAGTTGGGGTTGCTCAAGCGGCGGCCGAACCGTGTTGGCATCCCAGCCGTAGAGGAAGCTGCAGGCGCTCCCGCACACGCGCGCCTGGCACGCGCCCATGCCGATTCGGGTCCAGAGCTTGGCTTGTCGGAACTCCCAGGCCGGGTCGAGTGCACCGGCCCGCACGTCCTCGCAGCGACACACCATGGTCGAGTCCTCCACGCGATCCCGGAGCTCGGCACGCGGCGCAAAGGTCCGCGCAAGGCGGACCCCGAAGTTACGTGTCCGGGTGCGTCGACGCAGGAGCGTCGCGGGCAGTTCGGTGATCCCGATGGCAGCCAAGCCGGCGATGGTGCCCTCGATGCGTGCGCCGTCATCGCCGGAGACGCCTGTGCACTCCCCGGCAGCCCAGACGCCCGGCACTGAGGTGGCCTGCGCGGCATCGACCGCGAGCGCATCACCATCGAGCCGACACCCCAAGAGCCGGCCGAGATCGGTGCGCGGGATCAACCCCGCAGCCGTGGCGAGCCAGTCCGCGTCGATTCGGACCTCACGCGCTCCACCGCCACCCATGATCACGGTCTGGAGTCTCCCCCCCCCCTCGGCTCGCAGGGGCCACCTCCCGGTACGGAAGGGCGTGCGCCACGTCGCCCGCCGATAGCCAATGGCGCGACCGATCAAACCAGGTCGAGCGAGGAGCCCTGCCCCGAATCCCACGACCGCACTGAACCCGGCCTGTTCGGCGATCAACTCGAGGACGCCACCGGCCCGGACCACCGCCTCGGCGACAGGCCAGATGAGCGGTCCGGTTCCCGCAATCACCACCCGTGCCCCGGCGATAGGTGTGCCCGACTTGAGCAGTGCTTGCAAGGCGCCGACACCGACGACGCCAGGGAGGGTCCATCCGGGGAACGGCAGGAACCGCTCCATCGCGCCGGTCGCGAGCACCACCGCATTAGTGTCCACGGTCGCCACGCGTCCACCGAAGTCGACCACCAGTCGATCCGGAGACGGCGCATCGACCACCGACGCACCGAGTGCGAGTGAGACACGCGGGGGCCGGGCGGCGCGCATCAAGTCGCGCGCCACACGAGGCAAGGGGTCGCCGTCGCGATGCCGCCAGATCTGGCCACCAAGGCGAGGCGCCTGATCAACGAGGAGCACCTGCCTGCCATGACCCGCCGCCGCTTCGGCGGCAGCCAGGCCTGCCGGCCCCCCGCCAACCACGACGAGGTCGAGCCGTCGCGATTCAGTCATGCGCCACCTCCACCGCAAGGCCCTCGCGGACCTGCACGAGGCAGGCGCGCAGCCCCGTCACCCCGTCGACCGTCACCCGACATTCGTAGCAGACGCCAATGGCGCAGAGCGGCGCGCGCGGCGCGCCACTCGTGTCTTGCCGAAAGGTGACCTGGTCCAGTCGCCAGAGTGCCGCGGCGAGACTGATGTCACCCGGCACCCGACGCGGTACGCCATTCACGAGGATCACGACATCGATCATGCGGCGTGATCCTGCGCGGGCATGATCCGATCAGGCAGGTACGGCGTGGGATCGATCGGCGGACGGCTGCCCGTGATGCCTGCTCGGATGAGTGCCGCCGTCGTGGGCGCCATCGTGATACCAAGTCCCTCGTGACCCGTGGCAATCCATGTCCCAGGGAGGGCGGGCCACGGGCCGATCAAGGGCAAGGCATCGGGCGTCGCGGGACGAAACCCGATCCAGGTCCTCGACGCGGGAACCCGGGCGAGGCCCGGGACAAAATCAACGGCGCGGGAAAGCATGCGCCCGACCAGATCGTGATTGATGACGGGATCGAATCCGACCAGTTCACGCGAGGATCCGACCAGCAACTGCCCGGTCCGCCGCGGTTGGACGTTGAACGCGATCGAGGTGCCACCCAGGCTGTGCGCCGAGTCGAGATAGCCGAGTTCGACGAGCTGGTGGTGGACACGCAGCGGCGTGCGGTCGGTGATCACCAGATGTCCCCGTCGTGGCACGAGGGGCAGCCCAGGCACCAACGCGGCCGTCTGGGCACCGGCCGCGAGCACGATCGATCCTGCGCCCAGCCGGGTGCCATCGTTGAGCCGTGCGGCGCCCGGTTCGAGCCCCACCACGCGGCGGTCGATCCAGCGCACCCCCATGCCCACCAGCTCCTCGGCGAGCGCGCGCGCGATCGCCGGCGGGTAGCAGACCAAATCGTCCGGTACCCGCATCGCGCCCACCAGGCCACGTTTGAGAGCGGGTTCCGCCGCGGCCAGGGCCTCGGCATCGAGCAACTCCGCACGGATCCCGGCCTGCTGCAACGTGCGCACCTTCTGACCGGCCGCCGCCCACTCGCGGTCGGTCGCGGCGAGCCAGAGCGTCCCACAGGGATCATGCTCCGCCGTCGAGGGCATCCCCCCCCCATCGAACCAGGCAATCCAGCGCGCGCGCGAGTCCCGACAGAAGGTGACCTGGGCCGGCGTGTCGTCCATCACCACCACATGCCCCATCGCCGCGCCGGTGCTCCCCGCCCCGGCGAACTCGGCTTCGACCATCGCCACGGTGCAGCCGGCCAGGCGCAGCTCGCGCGCGGTGGCGAGGCCGACAACTCCCCCCCCCACTACCAGCACATCGGGCGTCGTCACCCGAGTCCGGTCCGGAAGGGATCGGACGGGTCGAATTGCAGCACGCCGGTCCCGGTGATCCAGGCCCGACCACGGATGTGCGGCAGGACCGTGCCGCCCACTTCGGCCAGCCAGCCGGTGAACCGCGAGCCGATGATGCTCTCCTGCGTCCACTTCGCATCGATCTCGAGCCGACCCTGCGCGTGCAGGACAGCAAGTTTCGCGGAGGTCCCCGTCCCGCACGGTGATCGATCGTAGGCCGCACCGGGACAGAGTACGAAGCTCCGGGAGTCCGCACCCGGGGTCTCGGGAGGCCCGAATAGTTCGATGTGATCGATCTCCGCCCCGTCGGCCCCGGTCACGCCCGCTGCGCGAAGCGCCGCCCGGATCCGGATGGCGACCTGGAGCAACTCGGCGCGTGCGGTGTAGCGCAACTCCGGCATGGGAGCCGCCACGGATGCCAGGAAAAACCAGTTGCCGCCCCAGGCGACATCACCGATCACGGGACCGATACCGGGCACCTCAATCACCACACCCGCCTGCTGCAGGTAGGAGGGAACATTGCGGACGGTCACCGAGCCATCGTCGTGCAGAATGGCGCCCACCGGACCGACCGGCGTGTCGAGCTCGACCGGGCCAGGTGTCACACGTCCCAAGTGCTGCAGGGTGCGTACGACCCCGATCGTACCGTGACCACACATGCCGAGCCACGACGCATCGTTGAAGAAGACGACGCCCGTGACCGCCTCGGGACGATCGGGCGGGACGAGCAGCGCCCCCACGATCGCATCATGCCCGCGAGGTTCGAGCACCACGGCGCGTCGATACGCGTCGTGATGCTCCCGCATCGTCTCGCGACGCGCGAGCACTGACGCGCCCGCTGGTTCCGGCCAACCACGCACCACGACGCGGGTCGGCTCCCCCTCGGTGTGAGAGTCGACGACCTCGATCGGTCCGCTGGGGCCGGTGCTCACAGTCGGTGCGGTCGGTTGGCCAGGCGCTCACGGATCACACTGATGACGACCTCGCGCTCGGTGCCGATGAGCGCCAGCCGCGGCGCTCGCACTCGCTCGGTTCCGAGGTCACAGTGCTGCTGCACCAACTTGATGAGCTGCACGAACTTGGGGACGGTGTCGAGCCGCAGCAGCGGCAGGAACCACTCGTAGAGGGCGCGTGCCTCCGCCTCGCGACCGGCCCGAGCGTGCTCGAACAGCAGCACGGATTCCTCGGGGAGCGCATTGACCAGTCCCGCGACCCATCCCGTGGCACCGGCGGCGACGCCCTCCACCAGCGCATCGTCGAGTCCCACGAAGAGCGCCAGGCGATCGCCGAGCAGGGCACGTATCGCCGTGAATCGGCGCACGTTCCCGCTCGAGTCCTTCACCGCGTGCAGCTGCGGATGGGCATCGGCAAGTTCCCGGATCTGTTCGGGAAGGAAGTCCGTCCCGTAGGCGATGGGATTGTTGTACAGCATGCAGGAGAGGTCGGTGGCGCCGACGATCGCTCCGACGTGGGCGCGCGTCTCGGCCCAATCGCCGAGATAGACGTAGGGAGGCAACACCATGAGGCCACGACAACCGACCGTTGCCGCCGCGCGGGCGAGGGTCACCGCCTCCTCGGTCGACAGCGCGGCGATCCCGGCCACCACCGGCACCCGGTCGCCGACGGCCTTCACGAGGGTGCGCAGCACGTCGACTTTCTCATCGACCGTGAGCGTCGCGCCCTCACCCAGGGAACCGAGGGCGACGATGCCCTTCGACCCGGCGGCGGCCATCCGACGGGCATGGTCGCCCAGGAACTCGTGATCGACAGCCCCATCGGGGCCAAACGGGGTCGTGATCGCAGGGAAAACACCCTGCCACATCTCTCGGCTCATTGGATTCCTCTCAGGCGTGAATCTGGATCGTACGGATTTCGGTGTAGAAGTCGCGCGCCGCGCGACCCTGCTCTCGACTGCCACTGCTCGAGCCCTTCACCCCGCCGAACGGTGCATGCGGATCGACACCCGTGGTGTCGCCGTTGACGCGCACGAGCCCGACCTCGATCTCGCGCACATAGTGGAACGCTCGCGCGAGGTCGCGCGTGAAGAGTGACGCCGACAGCCCGTACCGCGTGTCGTTCGCCAGCGCCAGCGCCTCGTCGATGTCGTCGGCCTCGAGCACGGCGAGCACGGGTGCGAAGAGTTCATCGCGTGCGAGAGGGTCGGTGGCATCGGCGAGTCGATAGGTCATGGGCGGCAGCCACTCCCCGTGCTGCCACGGCTCGCCCGCCGGTATGTCCCGGCGGTGCACCGGTGCACTGGATGCGGCGGAGAGCGCGGCCTGGACCTTGGCCAACGCGCTCGCCGAGACCATCGGGCCGATCGTCGTCGTGGCCTCGGTCACCGCACCGATCACGAGCTGGTCGGTCGCCTGGGCGAGCTTGCCGAGGAACGCATCGGCCACCTCGCGCTGCACGACGACACGCGATGTGGCGGTGCACTTCTGTCCCGCGAACCGAAATGCCCCCGCGGCGGTGAGCTGGGCTGCGTGCTCGAGATCCGCATCGGCCGCGACGATCACGACATTCTTGCCACCCATCTCCGTCTGACACCGGATGTTTCGTCGGGCCGCGGTACCCTGGACCAGCGCACCGACCTTCGCGGAGCCGGTGAACGACACTCCCCGGATGCCGTCGTGCTCGATGAGCGCTGCTCCGGTGGTGCCGTCACCCTGCACAATATTGAACACGCCAGCCGGCAAACCGGCCTCGCGGATCGCCGCCGCGAGCAGGTCGGCCACGGCCGGCGAGAGTTCACTGGGCTTGAGCACCACGGTGTTCCCAAAGGCCAGCGCTGGGGCCGCCTTCCAGATCGGGATGGCGAGCGGGAAATTCCACGGTGTGATGAGGGCGACCGCGCCGAGCGGATCGCGCAGCGTGAACTGTGTGGTGTTCGGTGAGCCGGCCGGGATCACCTCGCCGATCTCGCGCACGGCCTCGCCGGCGTAATAGCGACAGATGACCACGGCCCGCCCGACCTCTCCGCGCGCCTCGACGATCGGCTTGCCGACTTCGCGGGCGATCAGCGTGGCGAACGCATCCTGGCGCGCGGCGATCGCCTCACCCAGGGCGTGGAGTGCAGCGGCGCGCGCCGGGCCGGTCTGGTGCCGCCAACTGCGCGCTGCACCGACGGCCGCACCGACCGCGGCATCGACTTCGGCCGCGGTCGCGATCCGGAACTCCGCGACCACCTCGCGCCGATCGGAGGGATTCATTCGGGCGGCCGCTGGGCCGGTGCCTGGCAGCGCGTTCCCGCCAATCAGATGGGTTGCCGTTGTGATCATGAGTGTTCCTCGTGTCGAGAAGTGGCGAGTGCGCGCGCAAGCCGATCTCCCGCACCCTCAATGTGGGTGCAGAGGAGTTGGACGCCGTGTGCGGCATCGCCGGCCTCCCACGCCATCTGGAGCGCGCGATGCTCCTGGACAGCTTGATCGCCACCGTGGGTCAGCGCCAGCTGAAGCCGGAGCAGGCGATCACACTGCTGGTGCAATCGGCTGATCACGTCGAGGGTGCGCGGCCGATGCGCCGGAGCATAGAGCGCGAGATGATACTGCAAGTTTGCTTCGCCGAGATAGCCATGGTCGCCCCGGGAGACCGCGGCCTCGAAGGCGAGTCGTGCGCGCCCGGCAAGGGCAACGTCGGCACGCGTGACCCGCGTCATCGCAGCGGCAAATGTGTCCCCCTCGATCAAGGCGCGAAGGCTGAACAGCTCCGGCATGTCATGGGTAGGAAGCGCGGCCACCACGGCCCCCCGATGCGGCAGCAGGGAGACCAAGCCTTCCGCTTCGAGTCGTTGGAAGGCTTCGCGGAGCGGGATCCGGCTGACCCCGAGCTCCGCCGCGAGCGCCACCTGACGGAGCGGCTCGCCGGCCGACAGCTCACCCCGGAGGATCCGATCGCGAAGTGCCTCGGTCGTGACATCAGTAAGGGTGCGCCGGTCGACGGATTGCATATTGTATACAATAATCGGACGCTGAGCCGAACGGAAGTCGAGGCGAGTGCCCCGGCTCCCACCAGCCCTCACCGAGTGTAGATCACCTTCCGGATGACCTTCTTCTGCATCGACGTGCCGCTGAGCTCGATCTTGATTTCGAGGGCCGCCCCCTTGTCGATGAGCCGGAGTTCACGCTTGAGATCGAGCGACCCGTGGACCGCGTTGTGGAGCTCGATCTTGTCGCCCTTCCAGATGGCCGACTGTTCGAGCATCGTGCCATCCATCTGGGCTTCCTGATGGACCTTGCCATCACTGGCCCAACGGATCTCGGCGCCGGCGGTGTTGGCCAGCACCACTTCGGTGTCCGAGACGGTGATCACGAGCGTGGGTGGTGGCGCCAATTCGGTGGCCATCTCCGCCAGATAGCGACCCATCGCACCGCCTCGGCCACCACGTGGTCGACCCGCGGTTGCGGCCAGCGGCGGGGCCGCACCAACTCCACCGCCACCGCCACCGCCACCGCCACCGCGCCTGCCACCGCCGCTGGTCGGCGGCGCTCCGCTACCGGAGATCGTATCGGTCGTGGTCACCTCACGGGGCACAAGTTGCGTCGGTCCGACCAGACTCCGGGCCACGGGCGGCAACGGCTCACTGCGCTCGCGGTCAAGCTGCCAGGTTCCGGAGAAGGCGGCCGTGACCTCGGGACTTGGCCCCTGAGCCATGACCGTCGCTGCGATCGTGAGGAGCAAGGCGGCAGTGGTGGCGAACGATGCAACGATCCGGTTCACGGGATATTCCTGGTCGGGGTATTCAGGGGCACCACCTGATACGCGTCCTACGCGGTCAGGGTTGCGCGCTCCGCGACCGATCTCCGAGCGCGAAGCGCACCGTCTGCTCGGCCAGAGTCCGGACAACCCTTCCCCGCCGCTCGGCCGGGATGAATCGCTGGGCTCGAACGGCAGCACTCGCCGAAGCCACAAAGCCGGGATGACTGGCGGCAAGGACCGTCACTGATCCAGCCTCAACGCCGCCGAGCGTGTCGATGATGAACGAAAGCCTCACCGTGCCCTCGATCCCGGCGGCCCGAAGCGCGGATGGGTACACGGGTTCGACGACGAAAACGCGCCGGGCAGGCTGATCGACCTCATCATTCCGAGGCACGGTCGTCACACCAGCCGGTGAACCGACCTCGCCGGTGAGGTCGCTCAGGATCGGTGTCGTGGCACCCGCATAGGTCGAGGGGTCGAAATCGGTCGGCGGGAGGTGCGTTGCCACTCGCATGAGGTCGAGCCCCGGGAGCGGCACACGCGAGGGGAGCACGAGACGCGGAGCTGACACCGATCGCGCGCCACTCGGCGCCCTGGTCAGCGGTGCGGGTGTCACATGGTTGATATACACGTCAGGCGGGAAGCGCTCCGGATCGGGGGCCGGGCCGGCCAGCGCCGCGCCGCGCGTGACCATCACCGCGACCAGCAGCAACACGGCATGGACGAGAGTGGCGCCGAGCACCTGGGACGGTGATCGACGGGGCGGAACGACGGAGGCAACGAGAAGCTCGAACATCGTGCACCACCTTTCGTGACGGCGTGAGGTACTGCCGTTCAACGATCGGTGGTGGTGATGGCGCCAGCGACCCAACTTGGTGGCAGGACGATGACAGTCAGGTGAGGTGTCCGTGGCGTGGCGGTGACCACGTGATGACACAACTCACCCGCCCCTGGTTGCTAGCGAATCCCCGCCTGCCGCGCGGCGTCGATGCCGCCAACCACCGGCAGCGTGATCACCGTCCCCGCGAGATCGAGGGTCAAGCGCGACCCTTCGCGTGGCGAGAGGGTGAACTCCGGATCGGTCGAGAAGATCATCACGCCCAGCTGCTTGCCGGCCGGAATGATCTGGTCATCGGGCTGGAGATCGAACGACATCTCCACGAACTCACCCGGCACGAGTGGCTGTTCGCTGCTCATCGACGCGCGATTCCGGAGATCTGCCCAACCACGGGTGATGAGCGAGAAGTCCGGTTGCCGACGGGGTGCCTCGGTCCACGGCAGCGCGACGAGATAGACCGACAGGTTGACCGCCGGGACGTTGGCGCTCATGCGCACGGTCACGTGCGTGGTGCCGGAGAGATGGAGCGGCGCCGCGAGTGAAGCCGTCGCGTAGATCAGCCTGTGGTCACTCGCGGGTGACGAGGCCAACTCGCGCGCGGTGAGGGCGTTCTGGTCCACCAGGGATTCCTCCCCCCCCCGTGCTGCCACGGCGAGCCCGAGTCCGCCGAGCGTGGTGCCGCCTGGTGCCGGATGGACGGCGACCGGTGCCGCGCCAGGATTGGGCCAGTCGGCGTAGCCGGTCGGCTGCTCGCGGTCGGCATCTTCGCGGACGATCATCGCCTTCGGCTCCGACTCGACCCCGTTCTGCACACCGTAGAGCCAGCGACTGAACCAGCGATTCTGCATCTCCAGCGGCGGTGGGCCGCCGTGACCACCCTGATGGAAGTAGGCGCGGACCGGCACGCCTCGGGCCTCGAGCGCCTTGTACACGTGGGTGCTGTGGAGCGGCATCACGTTCCAATCATTGAAGCCGTGGGCCATCAGCGTGGCGGCATGCACCTCATCGAGCTTGAGCCAGTAGTCGCGACCGGCCCAGAACGCATTCCAGTCGCCACTCACCCGATCCTGGCCGGCGTGCATCTCGCCCTCGCGCACGACACGGTCACAGTAGTCACGAGTGGTCGGCGACCCACTATGGATGAAGTCGAAGAGGAAGTCGATATCCTCGCCCAGCCAGCCGCCCGGATGACGCACCAGTCCGTTGGAGCGGTAGTAGTGCCAGTAGGAGGTGTTGGGTGATATGGGGATGATCGCCTCGAGACCCTTGACGCCGGTGGTGGCGGCGGCCAGCGGCAAGGTGCCGTTGTACGAGGTTCCCGTCATGCCGACCTTGCCGGTCGACCAGTCGGCCCGAACCTCGGTCCCCCCGACCGGCGCGGTGTAACCCCTCGCGCGTCCGTTCAACCAGTCGATCACGGCCTTGGGCGCGAGTTCCTCGTTCGGACCACCGACGGTGGGACAGCCCTGCGAGAGCCCGGTGCCGGGCGATTCGGAGTGCACCACCGCAAAGCCACGCGGGACCCAGGTCGCGACCTGACTGTTGGAGATCCGGGTTCGATCCGGCTGGAAGTCGGCATGCGGCTGCGAGGCCCGAGGCGGCGGCGCGCCGCCGATCTCCTGATGCACGTCCCAGAGATACTGCCGCGCGCCCGAGGTGCCGGCGAAGTAGGGGCTGGTCTCGTAGATGGTGGCAAGTTTGAGCGCCCCCCCCCTTGTCTGGCTCGGCCGCGTGACATCGACATGCATCCGATCGGGCTTGCCATCGCCATCGGTGTCGAACTCGGTCTCGACCCAGAGATGTTCGCGGATCCAACGGGTCGAATCGGCAAAGGCCTCAACGACCTGTGCCTGACCATCGCGAAACACCGGACCCACCTGCTGGGCGGTGGCGACCGGCGCCACGCCGACCATGATCAACCCCACACCCACCAGTGCCTGCATCCGGTCCCTCATGCTGCCTCCTCGATGTGGCCCCAATAACGTCGCAATGATCCGATGATAACAGGCAGTCCCCGAAAGACGCAGAATGCCAACGCCACCCACGCCACGGCCTGCACCGTGGGCAACACTTCCCCGGCCCTGATGCCACGCCAGCCGTCGAACGATGTCCCCGCGACTGCCTGCACCAGCGCCAACCCGAGGAACGTGACCACCTTGGTGATCGAGTACCCGGTCCGCATGAATGGGGAGCCGACAAGGAACCGCCCGAGTTTCGTGTGGTGCTGGTCGAATGGCGCGATCCCTTTTGCCACCCCGATGCTTCGGAAGGCATCGGTGAGGGTGGTGCGCGCAATGACCACGAGCGGGATCACCATCGGGATCATGCCGAGATCCGCAAATACGACCCAGAGGACCAGTTCATAGGTGCGGTCCGCGGCGATGTCGAGCACACTGCCGAACAGCGAGGTCGTCCCGCTAGCGCGGGCGACGACACCATCGACGGTATCGAGCATCAGCCCGATCAGGAGCAGGAGGACACCGGCGAGGCGCACGACCGGTGTTCCATGATAGAGGATGAGGACCGTGGTGAGCAGCAGCGGGAAGCGCGACAGCGTGATCCAATTGGCGAGCATGGCGACTCCAGCGGGCGGTGGGGCCTGAGGGCAACAGATCCGAAATCGACCCCACCCTACCCGCTGCCACAAGGGGTGTGGCTATCATTCGGCATTCACCCACATCGAGGTTCCGGATGCGTCGACTCAGGTTCGCGTGGTTGGCAGGGGTGTTGGCGTGTGCCAGCACGACGAGTGCTGGCCACCCATCGACATCGGCGGCGCCCACCGATCTCGCGGTGCATCGACTCCAGGAGTGGGCACCGTTCGCCAATGCGAGCGGCTACGACACCGCGGAGACCGCCGTGATTCGGTCGACCGGGGCATGGCGGGCAGCCTGGACTCGGATCCACGGCGGGATGACGCCGCTACCGCTCCTGCCAGTCATCGATTTCAGCCGGAATGTCGTGGTCCTCGTCGCGGTCGGGACCCAATCGAGTGGTGGCCACGGCTTGGCGATCACGCGCGCGACAAGCAACGCCGGCACCGTCATGGTGCATGCGGTCCACACCACGCCGGGCGTCGGCTGCGGGGTCACGATGGAGTTGACCCAGCCGGTTGATGTGATCCGACTCGAGACGAAGGCACCGACCATCTCGTTTGATGTGATCACCACCGCCGGCACACCGTGTCCCGGAGGCGAGTGATGCTCGGGCGGCTGATCGCGGTCTCGCTCCTGTTGGTCGGGGGCCTCTCGACCGTTGGGGGACAGGCGCCGGACGCCCCGACCGGGTTGTTGCCCTGGTCGGAGCAGATTCGGGTGCGCGAGAGTTGGCTCGCCGAACGACACGCGATGTTGTTGCCGATGATGCG
>JBDTNH010000049.1:0-18038 GCA_039933845.1 Gemmatimonadota bacterium
GTTCCTCACCGACTTCGGCATCGCCCTCGCGGTGAGCGAGGCCGGCGGCGAACGGTTGACCGGCACTGGACTCTCGCTGGGCACGCCAAGATACATGAGCCCCGAACAAGCGGCCGGCGACCGCGATCTCGATGCCCGCAGCGACATCTACGCGCTCGGCGCCGTGACCTACGAGATGCTGGCTGACGAGCCACCGGTGAGCGGCGCCACGGCGCAGGCGATGATCGCCAAGCTGATGACCGAGCGGCCCACGCCGCTGCGTGTCCTGCGCGACGGCGTGCCACCTGCGATGGACGCCGCGGTGATGCGCGCGCTCGCCAAAGCGCCTGCCGACCGATTTCCGACCGCGCGGCAGTTCAGTGAGGCGCTGGTGGGCGACACCCCGGTCGCCGCCCTGGCCGGCGCGACCACCACAGCCGGACCGAGACAATGGGGGTGGATCGGTATCTGGGCCGGCGTGGTCCTCCTCAGCGCCTTGGCCGCCTGGCTCGCGACGCACCGGGGCAGCACCGGCGCCAGCGGTCCTGGCGACACCATCCGCTCCATCGCCGTGCTCGCCTTCGACAACGTGAGTGCCGACTCGGGCACCGACTATTTCAGTGAGGGTCTCTCCGACGAACTGCGGACGGCCCTGCAACGGCTGCCGGGCCTTTTCGTGGCTGCCCGAAGCTCGACGCTTCGATTCAAGGGGAGCCGCCTCGGGGCGCGTGCGATCGGCGAAAGCCTGCACGTGGCGACGGTGCTCGAGGGCAGCGTCCGACGCAATGGGGCGACGCTGCGGATCACCCCCACCCTGACCAGTGTGGCAACCGGCTTCGGCGTGTGGTCGGACCGGTTCGACCGGACGTTCAGCGATGTCTTTGCGTTGCAGGAGGAAGTGGCTCGCGGGATCGTGCTCAAGATCGCCCCGCAACTCCTCCCGGAGCGCGGGCAGGCCATCATGCGCCAGGGCACCACGGACCCGGAGGCCTACGATCTCTATCTGCGGGGTCGTCACGCGCTCGGCTTTCGCAGCGCGTCCGAGTTCGAGAAGGCGGCAGCGTTCTTCCAGGAGGCCATCACCCGCGATCCGATGTTCGCCCGGGCACATGCCGGTCTGGCCGACGCCTACTGCATCCAGGCAACCTTCCGTTACCGGCTGTCGAAGGAGGTCTGCCCGAAGTCCACGGAGGAGGCCAACCGGGCGCTTGCCCTCGACAGCACGCTGGCCGAAGCGCACGCCACGCTCGGGTTTGTCCACCTATACTACGACTGGGATCTGGACGCCGCGGAGCGGGAGCTCGACCATGCGCTCGCCCTCGATCCAACATACGCCTCGGCGCATCTCTGGCTGATGCAGGTGAACAAGATACGGCACGACAATGACCAGGCGATCGCCCACATGCGCCGTGCCGTCGCCCTCGATTCGTCGCCCACCATGCGGACACGCCTTGGGGCGATACTCTCCGATGCAGGGCGTGATACGGAGGCCATCGCGGAGTTCGAGCGCCTGCTACGGGCGGATTCGACCTTCGTGGATGCCCAGTACCAGCTCGGCAGGGCCTACCTGAACGCCCACGACTACAACCGCGCCTTGGCGTGGAGTCGCGCCCACGACTTTCAGGATCTGGCGGCGCTGGCCTATGCAGGGTTGGGGCGTGCCAGCGAGGCGCGCGCAATTGCCACGCAACTCGCCGCGTCACCGGACGCGCGTCTCCAGTCACTGACCCTGAGTTACATCTACTCTGCAGTGGGAGACCGCCCGGCAGCCATGAAATGGCTGGAGAAGGCCTACGATGATCGGATCCCCGAACTAATGAGCATCCGGTCGTCGTCGTCGGGCCGATTCGAAGCGTTGAAAGGCTACGGGCCCTTCGAGGCGCTGGCGAGAAAGGTCCCTGTGCCGTGATCGCCGGGCGAGCTGCGGTTCGTCGTCTTGCCTGGTCCTCCCACCTTTTAGGCGTGGTGCTAGCTTTCGTGTATCCCCACGACAACTGATCCTGCCACCCAGGACCCGCGTTGAGCACCCACGACCGCCTCGCCGCCGCATTGTCTGACCGCTACACTCTCGAGCGTGAGCTCGGCCAGGGCGGCATGGCCACGGTGTACCTCGCCCACGACATCAAACACGATCGCGATGTCGCGATCAAAGTTCTGCATCCCGATCTTGGTGCGGCACTCGGCAGCGAACGCTTCCTTTCCGAGATCCGGACCACTGCTCGGCTGCAACATCCGCACATCCTGCCATTGCTTGACTCAGGTGCAGTGCACCTGCGTCATCCTGAGCGGAGCGGTCTGGAGGACCGCGGAGTCGAAGGACCTCAGGCCATCCTGTATTACGTGATGCCATTGGTCACCGGTGAGACGTTGCGCAGTCGTCTCGAGCGTGAACGGCAGCTGCCGGTTGAGGACGCGGTGCTGATCGCGCGCGAGGTGGCCGATGCCCTGGGCTACGCGCACGGCCTCGGTGTCATCCATCGCGACATCAAGCCCGAGAACATCCTGCTGCAGGGTGGCCACGCACTGGTCGCCGACTTTGGCATCGCGCTCGCCGTGCAGAGCGCCGGTGGTGCGCGGATGACGCAGACGGGGCTTTCGCTCGGCACACCGCAGTACATGAGTCCCGAGCAGGCGATGGGCGAACGCACCATCGACGCGCGCAGCGACATCTATGCACTCGGTGCCGTGACCTACGAGATGCTGGTGGGCGAGGCGCCGTTCACGGGGCCGAGTGTGCAAGCGATCGTGGCGCGCCTCATCACCGAAACACCTCGCGGGCTCGCGGCGCAGCGCAAGGCCGTGCCTGACCAGGTGGAGTACAGTGTGCTTCGGGCGCTCGAGAAACTGCCGGCGGATCGCTTTGCGACGGCGGCAGAGTTCGCCGCGGCGCTCGGTGGCGGGGGGATGACATTCTCCTCCCGCAACACCACGGCTGCGCGTACTGGAGCGGCGGCGGGCACTGTCACGGCATGGCGACGCCGCTTCCAAGCGGCGTGTGCGGTAGCGCTTCTGGCGATCGCCTTCGGGGCATGGGGCTGGTGGTCCGCCCGCATGGCCGGCACGCAGCCGTTAAGCCGGCAATACGTCACCCTGGGCGACAGCACGGCACTCCAGACCGCCCAACAGGCCGGACCGCCGATGGCATTGTCGCCCGACGGCTCGCGTCTCGTCTTCATCGGCGACACACTGTCGCGCCTCTGGATCAAGCGGCGCGACGCCCTTGAGGCGACCCCGCTCGCCGGCACCGAGCACGCCAGCTCGCCGGTCTTCTCTCCGGACGGTCGGTGGCTGGCCTACGTGGCCGACGGTCGGGTGCGAAAGGTGCCGGTCGATGGCGGGGCCAGCATCACGCTCGGCGATTCCGCCGGCACCGGCTACGGATTGGCCTGGCTCGACGACGGCACGCTGGTGTACACCGGCGCGTCGCTGCTCGGACTGCGCCGCGTCAGTGATGGCGGGGCGGATCCCCGTGTTGCCCTTTCCGACAGCGCGATGCACGGCGATGCGGCACTGCTCCCGACCGCGCTGCCCGAGGGGCGCGGGGTGCTGTTCACGGAGTGCGCCTCCAACTGCGTCGTCCAGAGCCTGCACGTGCTCGACTTCCGCAGCGGGCAGCAGAAGCTGGTGGTGGCCGACGGCACGATGGGATGGTACCTGCCGACTGGGCAGCTCCTCTACGCGCGTCGCGATGGCGTGGCCCTCGTGGCACCGTTTGACCTGGCCAGCCTCACTGTGACAGGTGTCGCCGTTCCGGTGCTGCAGGGTGTGGCACAGACGGCGAATCGCCCATTGCTCGCGTGGTCGCCGAGCGGCCGGTTGGTCTACGCTGTCGGCGGCGCCACCACCCTCGAGTCGACGCTGAAGCTCGCCGATGCGCACGGGGTGGTGACGGTGCCCGATTCCACGTGGAGCGGCAACTTCAACTCGTTCGCGGTCTCCCCAGACGCCCGACGCGTCGCCGTCGGCGTCACCACCGGAAATACCGGGCTCGACATCTGGCTCAAACAGCTCGACCGGGGACCGTTCAGCCGACTGACCTTCAGCGGGCGGGACCGGCGACCTGCGTGGTCGCCGGATGGGCGACAGGTTGCGTTCGTGCGCGACAGCCTCGCGGGTGGCGACATCTATGCGAGGGCCGCCGACGGTGGCGGTGCCGACCACCTCCTCGCCAGATTCGACCGTGCGCTGCAGGAGGTCGTCTGGTCGCCGGATGGTCGCTGGCTGCTGGTCCGCACCGACAACGGAGCCCGCGGCAACGGCGACATCTACGCCGTCCGCACTGACGGCGACACCACCGTCCTCCCGGTGGCAACGAGCGTTTTCGGCGAGATCCAGCCCACCCTCTCGCCCGATGGACGGTGGGTGGCCTATGTCTCAAATGAATCGGGGGCCAACGAGGTGTACGTGCGACCCTTTCCCGATGCCGAGTCGGGAAAGTGGCAGGTGTCCAATGGCGGCGGGGCCTCGCCGGTCTGGGCGCGGGACGGCCGGACCATCTTCTTCATCAATCCCGCGCTGCGCATGATGGCGGCCAAGGTGAGTCCGACCCCCACCTTCAATGTGACCGGGGTCACGTCGCTCTTCGATGCACGGCCGACCAACTACATCGGCTACCACCAGTCGTTCGAGGTACTCCGGGACGGCCGGTTCGTGTACCTCGATGCGGTGGCGCCCGACGTGACCAATCGCCCTCGTCTGGTGCAGGTCGACAACTGGTTTGCCGACCTCCGCGCCAAGCAACAGCCGTGATCACGGCCGCCAGGTCGTGAGTTCACATGCAGGGCGCCGAGCCTTCGCCTCGGGGATGGTGGCGGGCTCGCCGAGTTCGATCATAACCACAATGGGCTCGCCATCCGGCACACCGGCTGCTGCACGCGCGCCGGGGTCATCCATGATTGCACCGGTCTTGAGGTGGGTGCCGAGGACGTGGTCCCTGCACCGGGGCGAGGGTTCGGCCGTTACCTTGGAGGACAGCACCGCCTCTGAACCACCCCGATACGCCTTCACGATACGAGACTGCCGTGAGCCTTGAAGCGCTCCGCACCGCCCTCGCCGACCGCTACACCATCGAGCGCGAGCTGGGTCAGGGCGGCATGGCCACCGTGTATCTCGCGCACGACATCCGTCACGAGCGTGATGTCGCGATCAAGGTACTGCACCCGGATCTTGGTGCGGCGCTGGGCGGTGAACGCTTCCTCATCGAAATCCGCACCACCGCCAAGCTGCAGCATCCGCATATCCTGCCCTTGCTCGACAGCGGCGAGGCGGACGGCCTTCTCTACTATGTGATGCCGCTGGTGACGGGCGAAACACTGCGTGCTCGCCTCGAGCGCGAACGCCAGCTCCCCATCGACGACGCAGTGCGCATTGCACGCGAGGTAGCCGATGCCTTGGGCAGCGCCCACGCCCTCGGAATCATCCACCGGGACATCAAGCCCGAGAACATCCTGTTGCAGGGCGGTCATGCGCTGGTCGCCGACTTCGGGATCGCGCTCGCGGTGCAACAGGCGGGCGGCCGGCGGATGACGCAGACCGGCCTGTCGCTTGGCACCCCGCAGTACATGTCACCCGAACAGGCGATGGGGGAGCGCACCATCGACGCGCGCAGCGACATCTACGCGCTGGGCGCCGTGACGTACGAAATGCTGGTCGGCGAAGCGCCGTTCACGGGACCAAGTGTGCAGGCGATCGTGGCGCGGATCATGACAGAGCAACCGCGCACCTTGACGGGGCAGCGGCGAAGCATTCCGGAGTATGTCGACGCCGCGGTCATGACGGCGCTCGAGAAGATACCGGCGGACCGATTCGAGTCGGCCAAAGTGTTCGCCGAAGCGCTGGCGGGCAGCTCCCCACGCTCACGACGACCGGTCGCGAACCTAGCGTCGAGTCGGCGACGCCGTCGTTCGGTGGCGCTGGGAGCCCTGGCGTTCGGCACGCTCGGCTTGCTCCTGGGAGTTGGGATCGGCCGGGTGGTGCTGGCCCCTGGCCGGCAGCACACGATGGTCGACCTCAGGCACTGGAACCTGGTAATGCCCGTTGATGCTCCGCTGGCCCTGACCGGACCGGGGCCGCTGGGGATCTGGCAACGCGCCATTGCGCTAGCGCCCGCAGGGGACCGGCTCGCCTACTTGGCACCCCGCAACGGCACGACCATGATCGCCGTGCGCCCTCTGGACAGGGATTCCTCGGTCATCCTCGCCGGGACTGAGGGCGCGTACCACCCGTTTTTCTCGCCTGATGGCAGCTGGATCGGCTACTTCGTCGGCAGTGAAATGCGAAAGGTTGCGGCGACGGGTGGCACACCGACGACGGTCACGACGGTGGAGCGGCCGGTCGGCGCGGTCTGGCGGGCACCGGACGAGATCATTCTGTTCCAGCTGGATGGGTTTCAGGTGCGCCGGATCTCCCCGTCGGGCGGTCGCGACTCGACCCTCACGCTGCAGAGCCAATTTGGTGCGCCAAGAATGCTGCCGGGCGGCGCCTGGATCGTCGGGCATCTGGGGTCGGGCCAGCTGGCGCTCTACTCGCTGGCACAGGATCGCGTCTTCGCGATCACCCGTCGGGGTGTCATGCCGCCCGACTCGGTGCAGATCTCGGACATGCTTGTGGGCTTCAGTCCCGAGTACGTTGACAGCGGGCACCTCGTCTTCGGGACCGGCGACGGAATACTCATGGCGTTGCCGTTCGATCCAGATACCCACGAAGTCCGGGGCAGTGCCTTCCCGGTGTTGGACGGGGTGCGGATCGAGGAAGGGTTCGGATTCGCCCAATTCGTCATTGGCCCGGATGGGACGCTGATCTTCGTCCCGGGACGAAGTCAGCTCCACGGCGTCATCGCCTTTCTTGAGCCCGACGGCCACCTCGACACGCTACCATTGCCTCGAGGACAGTATACCCAGCCCCGAATGTCCCCAGACGGCAACCATCTCGCCGTGCAGGTGACCAAGCCGGCCGGGGGATGGGAGATCTTGATCTTGGACCTGGAAGGCGGGGTGACCCAGCGAGTCGAGGTGGCCGGCAACGTTCGCGCCTACCCTGGATCGTGGACACCGGACGGCAGAGAGTTGATGGTCGGGACATTTCGACCGGTGGGCAACTCGTTCCTCGGGGCACGGATGTACACTCTCGCCAACCGGACGTGGAGAGACTTGCCGTCGCTGGACGGATCCTATCTGACCATTGCGCCAGACGGTGAACGCTTCGTCTACTCCAACTTCCGAACCGGCGCGCTCTACCTCCGTTCGCTCGACGGTGACACGACGAGCACCCCGGTGTCGGCCCGCGGCACCGCGGCGAGCTTTTCCCCGGACGGAAAGTGGCTGTCATGGGGTGGCGCCGATGGCGGCGTGGCGGTGTCTCCGGTGCCGCCAACCGGTGCAATCTTCTCAGTGGCCGAGCGCGGTCAGCAGCCGTTGTGGACACCGGACGGGCGCCGCCTGATCTATCGAGACGGGCGGCGCTTCTTCGAAGTCACGGTGGATGGTGCTGGCGGCTTCCGCACCGGCAAGCCACGCCTGATTGCCGAAGGACCGTTCATTCGAACGTTTGCGTGGAATCACACCATGTCGAAGTCTGGTCGACTTGCCGCGATGGTCGCCCTGCCAGGGGATGACACCAGAGTCCTCGGCGTGACGACTGGCTTCGCACGGGAGTTGGCTCGGCAGACTCCGG
Organism: Gemmatimonadota bacterium; assembly: GCA_039933845.1. Classification (GTDB taxonomy): domain Bacteria; phylum Gemmatimonadota; class Gemmatimonadetes; order Gemmatimonadales; family GWC2-71-9; genus Palsa-1233. The sequence continues at coordinate 7,651 of JBDTNH010000049.1, forward strand.
CGCAGGCCCAATGACGGCGGCGCTTGACCGCCTCACCGCCGCGTTGGCCGACCGCTACCGCATCGAGTGCGAACTGGGTCAGGGCGGCATGGCGACGGTGTATCTCGCGCACGACCTCAGGCACGATCGTGATGTCGCGATCAAGGTGCTGCACCCCGATCTGGGCGCCGCACTCGGTGGTGAACGGTTTCTGAGCGAGATCCGCACGACCGCGCGGCTGCAGCACCCCCACATCCTGCCGCTGCTCGACTCGGGCGACGCCGACGGTCTCCTCTACTACGTGATGCCGCTCATCACCGGCGAGACGCTTCGTGCGCGACTGGAGCGTGAACGGCAATTGCCGGTTGACGACGCGGTGCTGATCACCCGCGAGGTCGCCGATGCGCTGGCGTACGCGCACACCGCGGGTGTCATCCACCGCGACATCAAGCCCGACAACATCCTGCTCCAGGGCGGCCATGCGCTGGTGGCCGACTTCGGCATCGCCCTCGCGGTGGCCAGCGCCGGCGGTTCACGCATGACCCAGACCGGCCTTTCGCTCGGCACGCCGCAGTACATGAGTCCCGAACAGGCGATGGGCGAACGCACCATCGATGCGCGCAGCGACATCTACGCGCTGGGTGCCGTGGCGTATGAGATGCTGGTGGGTGCTCCGCCGCATACCGGCTCCTCCGCCCAACAAATCGTGATGAAGATCCTGGCCGAGCCGGTGGTAAGCGTGACGACGCTTCGTCCAAGCGTCCCGCGCAATGTTGCCGGCGCGATCGCCAAGGCACTCGAGAAACTCCCCGCCGATCGATTCGCAACTGCAGCCGACTTTGCCAAGGCACTCGGGGAACACGCCTTCACGTGGGTGGAGACTGAGCAGGGTGTCTCGGGGCGTCAGCCCACTCGCCGACGTATCCGCAACGACGGGATCATTCCTTGGGCCCTCGTCGGCGTGGCCGCGATCGTCATTACGGTGCTCGGCATCGCGCTCGCACGCCGTCAGCCGATTCCAACCGGGCCGGTGGTCCGGTCGGTGGTGAGTCTGCCGCCTGGCGCATCGATCCGCAGGACACGGATCGCCATCTCGCGTGATGGAAGGCGGATCGCCGTCATGGGGACGCAGGACGGCACCCCGCTGTTGTTCCAGCACGCCACCGACCGATTCGACTTCACCGCGGTCCCGGGGACCGAAGGTGCCATCAACCCGTTCCTGTCTCCCGACGGCAGCCGGATCGCCTTCGGTGCGCGAAACATGCTCCGGGCGGCGCCGGCGGCGGGAGGGCCGGCTATGGATATTGCTGATGGCGGATGGGCAGGCGGTGACTGGGGCTTGGACGGCACCATTGTCTATACCAAGGAGTTTAACGGTGGGCTGTGGCGCGTGCCGGCCGGTGGTGGCACCCCACAGGCCCTGACGAGGGCCGACACGAGCCAGGGTGAACTCGGCCACTGGTGGCCCCAGATCCTCCCCGATGGCGAGCATGTCCTCTTCACCGTGTATGCCGCGCCAATGAGTCGGTCACACATCGAGGTGGTGTCGCTCAAGACTGGTGAACGTCGTGTGATAGCTGAGGGAATGATCTCGGGACGGTACGTGGCTCCTGGCTACCTCCTGTCTGCGCGAGACACGACGGTCTTCGCGGCGCCATTCGATCTGGGCCACTTGCGGGTGACCGGCGAGTCGAAGCCGATCCTGCAAGGCGTGGCCATGATGGGAGGAAGTGGCTTCGCCGCGTTCGCGGTCTCGGATGACGGCACGCTGGCCTATTTGCCCGCCGCGATGATGAGCGGCAACCTCGAATTGGTATGGGTCTCCCGCAGTGGCGAAGTCGGGACTCCGATCCTCGCGCCCTCCCGCCCCAGTTTCCCGGATATTGCGCCCGATGGACGTCACATCATGGTGTCCGCCACCGGACCGGACGGCAGGCAACGCGTGTGGATGCTCGACCCGATTCGAGGAACACAGACGCCCCTGACCGATGCCGACCAGAGCGATTTCGGCGCGGTCGTCACCCCGGATGGACACCGGATCGTCTTCGAGTCCGAACGTCCGGTCTTCGATCTCTTCATGCAGTCCCTCGACGGCACGACACCGGCCACGCTCTTGTTCGCGAGCCCTTTCGACAAGTGGCCGGCGAGCATCACGCCAGATGGTCGCAACCTGCTGTTTGAACACACGCGGATACCCCACGCGGAGCTCTGGTCGGTGCCGCTCGACGGGGGTGGCCCGGCGCAGGCGGTACTGACCTCAGAGAGTGGCGATCTTCAGGCGCCGCGCATCGGGCCCAATGGCCGCTGGCTTGCGTACGTCTCGAATGACAACGGGCGCGAAGAGGTGTATCTGAGCCCGTATCCGGACGCAGCGCAATCCCGCGCGCAGGTGTCGGCAGAGGGCGGCTTCGACCCTCACTGGACCCGGGAGGGCCGCGAACTCGTGTATCGGAGCGGCGCTCGGATGATGGCGGTTGCCGTCGATCCCATCACCGGAGCACTGGGAACTCCGAGAGAACTGTTTCACGGTGACTATTGGCTGGGCTACGGCCATGCTCTTGGGACGTACGACGTGACACCGGACGGCGAGCGCTTTCTGATCCTTCGCCAACCACTCGGGAGTGAACCTCGGGAGGTGATCATCGTCACGAACTGGGTTCGAGAGCTCGAGCAGGCGGTGGGAGGACAATGACCCTGGACGCGCTGCGAGCCGCCCCTTCGACTCGCCTCCCTGAGGGGGCAAGCTCATGAGCATTGACTCGCTCAGGGCCGCCCTCGCCGACCGCTACTCCATCGAGCGCGAGTTGGGCCAAGGTGGTATGGCCACTGTGTATCTCGCCGAAGACATCAAGCACGACCGCAAGGTGGCCATCAAGGTCCTGCGGCCCGAACTCGCGGCGGTGATCGGCGCCGACCGGTTCCTCTCAGAGATCAAGACCACCGCTGCGCTGCAGCATCCGCATATCCTGCCGCTGTTCGATAGCGGCACCGTCGATGTGAGGGCAAGCGAGGAGACCCCGCCGCCCTCGCATGGCTCGGGGGCGGGGAGGACTCAGGACTCAGGACTCAGGACTCACCTCTTCTATGTCATGCCCTACGTCACCGGCGAGTCGCTCCGCGACCGACTCGACCGCGAGAAGCAATTGCCGATCGCCGACGCGGTCCGGATCGCCACCGAAGTCGCCGCCGCACTCGATTATGCGCACCGCCACGGTGTGATCCACCGCGACATCAAGCCGGAGAACATCCTGTTGCATGACGGCAGTGCATTGGTAGCCGACTTTGGCATTGCCTTGGCGGTGTCAAGCGCGGGCGGCGGCTCGCGGATGACCGAAACCGGGATGTCGCTCGGCACCCCGCACTACATGTCACCCGAACAAGCGATGGGCGAACGCGAGATCACCGCGCGGAGCGATGTCTATGCCCTGGGGTGCGTGACATTCGAGATGCTCACCGGCGAGCCGCCGTTCACCGGCCCGACCGCGCAGGCGATCGTGGCGAAAGTGATGACCGTTGAGCCCGCCGAGGCGTCGTCACTTCGGCGGACGATCCCCCGAAACGTCAGTAGCGCGGTACACGTCGCGCTGCAGAAACTCCCGGCCGATCGGTTCGAGAGCGCCAAGGCATTCAGCGAGGCACTCAACAACTCCGCATTCACCACCACGATCGGTCGGTCCGCTGGTGCAGTCGGCGCTTCATTTCAACACAACAACCGACGGCTCGCTGCGACAGCTTTTGTCGCGGTACTCGCCCTGGTCGCCGCCGCGTGGGGTTGGCTGCGTCCCCGGTCCGTCGACGTTCCGGCAGTGGTGCGCTACCGGATTGCACTGGACGCCGTCCCGTCCATCCGCGACTGGAGCGGCGAACTCGCCATCTCTCCCGACGGCAACGTGCTCGTGCACACGGGCGGCCCGAACGGGGCACTGCTGCTGCGCCGGCGGGACGAGCTGGGGTTCACCCCGATGCCCGCCACCGAGCACGCGCAAGGTCCGTTCTTTTCGCCGGACGGCGCGAGTGTCGGCTACTTCTCCTCCGGGCGCCTCATGGTGGCCTCCCTTGCGGGAGGGCCTCCGTCCGTGCTGGATGACTCAGTGAGCGTGCCGGACGCGATGTCGTGGAGCAGTGACGGGCACATCTACCGGTTGTGGCAGGGAGCGCATGGCGTGTGGTCGATCGGGCGAATGGAGGCGCGGTCAGGGGCTCCCGTCACCGCGTTCACCCACATCGACACCGCCGCAGGTGAAACGGGGCACCTGTTGCCCGAGGTCCTCCCGAACGGCAAGGCCATCCTGCTCCAGGTCCAGTACGGCAATGGCAAGCGGATGATCGCGGCAGCCCGCATTCCCGATGGCCGGATCTCCTTCCTCGTGGAGGGCACCAGGGCCCGATATGCCGGGAACGGCCAGCTCCTCTACACCACGGCGGACGGGAAGCTCTGGTCGGTGCCCTTCGACCAGGATGCACTCACGCTGGGCAGTACGCCGGCACTGGTGAGTGAGGCGATCCCCAACACGATGGTGGGCCCGGTGGACTTCGATGTTTCAGCATCGGGCACCCTCGCGTACGCCGTCGACGACGCCACGGCGAGTCGCGAGTTGGTCTGGGTATCGCGAAGCGGCCGATCGGAACCGGTCGATACCACCTGGAATGGCGCCTTTACCAGTCCCGCCCTGTCGCCTGATGGCGCGTACCTGGCCGTCGCCCTGACGCACGAACGCACGTCCGACATCTGGATCAAGCGGGTGGCTGGCGGGACCGCGGTCAAGCTGTCGCTTGGGAAGCAGAACAGCGACGAACCGGCGTGGACGTCGGATGGAAGGTCGGTGAGTTTCATCGCCGGCGCCGGTTCGATCGGCGATGTCTGGATACGCCCCATCATCGGGGGCGCGAGTGCGACGCTGGTCCTGAAAACGGACCGTCCCATCTCGGAGCAGACCTGGTCGCCAGCCGGCGAATGGCTCGTGGTGCGCACCACCACACCGTCGGCCGGCGCAGGTGATATCCTGGGCGTGAGGCCGGCTGTCGGCAGCGCGGCGGCACCGATTGTTGCCACCAGTCACATCGAGTACTCACCGAGCATTTCGCCGAATGGGCGATGGATGGCGTATGTCTCGAACGAGAGTGGCCGGTTGGAGGTGTATGTCGTGCCGTTCCCAAACCCCGGCACGACCAAGTATCAGATTTCCACCCAGGGCGGCTCATCACCACGCTGGTCGCCGCGGGGAGATGAGGTGTTCTTCCTCGACCCGCAGTCACAACTCATCGCGGCGCAAGTAACAACCGCGCCGACCTTCGCGCTGCTGGGCCAGCAGCCGCTCTTCGACGCGGCTGGATTCGTGATGCAGTCGGTGTCACGACGGAACTATGATGTCACGGGTGACGGTCAGCGCTTCCTGATGATCAGACGCGCCGGCAACGCCAGGGGTAGCCAAGTCGTTGTGGTGGAGAACTGGTTCGCAGAAATCGGCAAGAAGGGCCCGTGACGGACAGCCCACTCACCCGCCTCACCGCCGCATGGTCCGACCGCTATCGCCTCGAGCGCGAACTCGGTCAGGGCGGCATCGCCACGGTCTCTCTCGCCCACCACATCAAGCACGAACCTGATGTCGCGATCAAGGTGCTGCATCCCGAGCCTGCGGTCCCTCCGACGGCGGATTCCCATGCCCATCGCTCTGGGCACTAGATTTCCCGCATGATCATTCGCCCCACGCCTGCCCAACAATCCGAGTGGCTGGCCCAGTGGAGGTCGGCGGCGACCGCCCTCCTGCGGGTGCGACTCGACGAACTCAGAGAGGTCGATCTGGCCCGCGTGGCCGAGGATCTTGAGGAGGCGTCGATCGTGGCAGCGCGTCAGCGTGTCCAATCCCAGTCGTCCGGCTTGGTGACTCAGCAGGAGATCCTGCATCGTGCTGGCACGCCGTGAAGGGCCTGCTGCAGGCCGGTGCTGCCGTACAAAGGGTTCTGGAAGGTCACGACTGGCAGTTCTGTTTCATCGGCGGGGTGGCGAACTTCCGCTGGGGTACACCACGGCTCACCAATGATCTCGATCTGACGTTGCTGACCGGCTTCGGGAATGAGACGGCATATGCCGAGGCACTCCTCTCGGAGTTCGAGAGCAGGATCCCTGACGCGCTTGAGTTCGGGCTCAGGCATCGCGTGGTGTTGCTTCGCACCGACGATGGTTTCGCCATCGATGTCGCGTTGGGCGCAATGCCCTTCGAGGCGGCGACCATCCAGCGTTCCTCCAAGTCTGAGCTCGTGCCGGGCGCCGAGTTGCGCACCTGCTCGGCGGAAGATCTGATTGTACACAAGGCATTCGCCGCACGGCCTCAGGACTGGGTCGATGTGGAGGGCGTGATCTTGCGGCAGCGCGGCGTCCTGGCATGGCCACAGATCTGGACGGACCTCGAGGCACTGGCGCTCCTCAAGGAAGAGCCCGAATTGCTTGCCGAACTGGAACGCATCGCGGCCCGTGCCGAACAAGTAATCGGCCCAATCCCGTGGGTGCGGTAGCGTGGTGGCCGACCCCCAGTCTCGACTCGCCGCCGCGTTGTCCGACCGCTATCGCATCGAGCGCGAGATCGGCCAAGGCGGCATGGCGACCGTATACCTCGCGCATGACCTGAAGCATCACCGCAAGGTGGCCATCAAGGTCCTGCGACCTGAGCTTGCCGCGGTGATCGGCGCCGAGCGGTTCCTCGCCGAGATCCGCACCACGGCCAACCTGCAGCACCCGCACATCCTCGCATTGATCGATTCGGGCGACACCGGCGGCATGCTCTGGTACGTGATGCCCTATGTCGAGGGCGAGTCGCTCCGCGACCGGTTGATGCGCGAGAAACAGTTGCCGATCAGCGATGCGGTGCGGATTGCCACGGAGGTGGCCGCTGCGCTGCACTATGCCCACCGTCACGGTGTGATCCACCGTGACATCAAGCCCGAGAACATCCTGTTGCACGACGGCAGCGCGATGGTCGCCGACTTCGGCATCGCCCTCGCCGCCAGCAGCGGCGCCGGCACCCGGATGACCGAGACCGGCATGTCCCTCGGCACCCCGCACTACATGAGTCCCGAGCAAGCGATGGGTGAGCGCGAGATCACCGCCCGGAGCGACGTGTATGCGCTGGGCTGTATCACCTACGAAATGCTGGTGGGCGAGCCACCGTTCAGCGGCCCCACCGCACAGGCCATCATTGCCCGCGTCATGACCGAGGAGCCGCGCCCGCTCACCACCCAGCGCAAGACCGTGCCGCCCCATGTCGAGGCCGCGGTCTTCACCGCGCTCGAAAAGCTGCCCGCCGATCGCTTCGCCTCGACGGCCGCCTTCGCGCAGGCGATCGAGGATTCGCGATTCACGAGCGCGAGGAGTCCCGCCCAGACCCTCACCCGGTCGGCGGCCGCGATGGTGCCGCGACGCTGGCTCGTCGGTGCACTGGCGATGAGTGTCCTGCTGATGGCCGGAGTACTGGCGTCGTGGCTTCGTCCTGCTCCCCACTCCCCCATGAGCCGCCAGCGCGTGACGCTGTGGCATCGCTCGCTCGGCTCGATGTTCGCACCGGGCGTCTCTCGTGTCGTCACGCAGGCCGCGATCGCGCCGGACGGATCGAGCGTTGTCTACTGCGACCCGGTCAGCGACTCCGCGCCATTGATGCGAAAGCCTCGCGGCGAGCCAGATGGCCGCCCCCTCACCGGCACCGAGGGCGGGCTCTCCCCCTTCTTCTCACCCGACGGCCGCTGGGTCGGTTTCCTGACAGCCAACGGCCAGATTCGAAAGGTGCCGGTGGAGGGTGGTGCCCCGATCACGCTGGCGAGCGACGGCAATGTCATTTACCCCTCGGCCGTCTGGCTCGATGACGGAACCGTTGTGTACGTCGGCAATGGCTCGACGTTGCGCAGTGTCTCCGAGGCTGGCGGCCCCAGCCGCGCGCTCGGGAAGGGATGGGCCCACAGCGTCGACAACTCCGGCCTGCTTTCCGCGCTACCGGGCCATCGGGCGGTGTTGTATGTCAGCTGCCCTGGCAACTGCGCGGTGGAATCGTCGGTCTACGTCTACGATCTCGCCGCCGACAGCGGCCGGGCGCTGGTCCCAAACGCCTTCGGTGCCTGGTACTCACCCACCGGGCACCTGCTGTACACCGACCGGGTCGGCGCTCTATTTGCTGCGGAATTTGATCTCAAACGATTGTTGGTCACATCGAGCCCGGTGCCCGTACTCGAGGATGTCCTGCCGGGCAGCTTCGCCATCTCCAGCTCCGGAACGATCCTCTACGCTGCCAATGCAGGGACGAGTGCGAGTTCTGAGCTGATGTGGGTGTCGCGCACCGGCAAGGCGGAGTCGCTCGATTCGGGATGGCGGGCTGACTTCCAGTACCCTGCGCTGTCGCCGGATGGCGAGGCGCTGGCGGTGAGTGTGCGGGACGCCACGACGCAGCTCTGGATCAGGCGGAGTGACGGGACGCGCCAGAAGCTGACCGACAGCGGGTCGGTCAACTGGCGACCCACCTGGTCACCCGATGGCAAGTCGGTCGTGTTTCTTTCCAATCGGCTGGGCGCAACACAGGGCGGGTACGACGTGTTTGAAGCGCCGGTTGACGGCAGCGCAGTTCCCATCCTGCTGATGGATGCGAAGTATGGACTGTGGGAGGCACAGCTCTCGCCGGACGGGCAATGGCTGGCTGTCCGCTCCGATGAGGAAGGCAACATCGGCCACATGCGCGCAAGACGGCTCACCGGGGACACGAGCCTGGTCCCCCTGGTGGTCGATCAGTATGCTGCCTCTCACCTCTCAATCTCGCCAGACGGGCACTGGCTGGCGTACACGTCGGAGCGCACCGGACGGAAGCAGGTCTATGTCACCCCTTTTCCGTTGACGGGTTCGACCCACCTGGTGTCCCGCGACTTTGGCAGCGAGCCCCGGTGGGGGCGGAACGGCCGCGAACTCTTCTTCAAGGGCGCCACCCACCTCATGGCGGTGCCGATCACCCCCGGCTCGACCTTTCTCGCCGGTACGCCGGTGGCGCTCTTTCCGCTGGCCGGGTATCGCGAGGCGCGGAACCGGCAGCAGTATGACGTCTCGCCGGACGGACAGCATTTCATCATGATCCGGGATCTTTCCAGCGACCAGCCAGCCAGCGTGATCTATGCGGAGAACTGGCTCGGTGATCTCGAGGCGCGGCTGAAGGCCCGGCGATGAGTAACGCCATGAACCGGCTGAGCGAGGGGCTGGCCGATCGCTATACCCTCGAGCGCGAACTCGGCGCCGGCGGGATGGCCACGGTGTATCTCGCGCACGACATCAAGCACGACCGTGATGTCGCGATCAAGGTGCTCCACCCCGACCTCGGCGCGGCGCTCGGCGGCGAGCGCTTCTTGAGTGAGATCCGCACCACGGCGAGGCTGCAGCATCCGCATGTCCTGCCACTGCTCGACAGTGGCGAAGCCGATGGCCTCCTCTACTATGTCATGCCGCTGGTCACCGGCGAGACCTTGCGCGCCCGACTCGAACGCGAACGGCAGCTACCGATCGAGGACGCGGTGCTGATTGCCCGCGAAGTCGCCGATGCGCTCGGCTATGCCCACGGCCTCGGCGTGATCCACCGCGACATCAAGCCCGAGAACATCCTGCTCCAGGGCGGCCATGCGTTGGTGGCTGACTTCGGCATCGCCCTCGCCGTGCAGAGTGCCGGCGGCCAGCGGATGACGCAGACCGGCCTCTCGCTCGGCACGCCCCAGTACATGAGCCCCGAGCAGGCGATGGGCGAAAAGCAGATCGACGCGCGCAGTGATATCTACGCGCTGGGCGCGGTGACGTACGAAATGCTCGTGGGGGAGGCGCCGTTCACCGGCCCGAGCGTCCAGGCGATCGTCGCACGGCTGATCACGGAGGTACCGCGTGGCATGTCGGCGCAGCGGAAGGCCGTGCCGGTGCAGGTCGAGGCGGCGGTCATGCGCTCCCTCGAGAAACTCCCCGCGGACCGCTTCGCCACGGCGGCGGACTTCGCGCGCGCGCTGCACGGGCAGGGTGACGCAGCAACACTGAACCGCTACCTGCAGGCCGGTACCGGTGCGGCGGCGCGACCCGGTCTCCGGCGGTTTTCATGGCGCGAGGTCGCGGCCTGGGCCATAGCGGCGGGCGCGGTGGCACTGCTGGTGTCGGGCCGTCTCCGGCCCGGCCCCGCGCCGGAAACCCCGGTCATCCGGACGACGATCGAAACCGTACCGGGTGAGCGACTGATGGTTGGGGGTTTCCCCATCGTGATCTCACCCGAGGGCGATCGATTGGCCTATGTGACGCAGGGAAGCGCGGGCTACCGGACGGTGGTCCGACGGACGAGCGATCTGGATAGCGAGATCACGATCGCCGCAAAGTCACTGCGGTACTACGTCTTTTCGCCGGATGGTCGGTGGCT
>JBDTNH010000050.1:0-17718 GCA_039933845.1 Gemmatimonadota bacterium
GTGATCCTCCTCGATCACGCTGCCGGCCCCCAAGAGATCCATGTGAAGGCGCCTCCGCCGCGACCACCTCGACCACGTCGATCGCTCCGACCGCGCATGCCGCGGCTGCGATTCACTCGACATGTCCTGATGGTTGCCGCCCTGGCTCTCGCGATTCCGGTGGTGGGCCTGATCGGGTGGCGGATGATCACCGCCGACGCCCGCTCGACTCCAGGTCGGCTCGGCGAGGTGATGCTGGGCCGGAATGCCTCGCTCGGTGGCGCCCAACTCTTCCCGGCTTCCAACGTCTGGAACACCCCGATCGTCGATCGTCCGGTGGACCCCCGCTCCGACGAGTATCTCGCCGCGATCGGACTCACCATTCCGCTCCACCCGGACTTCGGCACCAATCGGCTCCGTACCCACCTCTTCGGAATTCCCTATCTGGTCATCGACGGGTCCGACACCCCCCGCTATACGGTGCCGTTCAACTACGGCGACCAGAGCGACCCCGGACCGTACCCGATTCCCGACGATGTGCCGATCGAGGACGGCGGTGACCGTCACGCCCTCGTGCTCGATCGGAATGCCTGGCGACTCTACGAGCTCTACCTGCTCGAGGGGCAACCGCCCCTCTGGGAGGCCGGCTCGGGTGCGGTGTTCGATCTCGGCAGCGATGCCTCGCGGCCGCGCGGCTGGACGTCGTCGGATGCCGGCGGACTCTCGGTGCTGGCCGGATTGGTCCGGGCCGATGAGGTCTACGATTTGGGCGAGATCCGCCATGCGCTCCGCTTCACCGCGCGCCAAACAGCGAACAACTTCATCTATCCGGCACGCCACAAGGCCAGCCGACTCAAGCACCCTTCGTTGCCACCGATGGGACTTCGGCTTCGGCTCAAGGCCGCCGTCAGGATCGACGATCTTCCGGAGGGGGCGCGCGTGATCGCAGAGGCGCTGCAGCGCTACGGGATGATCCTGGCGGACAACGGTGGGCCGCTCTTCCTGACCGGAACGGCCGACCGGCGCTGGCGGCGGAAGGACACCGAGGCACTCAAGCGGCTCAGGGCCAGCGATTTCGAGGTCATCGTGCCTCCCCCACCGCCGCCCTCGGACACGACGGCGTGGCGCGAGCAGCAGGCCGGCAAATCAGGCTTCAGCGAACAATGACCGCGCCGTACACCGCATTGTTGGGCCGGAGGGCGTACGTCGTCTGCTGTGCCGCCGCCACCACCGATACCATGTACTGGCTGGCGCGGGTGACATCCGCGACCCGGAATCGGGCGACATTGCCATTCGCCACGCTACCGGTGATCACGACATCCGCAACACCCGAGGACACGGTCCCGAACCCGTCGTACGCAGCCTCGGGGGCGATACTGTCGATCGAGGGGCCGCTGACTCGCAACTGGAGCGCGCCATCATCGGAAAACGGTGTGGTGAGCTGAACCGTGAGCCACCCTGGGGTGGCCGGCTGCTCGCTCGTACCGGGGCCGGTGGGCGAACTTGCGCCACAGGCGGCGAGCAGGATGAGGAGGGAAGAGACTGCCACTACCCGAGTGGGTCGGTGGGATGCGGCAAGCCGCCTCGAGAGCTTGAATTTGTATGTCATGGTGTATAGCATCGGCCGACTGTGGCCGGGCCTGTACCCCGAGCGGTGCAGCGCTTCCAAAAGCATGTATGTCAACACTTTACGGTAAAGATATGCTGGCTCAGTGACCCGGAAATACTGGGGAACTGTTCGATAGTTTGACACTATGAGGTGGTATGTGACCCGCGCGACGCGACTGCGCTGGACCATCGTTGCCGGACTGGCCTTCCTCACGGTCCTGGCACTGACCCTCGTCCCCGCCCCGGGAGCGCTGGCAGCGACCCGGGCGATCCCGTGGTGGTGCGTCCGATGTGGTGCAGCCGGCAGCGCCGACCTGTTCCAGAACCTGCTCCTGCTCGTCCCGCTCGGCTTCGCACTCGGCCGGCTGGGTGTTCCGCGTGCCCGAGTCATCCTGTTCCTGCTACTCCTGCCCCTCATGATCGAGTTCGCCCAGGCGCTCTGGATCACCGGCCGCGACGCGACCTTGGGCGACGTGCTCGCCAACGGCAGTGGTGGAGTGGTCGGGTTCTGGTTCGGGGTTGGGGCCCGCCTGCCGCATCACGGCGCTCGCCATGGCTGGCGATGGGCGGCCCTCATGCTCGGCCTCTTTGTCGCGCAGCTGATCGCGACATCGAGCCTGGTTCAACCGTCTCTCCGGGGAGTCACACCGTGGCATCTGCGCGTGGCGTCCGAAGTGGTCGGCAAACCGGTCTATCGCGGCACGCTCATGGCGCTCGGCCGCAACGGACGCGCAATCCTACACGCGTCCGATGCCAATGCACAGGGCGACACCGAAACTCGCACGACGTGGATCACGCAGTTCACGTGGCAAGCCACTCCGTCGGGCACTCTCACGCCACTGGTTCAGCTTGATGATGGCCGCCACTGGTCGCTGTTTGCGCTCGACCTGCGACGCGAGTCGGTGGGTGTCGAAGTGCGCACGCTCGGCGGCGCGATCCGGTTCCAGGCGCCGACCTGGTTGGCCCCGGTACCCGCGGACATCGCTCCCGGCGATACCATCACCACGAGCTACACTGCCGCACCAGGTGTGGTGACGCTCCGAAGCACTGTGCGCGGCAAGACCGTCGCACAGGTGTTCCCCGTTGGCGCGCAGCATGGCTGGTCGCTCATCAATCCGTTCACGCCGTCAGTCGGCAGCCTGACAATCTGGCACCGATGGACGCTGGCCTGGCTCGCGGGGTGGGGCCTGCTGCTTGGGCTCACGGCCGGGTTGGCGCGGCCGGCCTGGCCGTGGGGCGTCGCGGCGATGGTGGCACTCGCCGGGGTCACCATGTGGAGCGGCACCCTCATCGGGATCGATGAGGGTGCCGTATGTGCTGCCGCGTGGATGGTCGGCTGCTGGCTCAGTTCAGGAACACGATCTCTCCAGCCACCGGACGGGGACGCAGGTACCACGTCCCGTCACCAACCGGCACCAGGACCCCCCTGAGTCGGAGCGACCGGCCCGGCCTGAACGCCTGGGTCGGCACCTGCAGCACCGAATCGATCCGCACCAGCGCCGTCTCGGTCTCGCGCGCCATATGGGCGACGAAGACGTTTCCCTCGCGGGTGGTGTCGGCAATCACCGCCGAGTCGATGCTCACCACGGTCGCATCCAGTTCCCCCCCCCGTGCAGTCCTGGCCTCGGCCACCGTGACGGCCACGACCGGGGGCACCGGGCGTTCACCGAGCGTCAGGATCTTGCCATTGGCCAGCACCGGCTGGCCGGCCACCCGAGCCGTCGTGCCGAAGACGATGACCGAGTCACCGAGACTGTTGCCGCTCCGACCGGGACGATGCACCGACGGGATCACCCGCAGGTACGCTGCGCCATCGGTGAGGTAAGTCGCCGAGTCCGGGAAGAACTGCAGCGGCGAGGTGACCAATCCGCGGACAAAGACGGGTCGACCGACACTCGCCGCGCGCGCCTCGGCGAGCGTCAAGGTGGCATAGCCGACCAGCACGTTCGCCGCGGCGACAACGCCCTCGCGGGTCGCGGAAATTCGGAAGACCGAGTCACCGACGATGGTCCGACTCGGCAATGAGTCGCCGATCGAGCCGGGCACCACCGCAAAGCGGTAGCGGCCAATCGGTACATCCTGGAACAAGGCCAGCCCCACCGAATCGGTGGTCGCCACCTGCACGGTGTCGGTGCCACCCTCCGCGAAGAGTGCCACGCGAACACCGGAGACGATCGTGTCGAGCGGGCTCGCCGTGCCCGTGCCGTCCCGATCCAGGATCACGCCGACGCCAACGGCACCAGTCTGGAGGGTAGGGAGTCCAAGGTCCTTGCCAGCATTGTCGCAGCCACTCGCGGCCGTCAGCAGGGCGAGGGTGAGCAGGGTCGATGTGCGCATGTTCACTTCTCCACCCGGAGACCGATCCGGATCGTGCGCGGATCGTTCCGACGCACCAGCAGGTTCCCGAAGTTGTCGTTGAGGACGAGCGGCAGCACGACGCGCCCTTGGGCGTCGTGCGTGATGGTGCCGGCGGGATCGATCTGTACGGCGGCCCGATCGACGCGACCCGTGGCACTCGCCGCGAGGTTGAAGGCGTCAACGGTCAATCTCACCCCCCCCCCAGATATCGGCAATCGCACCGATGCCTGAAGATCGAGTGCCTGGACCGTGGCCTCGCGGCACCCATTCCGAAGCGCAAAGGCCGAGCTGCCGGGAGTGCAACCGGCCGCATCGAGCAGGTTGCCGAGGCCGGCGACGCTGCTCAAGGCCACCGGGTCATTGGCGCTCGAGCCGTCGCCGTTGACGTCGGTCCCGAGCGGGAATCCCGCCGTGAACGGCAGTCCACTCCGCATCCGGAACCGTGCCCCAAGCGAGAGGTTGTCGCCGGGCGGGCTCCAGCGGAGCAACGCGGCAAAGCGGTGCGGCACATCGAGATCCGAGCGCCCCTCGTCCCACGCCGGCGCTGCGGCCGCGCCATCGAGCGGCAGGAGGCGATCGGCCGGGTCGGCGCTCCGGGCACCGACCAGATTGTCGTGCGTCTTCGACCAGGTGTAGTTGGCGAGCACCTCGACGCCGGAGCCGAGTGCGCGCGACGCGCCCACACGCACCTCGTAGCTGTCGCTGAATCCACTGCTCGACAGCGCGTAGACATGATCGAACTCCCGAAGGCGCGTGTTGCTGCCGGGTGTCGGCGCGATCAGCGAGCCGACCTGCTCGAGTGTTCCCCAGATCGGCCGGAGGTCGCTGCTGGTGGCGAGCGAGGCGGCGGGCCGGTTGAGATCACCGCGCCGGAGCAGATAGTCGGTGTGTCGATAACCGCCGGCCACCGAGACCACCATCGCCTCTCCGAGTGCGTGCCGCAGCATCCCGTCGAGCACGAAGGTGCGTGGTGCCTTCGTCCCGTCGCCGAAGAGCGTAAAGGCGTCGGCCGACGTCAGACCGGACGCCGTGGGCCACCCGACACTCCCGAGACCACGCGACACGCTCACCTCGCCATGCCCACGCGACACTTCGGCCAGCACCGACCGATCCCAGCGGCCCGGCACAAGTCCCCCCCCCACACGCAGTTCGGTCCGGCCGGTGGTCCCGGGTCGGAACGTCAGGGCGACCCGCGGGCCGATCGAGGAGCTCTTGGACCTCGGCACCACCGCGTTGGAGATGCCGAAGGCCTGGATGAGTTCGAGCGAGGGTGTGGTCAGGTCGAGCGGGAGCTTCTCGACCTGGAAGCGGGCGCCAAGCTCGGCGTCAAGCTGCGGCGAGAGATGAAAGACGCCGTCGGCGAAGGCGGAATATTCAATCAATCCAATCTGGTCGGCCGGGCTGCTCGAGGTGCTGCGCACAAAGCTGCCGAGCCCCCCGGCGAAATCATCGACCGAGCCGTAGCTTGCGTGTCCCGCCGCATCGGTCAACCAGTCATAGGTGAACGCCCGTCGACCGACCATCCCACCGGCCCGGAGCTCGTGCTTGCCGAAGGGCAGCACGAAGAGCTGCGCGAGCTGGATCATCGATTCGTCGAAGGTTCCCGGCAACGACGGCTCGGCACCGAACGCCACCGATTCCGAACCGAGCGTGGTGTACGGCACCGATCCGCTCGTCCAGGTACGCGAGCTGGTGTTGTATCCCGCGGTGGTCGTGCTGGTGACTACCTCGTTGGTGTACTCGACACCAACGGCGCCCGAGGCGTCACTCGACTCCACGCGCGTCCCCGCACCATTGGTGAGGGCGGTGGCGAGCGAGGGAGCATCCTCATTCCACGAGGCCATGCCGAGCCGACCGCTGAACCGCAAATCGCGGCCAATCCGATACGCCACACCCGCTTGACCGCTGAAGCCAGTCCAGGTGCGCACCACCGGGCTTACCAGACCCAGAACGGCGGTCGGCTCGGCCGCGCCAATGATGGCGGTGACCAGATCGCTGTCGAGCGTTTCGAACGGCTGGGCGCTCGGCTGCTGCAACTGCTGATAGTCGAATCTCAGGAACCAGCTCGCGGTGTCGCCCTTGATCGGACCACCAAGCGCGAGGCCGGCGCGGAAGGAACTCGCCGAAGAATCGGCGGGGTTATCGACTGCGGCGCCGCCGAGGCTCGCACCGCTGTAGCTGAGCCAGGGGCGGAAGAGCGTCGTGCTGCTGCCATACCGACTGATCATCGACAGGGTCTGTCCCGACGTCGTTGGGACACTGCTCGATGGCGACCACCCGAAGATGTCGATTTGGCCCACACCATCGCGCCCGAAGATTGGCGCCGAGCCGGCATCGGCCGGCATCCCGGGGTGCCGAAGCAGCGATTCCTGCAAGCCATCGACCACGAGCTGCGAATATCCGGGCGTCATCCCGTTGGCGCCGAGACCGAACGCATTCGCGCCCTCGAAGCCGCCGATGACCCCTGTCGCGTTGTTGGCCACGTCGGAGGCGCTCCGGAAGCGATCGAACGCCTCGAGCGAGCCGTCTCGGAACTGGCGCCCTGCCGTCGAGGGGCCGAGACCATCGTAGCGACGTTCAACCGGAGCGGAGACCGGTGGTGGTCGGCGCTCAAGTCGGAGGGCGATCGTCGTGGCCTGTCCCGCACTGACTGGGATCGCGGTCAAGCGCACCGGCTGATAGCCGACCTGTTCTGCCAGGAGCACGTACGCGCCTGGGACCAGCCCGGTGATGCTGAATCGCCCGCTCAATTGCCCTCGAGCGATGCGGATCACCACGCCGTCGTGAGAGAGGGTCAGCCCGGCGTCGGGCACGGGCACACCGCGCTCGTCGAGGAGTTGGCCCATCATCGTGCCGGTGGTGCTCGCCTGCGCACCCAGCACCGAGGTGCCCAGGGTGTCGGCGAGGCCCGCCAGGAGGAGAAACGCGGCAGCATGCCGCAGGGTGGTGCGCGTCATCCGCATCGGAGTCCCATGAGGAGGTTCCAGTCGATGGTTCGGCGTCAGTTGGTGCAGGACGGGTGCCACACGGCGGCGGCCCGAGGACGGCCGGATGGCGAGGCCGTGCAACGCCTTTCGACATCCGGAAGCTCATTGACCTGTGGTGCGGATGCAACACCAGTCCCTCCGATCAGGTTTCCGGCTACTTTCCGTCGTGTCCCGCTTCTCCTTCCGCGGTCGCCTCTTCGTCGCCCTTCTCGTGGTGAGCGCAGTACCGGTGGGCCTGATGGCCTATGCCGGCTACGTGACGTTGCGCACGGTCGGGTTTGGCATTGATGGTCGCACCGAACTCGAACGGATCGAGTCGAGCTATCAGAAGCTCGATCTCTCCCTGACCGGCACCCCGCTCGCGCCAGCGGCCGATGTGGCGTTGGCCGAGCACGAGCACGCGTTGCAGGACTTCGGCACCAAGTTCCGCAATGCTGATGGGATGCGGCGCGGGCTTCCCGGCCAACTGGGTGGTGTGCTCATTGTTGCGGCCATTGTGCTGCTGTTCACGATCACGGTCGCGGGCACGGCACTCTCGCGCCAGTTGGCTTCTCCGCTCGACGAGGTGGTTGACTGGACCGGGCGGATCAAGCGTCGCGATCCCTTGCCCGATGACCGCGCCGAGAGTCGGAGCATCCCCGAATTCGCCGCACTCCGGGCCGCCCTCCGCGACCTCGAGAGCTCACTTGAACAGGGCCGTCAGGCCGAGCTCGAGGCCGAACGATTGCGCACGTTCGGCGAGGTGGCGCGACGGGTGGCCCATGAGATGAAGAACCCACTCACCCCGATTCGCCTCGCGGTATTGCAACTCCGTCGGACGGCTTCGCCCGAGACGTCCGAAGTGCTCGAGATCATCGCGGCAGAATCGGCGCGGCTTGAGGCGATGGCTCGGGAGTTTTCGGAACTTGGACGCCTTCCCGAGACCGTCCCGTCGCCGGTCGATCTCTGCGAAATGCTCGAGGAGATGTTGCGTGCGGCGGTTCCCGAGCCGCTCACGTCATCGTTCACCGCGACATCTCCCGGCATCGTCGTCGAAGCGCAATACGATCCGCTCCGGCGCGCGTTCAGCAATCTGCTCCGAAACGCGGTCGAGGCGTCCGGGGCGACGGGCCAGATTGGTGTGAGCATCATCGAGGAGCCCGGGGCCATCGAGATTCGGATTGCCGATCGAGGCGAGGGGATTCCGATCGAGAAGCGTGAGCTGGTGTTCCAGCCGTACTTCACCGACAAGCGCGACGGCACCGGCCTCGGCCTCGCCATCGTGCGACAGACCGTCGAGCAGCACGGCGGTACGATTTCCGTCACCGATACGCCGGGCGGCGGAGCCACCTTCATCATCCGGGTGCCCGCATGACCACCAGGATCCTGATCATCGACGACGAGGCCAATATCCGCCGCATGGTCGGTGCGCTCCTCAAGGCCGAAGGGTTTGAGGTCGCCGAAGCGGCCAACGGCAACGCCGGATTGTTGGCAATGCCCGAGGTGCGACCCGACCTGATCCTGCTCGACTTGATGATGCCACCGGGGCCCGACGGCCTCGCGACACTCGAGACGATCCGAAAGGCCGACACCGAGATTCCGGTGATCATGATGAGCGGCAAGGCGCAGCTCGCCGATGCCGTGCGGGCGGTGCAGATGGGTGCGTTCCAGTTCCTCGAGAAGCCGCTCGCGCCGGAGTCGTTGCTGGTCGCGGTTCGGTCGGCCGAGACGCTGGTCCGCACCCAAGCCGAAAACCGGGCCCTCCGCGCCAAACTCGGCCCCGAGCCGTCGCTGATCGGCGAAAGCACGGTCATCGAGCATGTCCGCGAGCTGATTGCGCAGGTTGCCCCGACCGATGCGCGCGTGCTGATCCTCGGCGACTCCGGGACGGGAAAGGAACTGGTGGCGACCGCAATCCACCGGGCCAGTACCCGGCGGAGCGGCCCATTCATCTCCGTCAATTGTGCGGCCATTCCACGCGATCTGGTCGAGAGCGAGATGTTCGGACACGAGCGCGGTGCCTTCACCGGTGCCACCGATCGCCGGATCGGACGATTCGAACTCGCCGACGCCGGCACACTCTTTCTCGACGAGGTCGGTGACCTGCAACTTGAGGCACAGGCCAAGTTGCTCCGGGTGCTTGAATCCGGTGAGATCCAGCGGATCGGCGCCGAACGAAGCCGTCGCGTCGACATCCGGGTACTCGCGGCAACCAACCGCCGACTCGAGGACGCGGTCGCAAATGGACAGTTCCGCGAGGACCTCTACTTCCGCCTCAATGTCTTCCCGATCACGGTCCCACCACTCCGCGAACGAATCGCGGACCTCCCCAGCCTGGTCCACCACCTCGCAGCGCGCCTGCGGCCTGGCCGACCTCCGCAGTTCAGCGACGAAGCCCTCGCGGCGCTGGCGCGCCACGGATGGCCGGGCAATGTGCGTGAGCTCGCCAACATCGTCGAACGCCTGACGATCATCGGCGGCGATCAGGTGTCGGCCGATCTGGTGCCGCGGGTGTTGTCGCAGACACCATCGATGGCCGCGACGCCCGCGCAGGGTGGCGCCGGATCCATCGCATCAAATGGCAACGGTTCGACCGCGAGCGACCTGCGATCACTCACCGATCGACTCGATGATTTCGAGCGTGACCAGATCAACGGTGCGATGACGCAGGCGACTGGCAACATCGCGGAGGCAGCGCGTCTCCTGCAGACCGACCGTGGCAACCTCTACCGCCGAATGCGCCGCTTGGGCATTCGAGGGGGCAACGAATGAACCAGTCCATCTTCGCAGGGTCCGCTGGTGTCCTCTCGGCACTTGGGTTCGGCCTCCTGGTCCGCTGTTCCCCGCTCCTCGCCCAGACTGGGGGCGTGGTAATCGACTTCGGTGGTGTGCAGGTGCAGCCGCCGCCCCAAATCGAGATCCCCGACAGCGTGTTGCAGCGCGCACTGGCGATCTTCAACGCGCGAGCGCCTGCGACGACGCGCAGCTATGGCGGCACGACCCTCATCGAGGCACGCCACGCCGGCAGTTACGCGATGTACGGCGGCGATCTGTTGGTGCGGACGACCATCGAGGGGAATGTGGTGGTGATCAACGGTGATCTCCGGATCACGGCCGAGGGTGTGGTCACCGGCGATGTGATCGTGCTCGGTGGACGCTACACGGCCGATGCTGGTGCGACGATTCGGGGCGCGGTGGCCGAGTATCGCCAGACCGCGACGGTGCGGCGAAACCCCGATGGCACCCTCGTGGCGGCAGAACCTACGCCGTCACTCCGCGAGCTGGCGGGCAACGCGGCGCTCAGGGTGGGGCCCGCGGTCCTCACCCCGCATTTCGGGTTGGGCGTGTACAACCGGGTTGAGGGGCTCCCGCTGGCGATCGGCGGCAACCTTGCGATGCGTGATCCGCGTGACATCGCCCTCCGCCTCGAGGGCGACGTCATTGTCCGGACGGCGCGCGATCCGTCGGGGATCCGGGATCCGCTGGGCTGGCGTGGACGCCTCTCGATGTCGCTGCCGGGCCCACAGGCGTTTGTGTTCGGCATCGAGGCGGGCCAGCGGATGGTGGCGACGGCCGATCGGCCGTTTTCCGACACCGAGTCCGCCCTGAGCGCGGCCTTTCTCCGACGAGATTACCGTGACTGGTTCCAGAGCAAGGACGTCGCGGCCACCGGCGCGTGGTCGCCAACCGATCGGCTCACACTCCTCGGCCGGATCGGCGCAGGTCGCCAGCGCAGTGTGGCCGCGGTCGACGCCTTCTCGTTGCTCCGCAGCTCGGAGACGTGGCGATCGAACCCGCTGGTGGATGACGGCAAGTTCCTGACCCTCGAAGTTGGTGCGTCGTGGGATACCCGGCTGGACCGGGCACAGCCATCGGATGGATGGACGGTGCGCGGCTCGCTCCGTCGGACCTCCAGCGACGAGATCACCCCCATCCAACTCCCGGTCCAGGTCCGCGACCCGCTCCCCGGGTCCGGGTACAGCTCGTGGGAGGCCGCCTTCCTTGTCCGACGCGAACAACGGCTCAACCCCTCGACGACGGTGCATGCCCAGCTGACCGGGAGCGGCTGGCTCGGTGGTGACCCGCTGACCATCCAGCGACGCGTGGCATTGCAGGGGGGGGACGGACTCCCGGCGTACACCTTCCGCGAGATCCGCTGTGATCCGAGGCGCCAGGTGATCGCCGCCCAACCGGCGCTCTGCGATCGCCGCATGCTGGCCCAGGTCGAACTCCGGCACACCACTGGACTCCGCCTGGGAACCAATTTCGGGCCGTACGCGGTCGGCATCGACCAGCCGGCGATCGTCCTGTTCGGCGACTTCGGCTCCGCATGGGTTGCCGGCGATGGACCCGGCCGGGTTCCCAGCGGCCGCATCCAATCCCTCGCGGAGTGGCGCGGGGACCTTGGGGTCGGACTCGACGGTGGGTGGCTCGGCCTGTACGCCGCGCGTTCGTTCACCGACAATCGTCCGGTGCGCCTCGTCATCCGACTGCAACAGCGCTTCTAGGATTCCGGTGCGCCGCATCCTGCTGCTCGTCACTCTGATCCTCGCCACCGTCGCCCCCGCGATGTCGGCGCAGGGCAACGTGCGCGTGGAGGTATCGGTTGATCAGTTCACCAAGGACCCGACGGTGCAGGTCCGCAACCTGTTCGGTGAGTCCCGCTGGAGAGATGCGCTCGATGATGCCTTCCGCATCTCGCTCGAATGGAAGGTCGAGCTCTGGAAGAGCCGCATCATCGACGCCAACATCTCGACCAACCGCTTCACCATGGTGGTCCGACGGGAACCGCTGCTCGGCCAATACTTCATCACGTACTACGACCAGGCCGGCACCCTGCTCAGCGAACTCGCCTTCACGTCGCGGATCCAGTTCACGGCGGCGCTCGAACAGCCGGTACCCCTCCGCAACATCGGCCCGAAAACGGAGGGGAGTTGGTACTACGCGGTGGAACTCAGTATCACGGCGCTGTCCGACGCGGAGTTTGCGGAACTAGAGCGATTCATTGGTGCCGGCGAGCGCAACTCGGTGACCGGCGCGCTGTCGGGCGTCCTGCTCAAGCTGTTCGGGACGCCGTCGCAGAAGGTCCCGGCGCGCGTGCCGGTGCGGGTGCCGTAGAATGTCGGCCGAGCCGTGGCCGTGAGGCCGAGCCGCGGCCGTGAGGCCGAGCCGCGGCCGTGAGGCCGCGGTTGGCTCCGCCGCGCACCGATCCCCTAATCCGCCATCGGCCGGATCGCCGCCAACGCCTCATCGCCATAGAACAGCAGGATGTACTTCTGTTGGGTCGGCGTCAGGCGACGGATCGCCCACGAGAGATGCACGAAGTGCGGTTCGGTCGGCGCCGTGCGCGGGTGCATGTTGATCTCAGCCGGGAGATGATTGCCCTTGCGCGTGTTGCAGCTCGAGCAGGCCGCCACGACGTTCTCCCAGACATTGGTGCCACCGCGCGACTGCGGGATCACATGATCCCGGGTGAGGCATTCGCGTGGCTTGAGGGCGATGCTCGGGCGAGCACAGTACTGGCAGGTATAGTGATCGCGGGCGAAGAGGAAGGTGTTGGTGACCTGGCGCCGGAAGCGGCGCGGGACATGCACGAACCGGACGAGTCGAATGATCGCCGGGCGCGGCATTTCGAGCCGCATACTTCGTATCGGCTCATGGCCATCGGCCTCCACGAGCTCCGCCTTCCCCTCGATCACCAGACGGAGGGCACGACGCGTGGGGACCATGGTCAGTGGTTCGAACGACGCATTGAGGGCTAGGCAGCGCACCCATTTCTCCGGCGGAGGTTACGTACGGATACACAGGCGCGGTACGGCAGACAAGCCCACCCTCACTCGGCCCGGCGATACACCTCGCGCCCCGCCAGCCAGGTCCCGGTCACCGCCGCCCGCGTGGCGGTGAGCACCGCCTCCTCGGGCTCGCTCGTCTCGCCGACCATGATCGCGGCAAGGTCGCCCCACTTGCCCGCCTCAAGCGAGCCGATTCGGTCGGCACGTTCGATCGCCTCGGCTCCACCCAAGGTGAGCGCACGAACCGCTTGCGTCGCGGTCCAGTCGCCAAGGCGCCTCGCGGCGGCGGCCTCGCGAAGCAGGTCCGGTGGATCGACACTCACCTCGGAATCGGTCCCGAGTCCGAGCCGGAGTCCTGCCGCGACGTACTGCCCGATCGGCGCGTCGGTCTCGTGGTGAAACCGGTTGCTCCTGGGGCAGTGTGCGATCGCGACCCCCCGCTGGCTGAGCAGCCGCGTGTCTTCGGCGTCGGCATGGATCGCGTGGATGCAGAGCGTCCTGGGGCCGAGCACGCCATGCGCATCCATGAACGCAACGGGTGAGGTGGCCGACTTGGTCGGACGCTCGATGCCTTGCTTCGTGAACCAGTCGGCGAACACGCCGGTGAAGTCAGCGAGCAGCGCGCTCTCGTCGGGCGCCTCGGCGGTGTGCACCGCGATCGGCGCGCCGTGTGCGCGGGCCAGATCACATGAGGCACGGTAGAGTGCACCGCTTACGGTGTACGGTGCGTGCGGGGCAACGCCGAGTCCGACCCGACCGGTCGCGTGGCGCGCGAGGCGATCGAGGTCACGCTCGAACCGCGACATCGCCGACTCGACCTGCTCGGGGTGGGCGCCGAAGACTTCATGATGTGCGGTGCCACTGGCGTGCAAATGATCAAGGGCCGCGATCACGGCGCCGGTACTGCCGGTGTCACACACCGTCGTCACGCCGGCCGACCACATCGATCTGATCCCGGCGCACGCCGCGTCGAAGAACGCCTCCTCGCTCCGCGCCGCCTTGACGCGGATGATGCTCGTGATCCAGCGATCGAAGCTGGGCTCATTGACCGCGCCGGCGAACCCGGTGAGTTCAAGATGGGTGTGGCTGTTCACCAACCCGGGGAGGAGCAGCACGCCTGGAGCGAGTCGTTCGGTTCGCGCCGTCTCGGGCCGCGGAATTTCGGCGTCGGTCCCCACGGCGATGATGCGCCCCGCCTCGTCGAGCAGAATGGCACCATTGGCGATCGGTGGGGAGACGACCGGCAGCAGCCAGTCGGCCTGAAGCCGAAGCATCAGTTGGTCCGGCCCGGCCCGAATGGCGTGTGGATCGGGCAATATTCCTTCGGCTCGCCGCCCGGCGGGAAGGCGCGCATCTCGACGTACTCCTTCGGGCAGAACGGCGTGGCGCGGAAGCCGGTGGTCCGGTCGATCTCGATCGTCTGCATGACGCTGGCGGGTCGACGCCAATCGGGCGGCTCCGGCCGCCGCTGATAGATCTCCAGCATCATCGCCGCCCACGCGGGCGCGGCGAGCCGACCGCCCTGCGCATTCCGCATGATCGGCTTGAGCTGGTCGAACCCCATCCAGACGCCTGCCACCAGATCGTTCGTGAACCCGATGAACCAGACGTTGTTGTAGTCGTTCGTCGTCCCGGTCTTGCCCCCGGTCGGCATCCGGAAGCCGGCCTTCCAGATCGCGTTGCCCGAGCCATGTTGCACCACGCCCTTGAGGGCATCGGTCATCGTCCAGGCCACCGCCTCGTCGACCACGCGGCGACGCACCGGCTTCGGTTCATAGACCGTCGTGCCGTTCTCGTCCTCCACGCGCAGGATCGCGTTTGGTTCGGTGCGCACGCCGAGATTGGCGAATGTGGTGTAGGCGGCGACCATCTCGAGCGGACGCACGTCGAGGGCACCGAGTGTGAGCGATGGGACCGATGGGATCCTGCCGGTCAGCCCGAACTTGCGCGCCTCATCGATCAGACCGGGCACCCCGACCTTCATGCCGACCTGCACGGCGATGGTGTTGGTGGACTCCCAGATCGCCTGTCGAAGCGTCATCGGTGCGTTGCTGAAGCGACCGTTGTAGTTCGACGGTTCCCAATTCGGCTGATCGGGGATCCGGATCGAGACCGAGGTGTCCATCGCGATCTGGTCGAGCGACATCCCCGCCTCGAGCCCGGCGGTGTAGAGGATCGGCTTGAACGTCGAGCCGGGCTGGCGTTCGGCCTGCACCGCGCGATTGAACTTCGAATCATCGAAGTCGCGGCCCCCGACCATGGCGAGGATGTTGCCAGTGCTCGCCTCGAGCACGACGATTGCGCCTTGAAGGTACGGCGTTTCGGAGCGTTCTCCCGGACCTCCTCCACGGCTCTCGACATACTCATGGTAGGTCGTGTGATTGTATGCGCCGACATCACCCGCCTCGATCTTGTCGAGCTGCGCCGCCAGCGCACGTTCGGCCGACGCCTGCGCGTTGAGGTCCAGGGTGGTATAGATCCGGTAGCCTTCCTTGTAGAGCGCACTGCCGAGACGTGCCTCGAGCTGCTGCCGGACGTACTCGACGAAGTAGCGCCCCACGCCCTCGAAGTCGGAGCGCGACGCCAAGGCGATCGGGTAGGCGCGCCAGGTCTCGGTATCCTCGTCACTCAGCACCCCTGCCGTGCGCATCAGCCCGAGGACAAGGTTGCGCCGGGAGACCGCATTCTGGGGGTGGAGCCGCGGGTCGTAGCGACCGGGACCCTTGGCGAGCGCAACCAGCATCGCCGATTCGGCGACGTTCAGTTCGCTGGCGTGCTTGCCGAAGTAGCGCTGGGCGGCCGACTCCACCCCGTAGGCCCCGTTGCCGAGATAGATCTTGTTGAGATAGAGCTCGAGAATCTTCGACTTGTCGTAGCGCGACTCGATCTCGCCTGCGACCTTCGCCTCGCGGATCTTCCGCGTGAACCCCGAGAGGCCGCCGCGCTGGCGGCGATCGATCTCGTCGGGAAAGAGGTTGCCGGCGAGCTGCATCGTGATCGTGGATGCGCCCCGACTACTGCGGAGCAACAGTCGGTCCTTGACCGCGGCGAAGACACCGAGCCAATCGACGCCGTGGTGCTTGTAGAATCGCTTGTCCTCGACCGCGAGGAACGCGGCCGGAAGCGATGGCGCCATCGTGTCGAGGGTGATGACGGTCCGTCGTTCGGTACCAAAATCGGTGATCAGCCGACCGTCCGCGGCGTAGACCTTCGAGGCCTGGAGCGGGTCGAAGCTCGTCAGGCCCGTAATCGAGGGACAGCTCCCCTCGCCGGCGCACACGCGGAACCAGGCGCCGAACAGGACCACGATCCCAAAGAGACCGACCCCGGCGAAGACGAGCAGCAGGCGCATCGCCATGGGGCGGCGGATCCACTGGCGAAGGCGTGCGAGCCGCGAGGGTCGTCGGGCCCGGCTCGGGCGCCCAGGACGTGGGCGGGAGGACGGCGTCATGATGACGGGAAGCTACCCGAACCCGAGTCGCCTTGCACGGCTGGCGCCGGAGGCGGCATCTTGTGCGGGCTATGGCACATCTGCTCGACACACTCCGCGCCCGCGGCATGGTGCACGACGTCACGCCGGCCCTCGCCGAACGGTTGACCGCTGGGCCCATCACGGCCTATATCGGCTTTGATCCCACGGCCAGTTCGCTGCATGTCGGCAATCTCGTCCCGGTAATGGCGCTGGCATGGCTCCAGCGACTCGGTGGCAGGCCGATCGCCCTGATCGGCGGCGGCACGGGGCTGGTCGGCGATCCATCCGGCAAGCGCAGTGAACGCCCCATGCTGAGCGCGGAGACGGTTCGCGCCAATGCCGATGCACTCCGCACCCAGCTCGGCCGGTTTCTCGACTTCGAGCAGGGTCCGACCAGCGCCGCAATGGTTGACAACACCGAATGGCTAGGCGGCCTGGGGCTGCTCGCGTTCCTGCGGGACGCCGGCAAGCATTTCACCGTCAGCTACATGCTGCAGAAGGACACCGTCAAGTCGCGACTCGACTCGGGCATCTCGTTCACCGAGTTTAGCTACATGCTGATCCAGGCCTATGACTTTGCGCATCTCGCGGGGAGCCACCAGGCCGAGTTGCAGATGGGTGGATCGGATCAGTGGGGCAACATCACCGCTGGGATCGAGCTCGCGAGTCGCCGTGACGGTCGGAAGTTGCACGGCTTGGTGCTCCCCTTGCTCACCACCGCTGCCGGTGCCAAGTTCGGGAAGAGCGAGGACGGGAATGTGTGGCTCGATGCCGATCGTACCTCGCCCTATCAGTTCCATCAGTTCTGGCTTCGCACCGACGATGCCGATGTCGAGCGGCTGCTCAGGTTCTTCACGTTCCTGCCGCTAGAGGACATCACCGAACTGATGGACCGCCACGGTCGCGACCCGTCATCCCGGACGGCGCAGCGGGCCTTGGCCGACGACGTGACCCATCGCATTCACGGCGGCGACGCCCTCCGGCGGGCCACCCTCGCCGGCGCCATCCTGTTCGGCACCGGCGACGTGGAGCTGGCCGACGCCGAGACCCGGCGCATGGTCCAGTCCGAGGTCCCCGAAGCCTTCGTGAGCACCGCCGAACTGGCCGAAGGGCTCCCCGTGATCGAGGCGTTCACCCGGACGGGCCTGGCCGACTCGAAGAAGCAGGCACGCCAATTCGCCGGCACCGGCAGCCTCCGGGTTGGTGGCAGCGTGGTCGAGGGAGCCGACCGGATCACCGCGGCACAGTTTGGCGAACACGACGTGATCTTCCTCCGGAGAGGCAAGCGACAGTGGGCCGCGCTACGGCGAGGGGAGGCACCAACCGACACTTGAACAGGTGATCACCATGTATCCCATCCGTACCGTGCTGGCCTGCCTCATCCTCGTGAGCTGCGCGGCCGATAGCCCGATCGACCCGACAGGCAGCACCACCCCGCCGACGGACACTACCACGCCGCCTCCCCCGCCGGTGGACACCACCACGCCCCCGCCCCCGCCGGTCGACACCACGACACCGCCCCCGGTCGACACCACCACACCCC
>JBDTNH010000051.1:0-17379 GCA_039933845.1 Gemmatimonadota bacterium
CATCGGTTCCGGGACTGGAGGTGGCGCCGACCGAGTCGGCGGTTGCGTGCAAGCCCTGAAAGATGGCTGCATCGACCAGTGAACGCCAGCTTTCGGACCCAGACCGGCTCCCGCTTGTCAGGATGGCTCGGGTGGAACCAGATTGGTCGATACCTCCCCACCAACCCGGACACCTCATGCGACCCATCCGTTGTGTGCTCGCCGCCCTGCTCCTGCCCGGGGCGACCCTCGCCGCCCAGTCCGTGCCGACTGCTCGGCAGACATTCTCGGAGGCGCGTGCGGACCAGGTCCGGCGCGACGGATTCGTGCCGATTCTGGTTGGCCCGAATCGTGACAAGCTTCGCCTCGAACTGCCGGCCGATGGAATGCGTGCGCTTTTTCTCGTGTCGCTCGCAACCGGTGCCGGTTCCAACCCCCTCGGTCTTGACCGGGGTGCCAACGGTCCCACTGAGGTGGTCCGATTCGACCGCGTCGGATCCCGGATGTTGGTGGTCTTCGAGAACACGGCCTACCGGAGTTCCGGGGACTCACTGCATCGGCGCACCATCGAGGAGTCGTTTGCCGCTTCGACCGTCGCCTCCCTGCCGATCATCGCCGAGGAGGACGGCCGTGTCGTGGTCGACGCCACGGAACTGGCGTTCCGGGACTGGAACGATGTTGCGGGCACACTTCGCGGCGGTGGCGAGGGGAGCTACAATGTCTCGCGGGATCGTTCGCAGATCCGCTTGGAACGCACCCAGGCATATCCCGAAAACTCCGAGGTCGATGTCGAGCTCACCTTCACGACGAGTGGTGCCCCGGGACGAATTCTCCGCCAAGTGAGCCCGGACGGCAGCGCGATCTCGCTTCGGCAACACTTCACCCTTCTCCGGCTGCCGGACGCCAGCTACCGGCCACGAGCGTGGGATCCCCGCACCGGCTACTTCCCCACCCGGAGTCGGGACTACTTCCAGCCACTTCAGGGGCGCCTGGAACAGCACGCGATCGAGCGCCACCGACTGGTCCGCCAAGACCCGTTGGACCCGACCTCGCCCTTCATCGCGCCGATCGTCTACTACATCGATCCGGGTATCCCCGAGCCGGTGCGTACCGCAACCATGCAGGGCGCCAAGTGGTGGGAGACGGCGTTCGACAGAGCGGGCTTGCGTGGCGGATTCCGAGTCGAGTGGCTGCCGGCCGACGTCGACCCCATGGACGCCCGGTACAATGTGGTGCAGTGGGAAAATCGGAACGAGCGTGGTTGGTCGATCGGCGGTGCGTTGTCCGACCCGCGCACCGGCGAAATTCTCAAGGGGATGGCGCGCCTCGATTCCCATCGTGCCCGCACCGACTACAACCTCTTCGCCGCCCTCATGGGCGCGGGACCGACAAGCGCCGATACGGCATTCATCCTTGGCCGCATCCGACAAGTCACCGCGCATGAGATCGGGCATACGCTCGGCCTGGCGCACAACTACATCGCGTCGACGTATGATCGCGGCTCGGTGATGGACTACCCTGCCCCGCGCGTCCAGGTCGTGGACTCTGCGATCGACTTGAGCGAGGCTTATGCCACCGGTCCCGGGGTGTTCGACGTCTGGGCGATCCGCTGGGGATACGGAATCTTTCCGGCCGCCAGCGAATCGGATTCACTCCGGGCCATCGCGCAAGAAGGAGTCAACCGTGGCTGGCTCTTCCTGAGCGACAACGACGCGCGGCCCGCGTCGGCGGCCGATCCCCGAGCCGTGCTCTGGGATGATGCCGGCACCGCGGCGGAGTTTCTCGATCGACAGCTCGCCGTTCGTTCACTCGCGATCGCCAACTTCGGGCTCGGGAATATCCGTCCCGGTGAACCGGTGGCCCTCCTTCAGGAGCGGTTTGCACCGCTCTACTTCTGGCACCGATTTGCCGTCGATGCGCTGGTGCGTACCATCGGTGGGCTCAAGTACTCGTTCGCGGTGGCCGGTGATGGCGAGAACGCCGTTGCAGCGCTTCCGCCAAGTGCTCAGCGCGCGGCCCTCGCACGGCTCATGACGACGCTGGCCCCGCACACATTGGTGATCCCCGATACCATCCTGGCACTGATGTCGCCACGACCGTCGGCGTGGACCGATGGCACGGAGCTCTTCCGGGGCGGGACCCAACCGATGTTCGATGAACTGGGTGCGGCCGAGACGCTATCGCGCGTCGTGATCGACGCGGTGCTCCAGCGTGAGCGTGTGGGTCGCTTGGTGACGATGGCCACACGGGATGCGCGTGCACTCTCGCTCGGCGAAACGGTCGATTCCCTGTTTGCTGCCGCGCGCGCACGCCGCACCGACACGAGGCACGAGGCGGCACTTCGGCGCATCGTCGAGCGTGGCGTGGTTGACCGTCTCCTCGAGCTGGCTGCCGACCCGCGTGCGATGGTGCAGGTCCGGGATGTGGTCGAACTGCGTCTGGGTGAGATGCAGCGTAAGGCAGCGGTGGCCATGGCTGCCGGCGACGAGATGACTCGGGCACATTGGCGGGGCATCGACCGGGATATTGGTCGCTGGCTCAAGGACCACGTCATCTCCGAGGATACCGCCCCGCTGCCGGCACCACCATTCGACCCATTCGGCGAGGACGGTGGGCCCACCTGAGATCGTTCCACCGGGAACGACGAAGGGCCTCGGCATGTAGCCGAGGCCCTTCGTCTGTTCGGAGGAGCGAGAGACTAGCTCTTGCGGTTCCGCCGGCGCGACGCTGCGAGGCCAGCCAGCCCGGTCGCGAGGAGCGTCATCGTTGCCGGCTCCGGCACGGTGTTGGTCGGCACCTGGTCGATCCGGGCCCAGAGCTGCGTTGGGTTGGACTGGCCCTCGAACGTGATGAACGACGGGTCAAGTCCGGCCTCGGCCGCTGAGTCACCAAAGCCAATCAGCGTGACCTGATAGCTGAAGCCGCCGTAGAAGAACGGAGTCGGGCCCCCGCCAGTCGTCAAGTTGAAGGTCACCCGATCGGCGCACTTCGGGCCACCTGCATAGGCGCACGTACCGGAGTTGGGAGTCTCCTCATGATTCAACGTCCATGAGTCCGAGAAGTTAGTCGGAGTCGCACCACCGATGGTGTAAGCGATCTGGAGATCGACCGACGTAAGCCCCGGGAGTGGAATCGGGAAGTTCTCATGCGTGAAGGTGCCCAGCGAGAAAGGCGTGTTCCCCGCGTAGAAGATTGGAACGCCAGCGGTGGCAAACGTATAGGCCGACCGAACGCCGGTGGGATTGCCCCAGGAAACCCGGATCGGGTCCGCGCCGTTGTCAATGACGGTGTTCAAGCCACCAACCGCGTTGGCCCAAGTGGCGCCGATCGCCGTGATGTCCTGAGCCGACCCGATCGCTGGCAGCGTGACGACCGCGGCGAGGGTCAGAAGAGCAGTACCGAAACGTGACTTCATAGTGAATCTCCGAGCGGATTCGAGGGCAGCGACCGAGTGGTCGGTGTTAACCTATTTCAAAGACGCAAGACATATGCCGAGTTTTGTAAGCTCAATACCACCCAATGTCAGTGTCGTAACAGCTTGTCTTGCAACATCTTAGGAATTTAGAGAATAGCCGAACATCACCGATTCCCCCGCCAGCTGTTGCTCCCCTGCTACACATGACGACGCGGTGCGATGCACCAAGTCAACAGGCGGTCGACTTCCTTTGTGGTCAGGCTCTCCGGTCGAACGGGCGGCGGCCCGAGCGTGTCAAGCCGACGCGAGCGCTTCCTGCTGAATGGGTACCGTCACCGTCCGACCGGCACCGTATGCCTTCAGGGTTCGCAGATGTGAAGCAACCGCGCTCCGGAAGGTCGGCTGGACATGATACGGCAGGCCATGCTTCGCGGCGAGCCGCGCCACGATCAGGCTCAGGGCCGGATAGTGGCGGCTGCAGATCTTCGGGAAGAGGTGGTGCTCGACCTGGAAGTTGAGCCCACCAACGTACCAGCTCAGCAGGGCGTTGGTCGGCGCGAAGTTCGCCGTCGTGTCGAGCTCGTGAACCACCCAACTCTGCGGCATCGCCATCGAGTCGTCGGGTTCGGGATGCGCCGTCTGCTCGACGACATGCGCGAGCTGGAAGACGATGCCAAGTGTGACACCGGCGACGGCGTGTGCCGTCAGGATGCCGAGCGCGATTTGCCACCACGCGTAGTCAAGCACGAGGAACGGGATGACGAGCGACCACGTGTAATAGATCGCCTTGCCGGTGAACAATCCCGCCACGTCCTTGAACGCATGCTTCTTGTTCTCGTAGGGCCCGAGGTCCTTGGCCATGAGATACTTGAAGTCCTTCACGAACACCCAGAACATCGTGGTCATGCCATAGAGCACGAACGCGTACCAATGCTGGAAACGCTGGAACCACATCCGCGGCGCGTGCGGCGACAGACGGAGCAGCGGCGACACCGCGAGATCCTCGTCGGTACCATGGATGTTGGTGTAGGTGTGGTGAATGACGTTGTGAGTGATCTTCCACATGTAGCTGCTACCGCCAACCAGGTCCATCGAGGAGCCGATCACGGCGTTCACGCGATTGTCGTCGCTGTACGACCCGTGGATCGCGTCATGGGCCACGGCGAAGCCGATCCCCGCGACCCCGATGCCGACCATCGCGGCCAAGAGGAACATCACGACCGGTGGAAAGGCCTGCGTCAGGATCAACCCGTACGGGACAAACGTGACCAAGAGGAGAATGGCGGTCTTTACCATCATGGCAGCTCCCCCCTTCTGGGAGAGTCCCCGCTCCGCGAAGTAGGCGTCGACCTCGCCCTTCAGCTCGGCGTGAAACGCCTTGCCGTCCCTCATGGGGAATGTGGGGTTTCTGGACGCCATCACGAGCCTCCCAGCTCAAAGGATCGGGTCACCACACTGCGGAACCCACCGCAAATATAGCCTGATGACCTCAACTGAGTTGCTCCGAGGTGTCCAGGACCACCCCCTCGGTCTTGGCCACCCAGAGCGCCGTCAGCTGGTCGCCCATCACGTTCGGCACGGTACGGGACATGTCGAGAATCCGGTCGACGCCAAGGATCAGTGCAATCCCCTCCGCCGGGATGCCGACCGTGGTCAGGATCAGCGCCAGGAGCGGGATCGACCCACCGGGGACGCCGGCGGCGCCGACCGCGGTGATCACGCAGAGCACCACCACCGCAATCTGGCTCGGGATGCTGAGCCCGAGCTGGAACACCTGTGCCAGAAAGAGCACCGTCATCCCCTCAAAGAGCGCCGTGCCGTTCATGTTCATCGTCGCACCGAGCGGGAGGACGAACGACGCGATCTCCTTGGGCACGCCGAACTCTTCCTCGGCCGTCTTGATGTTCTCGGGCAGGGTCGCGTTCGAGCTCGATGTCGAGAACGCGGTAATCATCAGGGTGCGACACTTCCGGAAGAAGGTGCCGTACGGAATCCCGACGACGAACTTGGCAATGCCCCCGATGACACCCAGTAGATGCAGGGTCAGGCCGAGGAGCACGGTGAGCACGTAGAGCGCGAGCGACTGAAGCACTTCCGTGCCGAAACTCACGGTCACCGTAAAGATCAGACCTGCCACGCCATACGGCGCGAGATTCATGGCAAAGTCGATGATCTTGGCGACGGCTTCGACCAGTCCATCGAGGATGGCAATGATCGGCTTGGACTTCTCTGGGGGGATCATGGTGAGGGCGACGCCGAAGACGATCGAGAAGAAGATCAGCCCCAGCATATCCATCCGGGCCATCGTGTCGACGATGTTGCGCGGCACGATATTGACAAAAGTGGCGATGCCGAAGTCGATGCCTCCGCCCAACTTGTCCGCGGCAGCGCCCCCGTACTTTTCCATCAATCCGGCCCGGACCACCGGATCCATCTGCCTGCCCGGTGCCAAGAGGTTCATCAAAGTGAGCCCGATCGTGGCGGCGACAGCGGTGGTCGCGAAGAAGAACGCGAAGGCCTTGCCACCGACCCTGCCGATCTTCTTGAGATCACCCAAGGAGGCGACGCCGAGGGTGACCGATCCGAAGATCAGCGGGACCACGATCATGAACAGCATGCGGAGGAAGACCTGCCCAACCGGATTGGCGACGTTGTCGGCGATCCAGGCGAGCCACGCGGCCTCACCGAAGAATTGGCGTCCGAGGATGCCGGCGATGGCGCCGAGTGCGAGGCCGAGGAGGATCTTGGTGTGGAGCTTCACGTGATCAGAACCTCAATCCGCCGCTGAGCGAAAGCCAGCGACCGCCGGAGAAGAAGGTGTACCCTGCGCCCGCCTCGAGCGGGCCCAGCGCGAGCGAGATATTCGGTGTGTACCCGGTGCGATCGATCTCGGTATACCGACCAATGTCGAAGCCGAGCTTGAGGGGGCCGGCAGCGAGGCGAGGACCGACCCTGGCGCCGAGGACTGTCGTGGAATGGGATCCCCCAAAGCGAGTCACCTCGAGGGTGCCCGCAGCACCGATCACGAGCGCGGTCAGCCTCGCGGACAGGTACGCTCCGTAGCCTGTCTCGGTTGCGTCGCCGAAGTCACCGGACGGGGTGACCATCTGGGCTCCCGCACTCATGCCAAATCCGAGTCCGGGCAATTGGGCGCTGAGGGTCGTGGCGCCAGCCAGACAGGCACTGATCAGGACGGTGATGAGCGGGCCAGGAGTGGCCTTCGGCATGGTGACTCCGGGATCAGATGGAAGCGGCGAGGAATGATGCGAGCGGTGCGGACGGGATGACTTCGGCAGAATGCCTTCGGCAGAATGCCTTCGGCAGAATGCCCCCGGCAGGACTCGAACCTGCTACCTCTCATTTAGGAAACGAGGACGCCCACTCGCAAAGCGGCGCTGCTACTGTGTTTCACGGTGGTGACATAGATCTGGTGACATAGAATCTCGGAAAAATGTCCCCGGTGCGACTCGAACGCACTGCCTTCCATTTAGGAAACGGACGCTCTATCCAGATGAGCTACGGGGACGGACGGTGGCGCGGAATCTAGCGGCGAGCCCGGGGCTCACGCCATTTCGCATAGTCGAGCGTGCTGATGACGCCGCGCGCGTGGAACGCCTCGTGCTTGTAATACCGATCCCGCGTGGCCGGGGTGTGGCCAATCAGCGCCTCAATCTCGCTCGGCGTGTAATGGGCCGTGGTGCCCGGCCTGACCACATGCTCGAGCAGTGACGTCACCATCACGCGAATCGATTGGGGGGTGGGATGCCGCGCGCGTTCGATGCCGGCGTCATTCGCGGCCGTGCGCCACGACCCACTCACGCGGCTGATGCCCATACGCTCAATCTCGCCCGCATCCACGAGGGCCTGGATCGCCAGGCCGGCCGGCTCATGGCGCGCCCGCCCCTGCTCGCGAATTGGGACAATGGACGCGACGCGGGTGCCATAGGTCGTGCGGGGGTGCTCCCGCCACCATCGGAGCACACGCTTGAGCGCCGGCCAATACGGGACATACCGGTACCGGGCGCGCTGCGCGGCCTCACCCGCCGACAACTTCGAATCGCGCACGCGAATGAACCCCACCGCGTCGCCCGGCTCGAGGTCGCGCCACCGGATCTCGCCGATCTCCGAATTGCGTGCGCCGGTGTACGCGGCCAGCACCAGCATGAGGCATCCCGGCATGTACCGATAGGGGCTTTCGAGGGCTCGCGCCTCGAGCGCCCCAATCATGCGCTGCAGCTCCCACGGCTGCAGCGGGTCTTCCACCATGGCGGTGCTCGGGCGCGCTCTGGGCATGCCGCTGATGTATGGTGGCACGATGATCTGCTGGCTGGGCCGCAGGTTGTCACGGAGGAACGCCTTCACTGCGGAATAGCGCCCTGCGCGCGAATTCTCGCTCATCGGCTCGCGCGTGCCGATGCGCAAATGGAGGTCCGGGTTGGTTGCCCACGCCACCAGCTGGTCCACGTCGACCTGTTCGATCGCAACGACGCTGAACCGCCCCGGGATTGCCGGAGACTCTTTCCTGTGAGAGGATGGTGAGCTGACACACGCCTGAAAACGGGTTCTCTTTACCCACTTCGACGGGGCACTCGGGTGGATCTTTGCCCACAGAATCGAGGGATCATTGAACCGGAGACTGTTCCTCGCCGTACTCCTCGCGGCAGCCGCCTGTCGCGGGCATACCAGCGCCGCGACGCCCTGGCGGTTCGGCACGGATCTCCCCGACCAACCGCTCACAATAGTGGACCCAGTCGACCTCGTCGAGACGGACTCGCTGGTGCTGCCGACTCTCACTCGGTTCAGTAAGAGTCTCATGCCGGAGGCGGGTGCGGGTAGCCTGAACTTGGCGCCGATCACCACGCCGCCGTCGAGCCCGAAATAAAACGGAATGTCGGAAGCGTTCGTCAACACGCTGCGCCCGGACGATCAAGCCGGCGCGGACCTGTCGACGGCCGAACGCGTGCGAGCGCAGATCCCGGCGTGGATCGCGGACTACAACGCCGTCGCGCCGCACTCGGCGCTCGGCTATCAATCACCCCGGCAGCACCGGAGCACCGTGCGCCACCCGGGACTCAGATTCTAGCCGGAACTGTCTCACGAAACGGGGTACAGAGCAGATCGCAGACCCCCTCCTATAGGGTAGCCGTCACCTTATCAAGAGCCCGATTAAGAATGAATCGGCGCCGCCATTCACCGAGCATTATGCTCGGCGACGTTGCCAAGTAAACCGAGTCGATCCTCACCAAGTTCAACTCGCGACTCGTGGACTCGTCCACCGACAAAAAACGATTGATGGTCGCGAGAGCACGGTTGCACAATTCGGGATCAAGGACCGCGACGACGATGCTCGAGTCGCCGTGGGGGACACCGACTCGAGCGAAGGTCTCCATCGCATCGGGGTCCATGGCGAGCCGCTGGACTCCTTTTGCCAAGCCAAGAGAACCAGACCCTGTGGAATCCAGGCAGCGGGACGGACCCGCTGCCTGTCCTTCAGCATTCTCGAGGCCACTGCCCACTAGGATCAAACAGCCGAACAAAGCGGCACCCGAGACCATCAATCGAGTCGAGATCACGTTTCCCCCTACGAGTTGTTAACGGGGCAAGCGCCGTTCTGCCGCTTCCACCGATACGGGTTATCGGCCCAGTCGTCCTGGTCAACTCCGTACTCGAGCCGATAGATATCCTTCGCGTCAATGACGTAGACCGGCTTGGAAATGGAGTTGGCATAAACCCAGTCACTCTCCGAGCCACCGCCGGTCAACCCCGGGAGATACGTTTCTTCCGCCCCCGCGCAAAGGTACCGTTCATTCGGGGTAAAGGGGTGCGTGTGGAACCACGCCACCAAGGTTGACACATCGAGGGTCAGGCTAGGGTAGTAGAACCTACAATTGGAAGTGCCGGCGGCACCTTCAACTCTGACGAATTTCAGTTCACCGTTGAGGCGCTGGATGTACCCACCAACTTCCTTCCGCGGGTTAGCTGAGTGCGAACTGTTATATGCCGCCACGAGCGAATCAACCATGCTTCGCACGGCCAAGACCCCACGTGAATCGGTCGTGGTAGCACAAGTGTCTGCTGGCGGAGGCGGTGGCGGGGGTGGGGGAGGCGGCGTTGAGCCGCCTCCCCCTGGATTGAAGTTGGGATCCTGCGGATCCCAGTTTGGCGGGACCTCAGTACCACTTGGTGCATAGTAGTCCACCCAAGTGCATCCGGTTTGGACCGTTGCAACAACCCATATGTCTCGCTGAAGCTGTTCGTTGAAGTAGTAGTACCCCGGGTCTGTTGTGACGGTCTCGCAGGTGTAATCCCCGCCAACCCGGATATATCCTGGCGGCACGTTGGTCACTGCGAAGTTCGGCCCCAGCGGATTTTCTGGCATCGTTGGGGGGGGGCTACATCCGGCGACGATGCTGGTGAGAATGGCACCAATCAGGAAGATCCTCGGCATCACTCTCACGGGGGGAGCGTGGTCTTGATGCATTCGGTACCTCGCGGGAGAGGGTGGGACGGCGCAGGTGAATCCTAACACCCGCAGGGGACGCGCACCACCATCGCTTGCGAGGAAGGCGGCGTGGGCTGCCTCCGCACGCTTACAGGCAGTCAGGCCGAACGCGCTGCCCCCCCTTTCTGCCGCCCTTGGGCCTCTTGGCGACAGCCTGGGAGTGCTTTTCGTCCGCGGAACGCGCGGATAGTGGCCGGGTCTCCGGTGCTCCGCCTATGGCCTCCTGCATGCGGCCGGTCAACGCTATCTCGGTCCGGATTTTCCGCATGTCGTCGGCGAGCTCGTTGTCGGCGTCCCCTTCGCGGACTAGGCTACGTCCAGCTCAACCCGAAGAGGGACGCGCCCGGCCACGGTCAGGACGGCGTAGGTGTCGATCCGCTCCCGGTGGGAAGCGTCGGTCACCTTTTCGAGGAGGTCGTTGAGGTCCAACCCCAAAGTTTACCGACTCCCGCGGAGCCCGACTGGATTTCCACAACCTATACGGCCTCCCTGGTCCCGCTGGTGGTCGCCATCAAATCCGACCTGCAATCGGGCAGGCAGCTCCACGTCCCTTCCGCAGTTCCTTCCGCGGTTGGTACCGACATTTGGCCGGTTCTCACCCTTCCAATAGGGCGGGTTGCCCGGTCCAGACGTAATAACACGGACGTTGGCGCCTACTGGCGGTTTCTGTTTCTCGTCTCCGGACGAAGAGTAGGAACGGTGAGCTAGACGACCGGGTCGGGGGGTGGGCTCGGCCCCTCTACCTGGCGTATGGTGATCGTATTCACCACCCTCGAGTCAGGAGCCTCACATGCCGCACATCTATCAAGACCCGATGCCGATCGTCCTGAGCCTCCGCCATTGGTTGGTCACGGGACAACTCACGATCAGCCTGCGCGAATGGGCGTCGAATGCGTTCACCCGCGAGCAACGCCCGCGCGCTCGAGCTCTGGCGCTGGCCGCGCAAATGCCAGATGCGCTCGACACGCCTGAACAAATGGATCAGGCGGCCTTGGTGGTCCAGGCACTGGACTGGCTCGCCAACCCGAAGGCGCCGCGCCTAACCGAATACCGATGCGCTCGCACTTATGCCGGCCTGCAACGAGCCATGCCAAGCGAGGTAATGCAGTGGCGAGCCTACGAGACCTATCTCGACCTCGAGGAGGGCATCCGCGCACATTGGTTCGAGGAGCCGGCCGGGGCGCTCATCGAACGACTCGAGGCGATGAGCGCGAGTGTGTGGATGACCCCGGAGATGCGCTATGCGCTCGCGTATGAGGGGAATCGACTGCTGATCATGAAGGCCATGGGCTCTACGCCAGAAGAACTCGCGCGCGAGGAGGCCGGCATGGAGGGGCGACTCATGGCGCTCGGGAGGCTCGGAGATCGCCGGTTGGGATACCGCCTGAAGCGCGGCCGAGTCGTTGCCCGGCTCTGGTAGAATCGAGACCAGCTGAGAAGCCCTGCTGATCGATGCACTGTTGCGCGATCTGACCGACGCGACTGGGATCAAATCGCGCTGAGCGAGCTTAGCCACTCGATCAGGTGCCGGGGAGGGATTGGCCCGGCACCTACTCCCGCCACGGGGTATCCATGATGGGTGCAGTACCGACTCGCTCCGGGGCGTGACTCGATGACCTACTTCTACCTGAGTGATACCCATTTCGAGCAAGCGAACATCATCCGGTATTCCGAGCGGCCGTTCGAGTCGACAGCGAAGATGCGCACCGCGATGTGGGAGGGAATGGCCGAGGTGGATGCGTCGGGGGATTCGCTGGTTCACGTCGGCGACTTCACGTTCCGCCGCGGCGTGGAAGTTCTCGCGGAGATCCCCACCCTCAGGTTCGATCACCCCGACCGACATCAGCTAGTCCTCGGGAACCACGACGATTGGCATCGGAAGCCCGACCTGGTGGCGACCGTCCAGCGTCGTTGGTTCACTCAGCTCCACGGCACGCACAAGTCATGGAAGACCAACGCGTGCCTGATCGATGATCAAGTGGAGGGGCGTCCCGTACGCGTCCTCGTGTCGCATCGGCCCCAGGCAGACCTTCAGGGCGCGGACCTCAATCTGTACGGTCATCTGCACAACACCATGGCGCGGGGTGTCTCACGCCACCAGGAGGACCGCTGGGCGGTCGGGTCGGCTCGTCACTTCAACGTCAGCGTCGAGTTGATCGACTACCGCCCGATCTCGTTGACCGACCTCCTGGCGCGCCGTGCCGCTGGCGTCTGGCCGTGGTAGGCGTGGTGGGTTCCCGCAATCGAGAATTCGAGGCCGGGGGGTCCCCCCGGTTGTGACCTATCGCGTGGAACTCCCTTCCCTACCCCTCGACAAGCTCGGGGTCCGGACCGGTTGGCTCGGTGGGGTATGGTGGATTGGGATGGTTGGCGAACCAGCCGACGCCCTCCCATCCTAAGTGGTCGGGGCCGCGGGCCCCGATGGGGTATGGTGGAGCCAGGAGGGTTGGCGAACCAGCCGACGCTCTCCCACCCTGAGTGGTCCGGGCGACGGGTCGCCATGGGGTATGATGGAACAGGACGGGGTTGGCGGGGAGAATGCAGCCCGCCCACCCTGGGCAGTCGGGACCAAGGTCCCAGTGCGCGGCAGGGCAAGCAGTACCCTTGGTAGCTCGCCCTTTAGTGCGTTCCCCGCAAATGCGGGGATGTTTCGAAGGACCCGAGTGACGAGCGACGGCTCGCGCTCAACTGGTGGACCTAGCTGGACCGGGCCCCATCGGTGTTCCCCGCAGGTGCGGGGATGTTTCGAAGTAAGGCGAGTGTCGAGCGACGGCTCGCGCTCAACCGGTGGACCCAGCTGGACCGGGCCCAGCGGTGTTCCCCGCAAGTGCGGGGATGTTTCGCAGGACCCGAGTGACGAGCCACGGCTCGCACTCACCTGGTGGACCTAGCTGGACCGGGCCCCACCGGTGTTCCCCGCAAGTGCGGGGATGTTTCGAAGGACGCGAGTGACGAGCCACGGCTCACGCTCAACCGGTGGACCTAGCTGGACCGGGCCCCACCGGTGTTTCCCGCAAGTGCGGGGCCGACAGAGTGCCCTCCGCCGGCAGCATCGGCGGGGGGCACTCTTTTGGAGACTATTCTGAGGTTCCGAGAAAGGAGTTGAGCCGTTCCGCATTCAATTCCCGTCGTGCTGCTAGGACACCTCCTTCGTTCTCGACCGGTGGCAGCAGCTGACACCAGCGGGCGACTCATGAGGGGAAGTTCGTCGCCAACCTCAAGAATCAGGGCGCCGTGGCAACGAGATCCGAGACTTCTCGACAGCCCCACACCTCGAAGCACTGGAAGCGAGGGAACTGGATCTGCCTGTTCTGAATTCGCTCGAACCACGCGGGGAGAGTGCGGTTTCTGGCTTCTCGTTAGGAGCATCTCCGTTTGTTGAAGGTGGATCAGAGCCGATCAGGTCCGATGAGGAATAACTGATTCGGTCTGCAACACGATGCTGGTCGATCTATCCCATGGTGTCAGCAGCAGTCTCGATGGGCTTCTCCGGACCTTGAGGTGCGCGGTTTGCCACCCCGAAAGGAACATGAACCATCGGGATGTTCCGCGTCGGCGACGTGAGGTGAGCTCGCTGGTCGTCGAAGTAGATGTGGGGATTGAGTACCCCGAGGATGTTGGCCTTGGCGATCCCACCGAGAAAGAATACCTCGTCGACACTCACCCCCCACTGCTTGAGCGTAGTCACGACCCTCTCATGCGAGGGCGCGCTTCGCGCAGTGATGATGGACACCCTGACGATGCGCTCGTAGTGCGGGTTCTGTTCGATCTCCCGATCCTCGAGCTTCCTCATGAAGGCCAGCTTGCGGAACAGATCAGCGAGCGGACCCTGATTGTGTGGGATCGCTACTCTGTCAGTCTCATGGGCGTGGAAGGCATCCAAGTCGTGCGCTTGGTAGACGGCTTCCGCCTCATCGTCGGCCATCACACCATCAAAGTCGAACGCAACGCGCAGCTGGCGGCCGGGTTCCTCCGCGCTCATTTGTGAAGGAAGGACGAGGCCGGCTGGATAGCCCGCTTCCATGGCGGCGGTGACATCCCCTTCGTTCGCCGTCAAGAAGATCGATGCATTGAACGCCGGGATGTACTCGTATGGCGAGCGTCCGGTCATGAATGCCGCTCGGGTGATGTCGAGCCCGTGCTGTTGGATTGAACGGAACACCCGCAGTCCCGTCTCCGGTGAGTTCCGGGAAAGCAGGACGACCTCGACCGGCAGACTATTCGGAAAGCTGAGATTGATGTTGAGGAACCGTCTGATGAACTGGAACGCGACGCCCGGCACATCACCCGTCTCCTCGTGCGCGCGCAACAGGCGATCGTCGTATGACCGTGACCTGTCCGAAGTGCAAGCGCGTCGATGGCACCATCACCGGCATCGAGGTCGTGGGCCGGTACGACGGCGTCGCGTATTGGTGGTGCCCGACCGAGGGCTGCGGCGCGTTCCCGCGTGCCGATGGCCCGGGCGGCACCTTCTTCGCGCGCCAAAGGGAGCGGCGCTGCGCGGAACTCGGCACTGACCCCACCATCATCCCACAACCCGAACCCGACTCCCCCCCCTCTGGAGGCGACTCATGACCCGTCTGCACGATCTGACCGAAGAATATCTCGCGCTCGAGAGGGACATCCGAGAGTCTCGGATTGCGATCTTGATCGACGCCGGTCGCGTGGTGGTCGATTTGTACGACCTCCCCGACGCATGCGTCGCCCGCCACGGTCGAAGACCAGTGGGCGATCACTCGGGTTGTTCCGAAGCGCAGTGATGCCCTCGGGGTTCCTTCCCGCGGGCATCGTTGCGTTTGTGCTACGCCACCGCGGCCGCCATTCCTTGAATGGCCGCGAGAACGACTCGCGCGTCCCCATCGTTCAAGCCACCTCGGAGCCGACTCGTCCAGCGCCGCCGCACCGCCGGGACCTTGGCCTCGGGTAGCGCTCCAATCGCCTCCTCGATCGCCACCATCGTTTCGTCAGCCGGTACCTCGACCGGCTTGGCCGTCGACATCCATTCGCGGAGCGCGGCGGGCACGGAGCCGTCGCAGAGGTCGTAGAGTTCGGCAGCGCCACCATCGAACATGCCGGTGTTGTCCTTGAGCGCACGCGCCACGTGCGAGATGAGGAGGTCGAAGTGCAATGCGAACTCGTACTCGAGTCCGTCTTTTGCAATTGGGGCCATCCCTTGCTTGACGATGCGCTTCCGGCCGTTCTCTTCCGTCTGTTGGTACGACTGCTTG
This sequence comes from Gemmatimonadota bacterium, assembly GCA_039933845.1. Taxonomy (GTDB): domain Bacteria; phylum Gemmatimonadota; class Gemmatimonadetes; order Gemmatimonadales; family GWC2-71-9; genus Palsa-1233. The sequence goes on from JBDTNH010000051.1 coordinate 15,125, forward strand.
GACCTCGCGGTCGCGATGACGTGAATCGGCGCGTCCAGGATATGGCGAACAAGGCGTTCCCATTCGGCTGAGAACGTCCTCCAATTAGCCCACGAATTAGAGTTCGGTGCGGATGCGTCGTATGCAGACTTGCGGTCCAGAACATCGGACCACGCGTGGCTGATCGAATCTATGACCACCACCTGATAGCCCCCCGCCACAGCAGCGTCAAGCGCGGCCATGTAAGAGCTGGGCCTGTGGTCGGTGAGCGAGAGCACATCGAACTCGAGCCGGTCGGCGTGATAGGCGCTGCGGTCGTTCTCGCTGTCGATGAGCGCAATCTTGCCGGGCGCGATGCCCTCAGCGATGCGAAGCGCACCGAGCGTCTTGCCCGCCCCGCTTGGTCCGGTGAGAAGAATCTTGAGCTTGACTGCGGATCGCTGCGCACGCTGGAACTGGAGCATCGGGTCACCTCGGATTCGAGTTGGCTCACGATACCCCGTGGCCAATCCCTCCTGGAGGCCCGCACCGGTCCGAGCCCCTCCACCCCCCACCGGATCCAAGCCCCGGCCGCCCGGAGACCCCGTTGGTGACATCAATGATGACATACGAGGGCCTGTTTCACGGCCCCTGAGCACGCCAGAAAAGTCAATGGCCACGCGCACACCCAATGACGGTGGGCCTTGTCTGGAAATTCGCGTTGCGTACTCTCATTTAGGAAACGAGCGCTCTATCCAGATGAGCTACGAGGGCGACCACCAAAACTAGGCGAGGCCGTCAGACCTCGGAAGTTCCCTGCCCCGAGCTCCCGATTCAGCGCCGCTCCATCACGAGGTCCTGCTGCAGGTCTCGGCCCAGCTGGAAGTCCTGCCGGCCCACCACCCGGAAGCCGTGGCGCTCGTAGAATCGTTGCGCCTTGGGATTGTGCTCCCAGACAGCGAGCCAGAGCGTGTCGTGTCCGCCACGATCGGCGTGGGCGATGACTTCGGGCATCATGACGCTACCGACCCCTGCTCCGATGAACGGCACATCGGCATAGAATCGCTGGACCTCGAGCGGGTTTGTACCGATCACCCCATCGCCACTCCGACCCTGGACAAGCTTGGCATAGCCGACTGGCGTCTCGTGCTCCGCCGCGATCAAGAACGTGACACTCGGATCGGCGAGTTCGGCGCATTGGACAGGGACCGAATAGGTCGTGGCCATGTAGGCCTGGACATCAGCAGGGTCGTTCGGGGGCCCGAAGGTGTGAAGAAAGGTGCGGTGACCCATCCTGTACAGCAGTTCGGCATCGGCGGCAGTGCCGAGCCGAAGGGTGACACCAACCGTCATCCGAAAGGTGCCGGTTGGGGATCATGGTCGGACGGTCCGGAATCGCGCCGCCAGGCGGCGAGCGCCGTCTTCGCCGCGTGGACGAACGCCGTTGGATCTTCGGGACTGAAGAACACGCGCTTCGCCAAACCGGTGTTGCGATCGAGTGCGACATGCTCGGTGATATCGGCCATGTCCAGCTTGAGGCCGAACGGGAAGTGCTTGAGGTCGAGTCGGCCGTTTACCAGCGCCTGCAACATGGCTTCATGGACCTCGATCTGGTCGACCTCGCTGAACGGGATCGTCCAGCTCCCGAGCAGCGTGCCGAACTCGAGCCGATCGGCGAAGACACGGTAGTCTTGCCAGAGCGTCTTGAGGGAGCTGGGGGATTCGTACAGTGGTGTGTCCGACATCGGCCTTGCCTCCGAAACGGGTAATCAGTACCGAAAGATGGGCGACCCCGCACGCCCAGGACAGGGGCATCTCGCGCAGACCGCTTGCGGGAAGTATGGCGAGGCCATAGACTCCCCAGACCCGTATATATCCCGAACATTATTCCCCGCTCGAAGGAGCCCGCCATGCCCACTGCCCTTACCCCCGACGACTTCCTTACCCACTTGCAAGGACATCGCCGGCTGACGCGCCGCGTGATCGAGGCCTTTCCCGACAACAAGCTGTTCGGCCACACCATCGGCGGGATGCGGAGCTTCGGGACGATGGCGCTTGAGCTACTCGGGATGGCGGTGCCCACGGTCGAGGGCGTCGTGACCGGCGAATGGCAGGCGTTCGAGGTGGCCGGCCTCGACAGCAAGGAAGCGGTGCTCAAGGCGTGGGACGCGGGAACCGCCAGGATCGATGAGCTCTGGCCGACGATCCCAGCCGATGCGTGGGCGAAGGTCGTCACTGCATTCGGTCAGTACACGATGCCCGTCAACGTGCTGCTCCTCTACATCGTCGACAACGAG
>JBDTNH010000052.1:0-17145 GCA_039933845.1 Gemmatimonadota bacterium
AGGAATCACTGGTGCTGCTCCGGACGTCGAACGAGTCGTGGGAGCCGGAAGAGGAGTACCTGCGGGAAGTGTTGGGGGTGGTGAGCAAGCGGTGGTGCGTGCGGATTCCTGTGGATGAGCTAGGAATTCTCACTGACCGGGTACTCGAGATTTCTGGAATCGCAAGTAATCCAGAGACGCGAGTCGTTGCTCTTGCGACCGCCGTGCGACTACTTAGTCTTTCGCAGGACCGCACTCGCATTTCTTTGCTCATCGCGCGAATTCAAAGCTGCAACGACTTGGAACTCGACCCGTACCAACGCCTGCACGTCATACTTGCTGAAGCATGGTCAAGCGCAAGTGGCCGCGGTCTCCAAAGTGCGCTCGACTACCTCCAAAAAGGGTTGGGAATTGCTCGTCGCAATGGATATATGAGCACGATCGTAATCCGACTCTACCTCGGAGAGGGGAACGTCCTCGCCCTGCTTGGCCGCTACGGTGAAGCGTTAGCGCCACTCATGATGGCCGCGGAGCTTTCCACAAAGCTCGACAACTCAGAATTTGTTGCGGAAGCATTTTCACTACTAGCTATGGTGAACGCTCGAATCGGTGAGCACACGGCCCAAATGGATTGCGCCCGGAAGGCGTTATCGCACCAGCAGGAACAATCCTGGGGTCCTTCGACTATCGGCGCAACGTATGAACTCGCAATGGCATTGGCATGTACAGGTAGAGAAGGTGAAGCCACGGCTACCATCGACATGCTAACGGCTGCCATGCATGAGAATTCGCCAGCATGGGGTAAGCAAGCTGTGATGCTAAACGCGGCAGATGTGTACTGGGTGGCAGGAAAGAACAAATCCGCTCTTAGGCATGCAGGGCTAGCCCTCCGGATCGGAGGTGGGTTGGCCTTGCATGAGAGTCTGCAGGGGCAATTCACGCGATGGAGTACAATGCTGGAGTTGTGCAGTGGTAAGGCCCAACGCGCCCTCCAGCGCCTGAGCGCCACTCAGTCTGAGTTCCACCGCCTAGACGCAAAAGATCAGGTGGAGCTTCTCGCTGCGCGGGGGCTTTTGCTGGGCGCCATAGGAGAAGACACAGGTGAGGTCCGTGATGCTGTACTGAAAAGGCTCGAGTCACTGCCAGACGGAATCGCGAGAGGTCTCACGAGGTTTGGGTTTCACCCGTCCACATGGAGCAAAGTTGGAAGGTCAGGGAGAACCACTCTTCCGTGAATTAGCCGCGTTAGAAACACTCGTGCGCAACGCTTCGTTGGCTCGAGCACGGATTTGAGGCCGAGGCAGATATTCCGGTATTAGCGAGGGGTCAGAAATGAGGCGACGGACAGTCACAGAATTGATCGCGAGCTCTACAAGCCTTGCTTCGAACTGAGTATCCCTTCCCTTATTAAGTTCGGAGAGAACTGTCTCAAGAGGCAATGCATCTCGATACGGCCTGTTCGTCGTCATTGCATCTACAGTATCGGCGATCGTAATGATTCTCGAGCCCAGCGGGATCGCATCGCCAGCGACGCCGTCCGGGTATCCGCCGCCGTCCCATCGTTCGTGGTGATGCCGAACGCACGAGACAACATACCCTTGGAACCGAGAGAACGAGGAGACGAGTTCCGCGCTCTTCGCGGAATGGGTCTTCATCAGCACCCACTCTTCCTCAGTGAGCTTTCCCTCCTTCTGTAGGAGGGGCGCGAACTCTGCATGGATCTTTCCGACATCGTGGAGCAGCGCTGCGTTTTCTATGTCCTCTATTTCTGAAGGCGAGAGTCCCAAATCGATAGCGATTGCACGAGAAAGCCCACAGACCCGTCGACTGTGGCCAGACGTGTATGGATCACGGGCTTCAATCGCTTTCACCATCATCGCCAACTGCTCGCGAACGTTCAGCTCAAGCTCCTCGTACGCTCGGTCAAGTTCCGAGTACAAGTCCTGAACCGTATTTAGCTTCCCATAAATATGTCGAACGAGAATCAGACCTAGGACAACAATCAGAAATCCGAATCGTTCAATTCCAGCTCCCGACCGTGAACGCACAAACCCGGCGACCACGAGGAGGGCAAGAAGACTTGCCGCGAGATCGTACCCCAATACCCATACGGTATTTGAGCGCCAGGTGCTCCAAAATGGCTTGTTCGCAGCGAGCGCTACCGCACTGTTCACTGCAATGGAGTTGGCTACGAAATACACAAGCGCAGACACCAAGAAAACGCCGACTTCCACCAGCGCTTGATTAAACTCCACGTCGCTTCCGCCGGCACCGGGCAGCAGAAAGGCTGGTGGATTCTTTCCCGAAAGTAGATGGTATACAGTGAAGGTCAAGGCGACACTCACCACGCGCTCGGCAATATTGAATACGCCCTTGAACGATGTCGCTTTCTGGTACAATTGAGCTACGATCTTAACAAACCCAGCGGTAAGGGCCCCATAAAACGCACCCAAGATCAAACCGATCGCGAGATGGAACACGAATACAAGCGAACCGGCGACCCCGCCGCGGGTGTTCCGCGTCCCGCTTACCTCAAGGAGACAACCCACCAGGGCAAGCGAAAACAGCGCCCACAGATTCGGAGCGGTATTCTCGAACGTACTCGTGAGTACGAGGAGACCAATCGCCGTCGCGACCATTCCCGCGACAAAAAGCTTGACCGCTCGATTGTAGGGCATCGATGTTGGGAGGAACCACCTAAGTCAGGACTTAGACCCAGCTCTGAGTCTCAGCGCGAAACACACTCGCGATGAAATCAACTGCAGCGGCAAGCCACTCCAGCATATGCGTCACCTCCTCCCCGGTACATCAAACTTCGAGAGGGATGAACCCCGCTATGGCTCATCGGACGCTTCGCTCTATTCGGCCGCTCGTCTCCGCTCAGTGCTGACTCTGGTGTTTCCCCCCGTACTCCTTTCGTTCAGGATCGCCGACCGGAGCTCATGCCCCGATCGGTCCCGCCGCCTCAGGCCGCCTGTCGGCGGATCGAGACCCAACGATTCGTCGCGTCGAGCACCGCATACACCGCCGCGTGCTCCGCACTTTCCCGCACCTCGGCCGTGCCAACCAGCAGCGTACTCTGCCGGCCACCCACCGCCTGGACCCCTACCATCACCCAGCTACGCCCAAAGGCCTCAACCTGTTGAACCCCGTCGAGCGCCAGCCCATGCCGGTCGAGCAACCGCTCGATCACCGACACCGCCGCCCGGGCACTCGCCTCGACCCGATTCTTCGGAGTATCGGGTGCCTCGTCGCTCGCCTGTTCCGTCCGGCCCTCACAGGTCAGGGCCACCGTGGTGGTGATCCAGCGGGGCCGATTCGACGACTTCACCACCACATCGTCGAAGAGGACCGCCCGCTGGTTCGCCTGACTCCGCACCGCCACCTGCTCCAATGCTTGCAAGGGTTGGACCTCGGCGGTATGGGCGACCGAAATCTTCCGATGATCGACCTTGAGGCCGAGGTGCGCCAGCAGGGCACTCTCCACATTCCGGACCACCTGCTTCGGCGTCTGGGCGTTCGTGGCCAGGATATGGATCTCGCTCACCTCGCCGAGCGGCGTGGTCACGACCCGCGCCGAGAGCACCCCCTCCAGCGACGTGAGCAGATTCTCGGCACGCCGCACCCCCCACGGGTCGGTGCCGGCGTCAGGAGACGCGGCGCCGGCCCGGGCCGATGCGTCATGGAATGGCTGTGGCGATGCCGTCATGTGATTCCCTATGGAAAAGCGGTCCACCCTCATGCGATCGTGTTGCGTCCCGCCGCCTTGGCGAGATACAGCGCGCGGTCAGCCTGCTCGAGGAGGGGGCCCTCACCCGGCGCAGCAGCATCGTACTCCGCCACCCCGATACTCACCGACAGCTGGCCCGGCACAAACCCGAGCTTTTCACTCGATTGCTCGACCCGCTCCCGCACCGCGTCGGCCACCCGGAGGGCACCCGCCCGGTCGGTCCGCGTGAGCAGCACCACGAACTCGTCCCCACCGTATCTGGCCGCCAGGTCCGTGGTCCGGATCGTCTGGCGAATCTCGTCGGCCACCCCGCGGAGCGCGTCGTTGCCCCGCTCGTGACCCAGCCGATCGTTCAGCTCCTTGAGCCGGTCGAGGTCGATGAACAGCACCGCGAAGGACTCCCCACTCCGCCGGCTCCGCTCCACCTCGTGACTCAGCCGCTGTTGCAAGGTGCGGTAGCTGGCCAACCCCGTCAGGGCATCGGTGCTGGCATCGCGGGTGGCGTCGTCCGCCCGCCGCGACAACCACGGCACACATTGCCTGAGCGAGGCCCGACCCAGCGCCGCCGCATGCGCAAACCGCGCACAGGTCTGGTACCCACAGGCCCGACAATCCCACGGCTTCCCGTTCGGCCCGAGGCCGATCGTCTCCAGGATTGCCCGAACCGCCTGCGGCTCCGGCTGGGCCTGCCTGGCCGCGAACGGGAACGCCGCCGCCAGATCGACCGGCGACTCCTCGGGGACCACCGGCTGACGACTCCGCGTCGGCTCGAGCCCCCGCATCAGCTGCCGCCGCTGGTGGACCTCCGACCGCGGCCCCGCCATTGGATGGTCCACCGCCCCGCGGTGGGCCAGGATATCCACGAACCCGAGGTCGAGCCGCTCGGTCGCCACCGCCTGAGCCAAGGCGCCGAGCCCGTCGAGTCCCCGAACGTTGTGGACGCGGCGGCCCTGACTCGACCCGCTGACCACCAGCTCGAGCGGCAACCCGCCCGCGACCGACATGTGCCGCCGCATCTCCGACGGCAGCCTGGAAAAGGTGGCCGGCATCTGACCGACCTCGACCTCCCGCAGGCGGAAGAGCTTCTCGAGGTCGGCATAGCTGAGGACGGCGTCCAACGCCTCTTCCCCGGCAGGTGCCCCCGTTCCAACATAGACCACAGGTACCGCAATTCCCATGAGATGACGCAGGAATCGCGCCTCCGCCACCGGCGGGTAGGTCACCGGAGCCAGATAGGGCACCAGCTCGGGATGATGGGCGGTAATCGCCGCCACCACGATCGGATCGGTCGACCGGATCAGCGTGCCCCAGTCGGAATCCTCCCACAACCTGAGGTATTCCTGCGCCACCAGCTCATCGCCCACCACCCCGCGCGAGACCACCTTGAAGCCGGCCTGATAACACGCATTCACGACCTGTTCGGGGGTGTAGCGCTGGAACCACGCGGCCGATTCCGGCGAGAGGATCAGGGCGCCGGTGCCCGCTTCGGCGATCGCCGCGGCACGGGCGAGCGCGCCCTCGGTGGTGATGGCAGCGTGCGGACAGGCCGGAATGCACTCACCACACTGGATGCAACTCTCGGCGACGATCTCGACGGCGCGCGCCTCGGGCGGGAACGCGATGGCATCGGTCGGGCAGACCGGGATGCACGCGAGACACGCGACGCAACGCGACGAATCGACCGATGGTAGCAAAGAGGATCCTGGGAATATCGACGCGCCCCAGTGCGCGTCGACTGAAAGTTGGGAGCCTTGAGGGGGGGAGTCAAGAGCCGGACACCACCAACCTCAAAGCGACTGCGGCATCAGCCGAGGTCGTATTCCTTGAGTTTGCGATAGAGCGTGCGCTCGCCGATGCCAAGAATCTGTGCCGCACGTCGCCGATTGCCGGCCTGCATCTCGAGCACCGTGGCGATCGTCGTGCGCTCGACATCGGCCATCGACATGCCATCCTGCCAGACCACGACGGGCGGCGGTTCGGGCTCAATCACGTCTTCCACCCCCCCCATGGGCGGAATCGCGCTGACAGTGACCGCGGTCCCCGGAATTGCGAGCGCAGCGTCATGATCGATGTCGATCACTTCGACGGATTCACCCGATCGCTCAAGCCGACGACGCAACTCTTCCACCTGCACCCGCAACTCCATCAGTGAGCGCAGGATGAACTCGAACTCCGGGCCGCCGAGCGCGGAGACGGTCGCATGCTCCGGGGCTGGCAGGCGCATCGGCAAGCGGGTGCCGAGCCGCTCGGTGATGTCGCGCGGAATGTCGTGCGCCCGGATCTCCGTCCCCGGTGCCAGCACGACCATGCTCTCGATCAGGTTCCGCAACTGGCGCACGTTGCCGGGCCACGGTGCCTCGATGAGCTGCTCCATCGCGTCGGCGGCGATCCCCGGGAACGGGCGATCATGCTGCGCGGCGAACTCACGCACGAATCGACGGACGAGCTGCGGGATGTCCGACGGACGCTCACGAAGCGGCGGCAGGTAGATCGCGAGCACGTTGAGTCGGTAGTAGAGGTCGTCACGGAATTCGCCAGCGGCGACCTGATCGCGCAGCGCGCGATTGGTCGCGGCGAGCACGCGCACGTCGACCTTGATCGGCGCAACGCCGCCGACCCTGAAGAACGACTTCGTCTCGAGCACGCGGAGCAGCTTGACCTGGACGCTGTTCGGGATCTCGCCGATCTCGTCGAGAAAGATCGTGCCCGTGTCCGCGAGTTCGAACCGGCCGAGCCGACGTTCGGCGGCGCCGGTGAAGGCGCCCTTTTCGTGGCCGAAGAGTTCGCTTTCGAGTAGCGTCTCGGGGAGGGCGGCGCAGTTGATCGCGATGAAGGGCTTGCCGCGCCTGGGCGAGAGATCATGGATCGCCTTGGCGACCAGCTCCTTGCCGGTGCCGCTCTCGCCCTCGATCAACACGGTGCTCGAGACCGGCGCCATCTGCTCGATCTTGATGAGCACTTCCTGGATCGCGGCCGAATCACCGGCGATCCCGGTGCGGCGCTGCAGGTCACGTCGGGCGACGAGGCGCTGTACCGTCTCGACGAGTTCCTCGGTGGTGATCGGCTTGGTGCGCGTCGCCGTGGCACCGAGCCGGCTGGCCCGGTCGCTCCGATCGGAGTCGGTCGGCTCGAAGAGGGCCAGCACGCTCACTTCGAGCTCGCGGGCGCGCTCGACCAGCGCGTGGGCAATCGGCTCGTGCAGGCCCCCGGTGAGCACCAGCAGCTCGGGATGCTTGCGCAGGAGGGCGGCACGGGCCTCGTCGGCGGAGGCGGCGAGGGTCACCGGCAGACCAGCGGCCTCGAGCGCGCGGTCGAGCGGGACCGCGGTCTCGAGATCGGCGAGGGTGATCACGACATGCGACATCTAGTGCTCCGTATCGCCGGCGATGAGCCGGAGCGCATGTTGGAGAACCGGTGCGATCGCGTCGAGGCCGTCGCGGACGCCGCTGGGGGAGCCGGGCAGGTTGACGATCAAGGCCCCCCCCCGTGTACCGGCGACACCGCGACCGAGGGCGGCGGTTGGCACGGTCAGCAGCGCGCGCGCGCGAATCAGTTCGCTCAGTCCCGGAGCCTCACGCTCGATCACTGTGCGCGTCGCCTCGGGGGTCACATCGCGGGGACCGAGACCGGTGCCGCCGGTGGTCAGGATGAGCGCCACCGTCCCGCTGTCGGAGAGACGGGTGAGAACGCGGATGATCTCGACGCGTTCGTCGGGCACCACCACCCGCTCGCCCACCTCATAGCCCCCCCCCACCGCCCTCTCCGCGGCAGCGGCTCCGCTCGCGTCCTCGCGCGTGCCGGCAGCACAGCCGTCCGAGACCGTGACGATGGCGATGTTCACCCGAGCGTCCCCAGATCGGCACCACCGACACTCGACGAGAGACCACTGGTCCCGACGAACGGTGGCAGCACGATCTGTCCCTCCCAGCGATCGACGCCTGACGTCACCACCACCGGCGTGCCCGCGACGTCGGCGCCGACCGGCACCGCGGTCATGCCGATGATCCCGAATCGGGGCGAGCGGCGTACCGAGCGCACCCGATCGACCACGCGCTCGTTGATGGACAGCTTGGCATCCATCGGAGGAACGTCGCCGCCCGACAGCACGAAACCAACCAGACGCTTGAGCGCCCCGGTGCGGACGCGCGAGGCAAATGCTTTCTCGCCGGGGAACGACACGCCCTTGTCCGTGGCGACCAGCGCCTGGAGTGAGGCCTCGACCGGCGTGTCGTTCGGGCCGATCTCGATCCCGACTCGGGCGACCCCCCATTCGAGTCGCGCCAACTCCCAGGTGTCGTTGCTCACGAACGGCATCCCGAGCCTGCCGATCGCTTGGCGGAGGGCATCGATATCACGAGTACGACAATAGAGGTCGATCCCGTCGGGACCATCCGAGGTGGTTCGCGCCGCGAAGACATCGACGCCCGCGAGCCTGCCGGTGACCAGATCTCCCGCATGCAGTGGCATCGGCGCGAGCAGCGTGGCGATCCGGGTGGCCGCCGTGGGTCCGCGCACCACGATCGCCGCGATGTCGGGCGAGATGTCGCGCAACCGCACATTGCCACGCTTCTCCGCCACGATCCGTTCCCAGAGTTCGACCCGCTTCCGCTCGTCGACCAACAGCATCACCACGTCGCCGAAGCGGTAAACGGTAACGCGTCCCTGGATCGAGGCGTCGTCGCGAAGGACCAGGCCGTGCGCAAAGCGCCCAGGCGGCACCCGTGAGATGTCGACGGTGCAGATGCGATTGACGAATGCATGCGCATCGGGCCCCGACACCTCGAACTGGCCGACCGCGGTCGGCGCCCATGCCGCCGCCTGCGAGATCAATGCATCGTACTCTGCGCGGTCGATCATGCCATCACCATCGCCATCAGTGCCTTCTGGGCGTGCATGCGATTCTCGGCTTCGTCGAAGACCCGCGATTGCGGCCCCTCGAAGACCTCCTCGGTGATCTCCTCGCCGCGATGCGCCGGCAAGCAATGCAACACGATCGCGTCCTTGTCGGCACGACGCATCAGGTCGGCATCGACCACGAACCCCGCGAACGCCCGCTGCCGAACCGCCGCCTCCTCCTCCTGACCCATCGAGGCCCAGACATCGGTCGTGACCACGTGGGCGCCATCGGCGGCCTCGTCGGGATCGGTCGTCACCACGATTGTGGTCCGCGCCTGGTTGGCGGCGAGGAGCCCCGCGTCGGGCTCATACCCCCTGGGGCAGGCAATCCGGAGCTCGAAGCCGAGCAGGCCGGCGGCCTCCAGCCACGAGTTGGCCATGTTGTTTCCGTCGCCGATCCACGCGACGACCTTGCCGTCGAGGGTGTCGAATGCCTCGAGCATGGTCTGCATGTCGGCGAGGATCTGGCACGGATGACGGAGGTCGGTGAGGCCGTTGATCACCGGCACGCTCGCGAACTGCGCCAGCTCCTCGACATCGAGCTGGGCAAAGGTCCGGATCATGATGCCGTCGACCATGCGCGAGAGCACGCGTGCCATGTCGCGGATCGGCTCGCCGCGGCCGAGCTGGATGTCGCGCGCGGAGAGGAAGAGCGGCTGGGCGCCGAGCTGGCGGGCGCCGACCTCGAAGGAAACGCGGGTGCGGGTGCTGCTCTTGGCGAAGATCATCGCCAGCGACTTGCCCTCGAGCGGACGTTCCCGGTACCGACCCGCCTTCATCTCTGCGGCGACCCCGAGCAGGGCAAGGGTCTCCGCTCGGGAGAGGTCGGGGATCTTGAGGAAGTCGCGCTTGGGGCTCATATGCCATCCTGGGGGAGGGTGCGGCCAGAATGGCAGGAATATACTACCCCGCCCCAGCGCAAAGCGCGGGCGGCGGGGACTCCGAGGTGCCACCTGCTGGAAACCTCCCCGCCCCCGAGAATTGTCACGCCGAACGCAGTGAGGCGGGGAAGCCTGGTCACTCCAACGCCACGGGCCAGTACCAGTGACCGGCATAGCTCCGCCGCTTCGCTTCGCTCAGCGTGACAGGGCGTCAGGGAGATCAGTGCGCATTGCCGAGCGGCCAGTGAGGGATCATCGTATTCGCCGGCCAAACCGCGGCTTGATCTGCACGGCAAGATCTGTCCGCCTTGCCGGGCGGCCTCATGGCCGCCCCTAAATGCGGCCGCCCCTAATTACAAGATGTACTTGCGGAGGTCGTCGTCGTTGATCACACTGGCGAGCGTCCTGGTGACCTCGTCTGCATCGATGCTGATCGGGCCGGTCCGGCCATCGGGCAGCGCGAACAGCAGCTCCTCCATGAGCGCCGCCATCACCGTGTGCAGCCGGCGCGCGCCGATATTCTCCATCCGGTCGTTGGCCTGCCACGCGGTCCGCGCCAGCTCGGCGACCGCGGCCTCGGTGAAGGAGAGTTCGATCTTCTCCGCCCCGACCAGCGCCTGATACTGCTTGGTGAGCGCGTTCTCGGGCTCGGTCAGGATCCGGACAAAGTCGGCCTCAGTGAGCGCATCGAGTTCGACTCGAATCGGGAACCGCCCCTGCAACTCCGGGATCATGTCCGACGGCTTGGCCATGTGGAACGCACCGGCGGCCACAAACAGCACGTGGTCGGTACGCACATAGCCATAGCGCGTCTGCACGGTCGAGCCCTCAACGATCGGCAGCAAATCGCGCTGGACACCCTGACGCGATACATCGGGTCCGGTCGGGTTCCGCTCGCCGGCGATCTTGTCGATCTCGTCGATGAAGACAATCCCGTGGTTCTCGACCCGATCGAGCGCCTCGCTGATGACATCGTCCATGTCGACCAGCCGCCGCAACTCTTCGTCCTCGAGCAGACGCTTGGCATCGGGCACCTTCACCTGCCGACGCTTGCCACGCCGCGGCATCGCGTCACGCATCCAGTCGCCAAAGGAAAAGTCGGGGTTCTCCGGCGTGTCCGGCGGGCGCCATCCCTCGGTATCCGGGTAGCTCGGCGGGTTCAGATCGACCTCGACTTCGCGATCATCGAGTTTCCCATCGGTGAACTGCTGACGAAGCTTCTCGAGCGAGCGCGTCCGTCGTGCGGCGAGCTCCGGATCCTCAGGCACCATCGCCTCGCCGTCGGGCGTCCGATCAAGCGGCGGCAAGAGCAGTTCGAGCAACCGCTCGATCGCCTTGGCTTCGGCCTGCGGCCACACCTCGTCCTCGCGTTCGGCCCGGACCAGCGAGATGCCGGCATCGACCAGGTCGCGGATGATCGTGTCGACGTCGCGACCGACATAGCCGACCTCGGTGAACTTGCTCGCCTCGACCTTGAGGAACGGCGCCCCGGCGAGGCGCGCCAGCCTACGCGCGATCTCGGTCTTCCCGACGCCGGTCGGACCGATCAGGATGATGTTGCTGGGGGTGATCTCGTCGCGGATCCCCTCGGGCGCCTGGGTCCGACGCCAGCGGTTCCGGATCGCGATGGCGATCGCCTTCTTGGCCGCCGCCTGACCCACGATGAAGCGGTCGAGCTCCGCCACGATCTGGCGCGGCGGCAGCTCCTCAAGCCAAGGCTGTGGGACGGGTTCGGCGGCGGGTGGGGTCGGGGTGTCGGCCATGGGGAGAAGATACACGAGAAGCGAGATGCGAGATGCGAGGGAGGAGGGCTGTCACGCTGAGCGAAGCGAAGCGGCGGAGCAGAGGGGATTGTTCAAGGCCGCTCTCTGCCGCCTCACTGCGTTCGGCGTGACAGACCCCTCGCTTCTCGCTTCTCGTATCACGCTTCTCGAATCACAGCTCCAGCATCGTGATGTTGCCATTGGTGTAGACACAGATCTCCGACGCGATCCGCATCGCCTTCTCGACGACATCACGTGCAGAGAGGCGATCGTCATCGATAAGGGCCCTTGCTGCCGCAAGGGCAAAGTCGCCACCACTCCCCACCGCCAGGATGCCATCGTCGGGCTCGATCAGCTCTCCGTTGCCCGAGAGCAGGAAGACATGCTCAAGATCGGCCACCACGAGTACCGCCTCGAGCCGCCGGAGGAATCGGTCGCTCCGCCAGTCCTTGGCGAGCTCGGTCGAGGCCCGGGTCAGGTTCCCCGGGTAGCGGTCGAGCTTCTCCTCGAACCGCTCGAAGAGGGTGAGTGCATCGGCGACCGAGCCCGCGAAGCCGGCCAGAATCCGGCCACCCTTGAGGGTGCGCACCTTGGTCGCCTTGGTCTTGACGACGGTGTCGCCGATCGAGACCTGCCCGTCGCCGGCGAGGGCGACATGGCCGTTCTTCCGAACAGCGAGGATGGTGGTGCCGTGGTAGGTCATGGTGTCGATCCGTTGATGGTTGAGATGAATGTAGGGCGAGAAGCGAAAAGCGAGAAGCGAGGAACGAGATGCGAGAAACGCGGCTCAGCTCCGTGCGTCGCGAACCCAACCGCGGCCAGATGGTCGCGGCTCGGCCATGACGCATCACGCTTCTCGCTTCTCGAATTCATTTCCCCCGCGGGTGCGCATCCCGATATACCTGCTTGAGCCGTTCGACCGACGTGTGCGTGTAGATCTGGGTGGTCGAGAGCGACGCGTGGCCGAGCAGCTCCTGGACGGCGCGGAGATCAGCGCCAGCGTCTAGAAGATGAGTCGCGAACGAGTGCCGCATGCTGTGGGTGCGCATCCCCTCGATCCCCGCCGCGTCGTAGAGCCGATGCATCCGCCGCTGGATGGTGACCGGCGCGAGGCGCTTCCCGGTCTTGCCGATGAAGATCGCCTGCCGGTCGGCGCCCGGGTGCTCGGCCCAGGGCTTCCGAGCCGTGATCCATTTCCGGAGCGCCAGCGACGCGCGCGTCCCCACCGGCACGATCCGTTCCTTCCGGCCCTTGCCCACCACCTTGACCTGATCGCCGAGCAGGTCGAGTCGCTCGAGGTCGAGCCCGCGCAGTTCCGAGAGCCGGAGTCCCGAGCTGTAGAACAACTCAAGCATTGCGAGGTCGCGCACCGCATCCGGTTCCCCTGATTCGGCGGCCGCCTCGGTCTCGGCAAACAGCGCCGTGATCTGCGAGGTCAGCAGGTAACTCGGCAACCGCTTCTCCAGTCGCGGCATCCGCGCGGTTCGCACCGCGGCGACATCGACGTCGTGGTGAACATGCAACCATCGGTAGAACGATCGAATCGCCGACAGTGTGCGCGCGGCCGAGCGGCGCGTGAGGCCGCGTTTCTCGAGTTCCGCCAGGAAGCTCCGGAGTGATAGCCGATCAATGTCGCTGAACTGCCAATCCTGGCCAGCGTGTCGGCGGTCGAGGAACTCGACCAGTTGCGCGAGATCACGACCGTAGGCCTTGAGGGTATGGGGCGACTGATCGCGCACCTTTTCGAGGTGGCGGAGGTAGTCGGCGACCAGCGGCGGCGTCAGCCGGTCGGCAGCCATGCCGCGAAGTCCTCTCGCGCCCGCGCCACCTGTCTCGCCTTCCGCTCCGCCTTCTTGATCTTGCCCTCGAGCGGCTCGAGCAGCCCGAAGTTCGCGTTCATCGGCTGGAAGTGATCCGGATCGGCCTCGCGCAGGTAGCGCAGCAATCCGCCCAGCATCGTCGTCGGGGGGGGGATGATCGGCGCGTCACCGTGGAGCGCGCGCGCCAAGTTGATGCCGGCGAGCAGGCCGGTGCCGAGCGACTCGGTGTAGCCCTCGACCCCGGTGAGTTGGCCGGCGAAGAAGAGTGGCGCGTCGCCCGGCAGGCGAAGTGCCGGGCCGAGTGCCCTGGGCGAATTGATATAGCTGTTCCGGTGGATGCTCCCGAATCGCAGGAATTCGGCGTCGGCGAGACCCGGGATCATCGTGAACACGCGCTTCTGCTCGGGGATCCGGAGGCGCGTCTGGAAGCCGACCAGGTTCCACATCTGACCGGCGCGGTCCTCGCGGCGGAACTGCACCACGGCATGCGCGTCGCGGCCGGTGCGCGGGTCGGGCAGGCCAATCGGCTTCATCGGACCGAAGCGTGGTGTCTCACGCCCGCGTCGCGCCATCTCCTCGACCGGCAGACAGCCCTCGAAATAGGGCACCTCATCGAAGGCATGACCACTGAACTGATCACCGGCCACGAGCGCATCGATGAATGCCTCGTACTGATCGCGGTCCATCGGTGCGTTGAGATAGTCGTCGCCATCGCCCTTGCCCCAGCGTGACATCGCGAAGAGTTGAGCGTGGTCGAGCGACTCGTGACTCACAATCGGTGCGATCGCATCGAAGAACGCCAGCCCGTCGAGGCCCAGCCGCGCGCGGATCGACTCCGCGAGTGCGTCACTGGTGAGTGGACCGGTTGCGATGATGCCATGCTCCGGCAACTCGCGGCGCTCCTCCCGCACCACCGTGATCCGCGGATGGCTGGTCACCTTCTCGTGCACCAGCGCGCCGAAGATCTCGCGATCGACGGCCAGCGCCGTGCCGCCAGGGACGCGTGCCGCGTCGGCGATCGGCAGCAGGATCGACCCCAGGTCGCGCAGTTCGGCCTTGAGCAGGCCGTGCGCATTCTCGAGCTCGACCGACTTGAAGGAGTTGCTGCAGACCAGCTCGCCGAGTCGATCGGAGCGATGTGCCGGGGTGGGAACGACGGGGCGCATCTCGATCAGGTCGACATCGATGCCACGTTCGGCAAGCGCCCACGCGGCCTCCGAGCCGGCGAGGCCACCACCGATGACGGTCGTCCTCATGACTCAGCGGGTGGCGTCGACTTCTTCGCTGCCTTCTTCGTCGTCGACTTGCGAGTGGTCTTCTTGCTGCTCTTCTTGGCTGTCGACTTTTTCGTGGTCGACTTCTTCGCGGTCTTCCGAGGTGCAGTCGACTTGGCGGCACCGCGGCGCTTGCCTTTGGGCGGCTTGCCCTTCTCCGAGATCAACCGTACTGCGTCGGCGAGCGAGAAGGTCGCCGGATCCACGCCGCGCGGGACCGAGGCATTCAGTTCACCGTGCTTGACGTAGGGACCGTAGCGGCCGTCGAAGAGATTGACCGGCTCGCCGTCCTTCGGGTGCGCCCCAATAGTCCGGAGCGGCGTCGCCGCGGCACGCTGACCGCGCACACCCTTCGGCTCCTTGAGCAACTCGACGGCTCGCTCGAGCGTGACGGTGAGCACGTCGTCGGTCGCCTTGAGCGAGCGGAAGTCGTCCTTCCCCTCGTTGCCGGCCTTGGCATGAACGACGAACGGCCCGAAGCGACCGAGTCCGGCCTTCACGCTGTTGCCGGTCTCGGGGTGTGGCCCAAGCAGACGCGGCAGCGAGAGGAGACGGACGGCCATGTCGAGCGTGACCTGCTCGGGTTTGACGCCCTTCGGCAGTGACGAGCGCTTCGGCTTCACCTTGCCATCGCCCTCGCCCAACTGCACGTAGGGCCCATACTGACCATCCATCATGTAGATCGGCTCGGCAGTATCGGGGTGCGTCCCGATCGACTCCGGTCCTTCGGCGCGCTGACGGATCAGCGAGTCGATCCGTTCAGGCGTCAAGTCGGCGGGCGTCGCATCCTTCGGCAATGATGCGCGCACCAGCTCACCGTTCTCCTCGCGTTCGGCGTACGGACCGAAGCGACCGATCCGAATCGCGGCGCCGAGCCCGTCGAGTGCGACCACGCGTGCCTCGGACGGCTTGATCTCCTCCTCGCCGCGCGCGGTGAGTGCCTGCAATCCGCTCGCGCCGAGATAGAACTCGCGCAGATAGGCGAGCCAGTCCGAGGTTCCGCCGGCGATCTCGTCGAGCCTGTTCTCCATCGCCTTCGTGAACGTCACGTCGACGAGGTTGCCGAAGTGGAGGATGAGCAGGTCGGTCACGGCGAATGCGGTGAAGGTCGGGACGAGTGCCTGACCGGCACGCACCACGTAGCCCCGGTCCTGGATCGTGCCGATGATGCTCGCGTAGGTCGACGGACGACCGACACCGTTCTCCTCGAGTGCCTTGACCAGTGACGCCTCGGTGTAGCGCGCCGGTGGCTTGGTCTCGTGGCCGACCGGTTCGAGACCGGTGCAGGTCGGCGTGTCGCCGATGGCGAGCGGCGGGAGCGGGGTATCGCGATCCTCGATCGCCGCGTCTGGATCATCGGATCCCTCGACGTAGGCACGCAGGAAACCGGGGAAGTCGGTGCGCTGGCCGGTGGCCTTGAAGATCGCATCGAGTACCTCGAGCTCGACCGTAGTGCCGGTCTTCTTCGCGTCCTTCATCTGCGATGCAACGGTCCGCTTCCAGATCAGGTCGTAGAGCGCGAACTCATCGCCGTGCAACCCGGTCTGGTCGGGCGTCTTGAAGATCGAGCCGGCCGGGCGAATCGCCTCGTGTGCTTCCTGCGCGTTGGCGACCTTGTTGGCGTAGGTGCGCGGGGCCGATGGCAAGTAGGTGTCGCCGTAGAGTTGCTTGACGATCGCACGCGCGGCGCTGACCGCCTGCTCGGAGAGTGCGGTCGAGTCGGTCCGCATGTAGGTGATGTGGCCGTTCTCGTAGAGCTTCTGCGCGACCTGCATCGTCCGCTTGGCACCGAAGCGCAGCTTGCGGTTGGCTTCCTGTTGCAGCGTCGAGGTCGTGAACGGTGCATAGGGCTTGAGGCTGCGCGGCGTCTCCTCGACCGAGACAACCTTCCATGATGCCTTCCCCAATCGATCAACGAGTGCGCGCGCCTCCTTCTCACCCAGGAGGAGCACATCCTTGCCCTCGGCGATCTGGCCGGTCTGCTCGTCGAAATCTTTGCCGACGGCGAGTCGCTTGCCACCGAGCGAAAGAAGTGCGGCCTCGAACGGCGCCTTCTGCTGCTCGAGATCGGCCTTGAGGTCCCAGTATGAGCCGGTCCGGAATGCGAGGCGTTCGCGCTCGCGATCGACGATCAGTCGCGTGGCGACCGACTGCACTCGACCGGCCGAGAGACCGAACGCGACCTTCTTCCAGAGCAGCGGCGAGAGGGTGTAGCCGACAAGGCGATCGAGGATCCGGCGCGTCTCCTGCGCGTGGACCAGGTCGTAATCGACATCGCGGGTCTCTTCGAGCGCCTTCTGGATCGCCTCGCGGGTGATCTCATGGAAAACCATCCGCTTGACCGGCACCTTCGGCTGCAGCAGCTCAAGCAGGTGCCACGAGATGCTCTCACCCTCGCGGTCCTCGTCGGTCGCGAGGTAGAGAATGTCGGCGTCCTTGAGCAAATCCTTGAGCTCACGGACCACCGACTTCTTGTCGCCCGGGACGATGTAGAGCGGCGCAAAGTCGGCCTCGACGTTGACCCCGAACCGCGCCCACTCCTGGCCCTTGAACTTGGCCGGAATCTCCTTGGCGTCACCCGGCAGGTCGCGCACGTGCCCCATCGAGGCCGCGACCGTGAAGCCGTCGGGGAGGAAGCCACGGATCGTCCGCGCCTTGGTGGGCGACTCGACGATGACGAGGGCGTTCTTGCCGAGCGCGGAGCGGGAAACCATGGGGGCCTTTGTGCGAGAAGCGTGATGCGAGAGGCGAGAGGCGAGGGCAGAGCGTGATTGTCACGCGTCACGCGTCACGCTTCTCGCT
>JBDTNH010000053.1:0-17011 GCA_039933845.1 Gemmatimonadota bacterium
CCACGCAGGACTCACATGCTAGCCGAAACTGTCTCACGAAACGGGGTACAGAGCAACGTTCATGCCATCCCCCACGTCGCCGCTCGGCGACTGTCCCGAGAGATCCCACCCCGATGAGGTTCGAAGATGCGCCTGTCACAACTACTCTGCAACGCGTCGCTTGCAGGAGTCCTCGCGTTGGTGGTTCAGCCGGTGGGCGCACAGGACGACGAACTCGACGCTCGAGCACGTGCAATCCACGCGCGGGTCTTCTCGATCGACACGCACGTGGATATCAGTCCCGCCAACTTTCGGCTCGATGCCCCGAACTATGGTGACCTCCTCCCGCGGACACAGGTCGATCTGACCAAGATGGAGCAGGGGGGGCTCGGTGGTGCGTTCCTGATTGTCTACGTGGGACAGTCCGACAGTCTCACCTCCGCCGGATTCGCCGCGGCCAAGCGCCAAGCGTTGGAGAAGTTTGCGGCGATCCATCGCCTGGTCGATTCGATTGCGCCAGGCCGAGCCGAGCTCGCGTTGACGGCCGCGGATGCGACGCGGATCCACGCCACCGGCAAGCGGGTGATTTTCATCGGAATCGAGAACGGTTTCCCGATCGGCAGTGATCTCTCCAACGTCGCGGCGTTCTACGGCCTCGGCGGTCGGTACATGTCCCTTGCCCACAACGGGCATTCCCAGCTCTCCGACTCGAACACCGGTGAACGTGATGGCATCTGGTTGCATCACGGGCTGTCGCCGCTCGGCCGTCAAGTGATCCACGAGATGAACCGGGTCGGCATGATGATCGACATTTCCCACCCGTCGAAGGCATCGATGATGCAGACGCTCGAGATCACGACGGCGCCGATCATCGCATCACACTCCGGAGTGCGGGCACTGTGTGACCACTCGCGCAATCTGGATGACGAACAGCTCCGGGCGCTCGCCCGGAACGGCGGGGTGGCTCAGATGGTCGCGTTCGGTGGGTACGTGCGCTGCGATGCGACGCGCGACCCGGCGCGCCAAGTCGACCTGGCCGCGCTCCGCACCGAATTTGGCCTCGATGGGCTGACGCGCACGGCGACTCAGGAACGGCTCGCTGCGCTGACCGACGCGAGTCGGAACGCCTATCTCGAGAAGTCGCGCCAGATCAATGATCGTCGGTATCCGGGTGACATCGTGGCATCAGTCTCGGACTTCGTCGATCACATTGCCTACGCCGTCAAGATCATGGGCGTCGATCACGTCGGGATCGCCTCCGACTTCGATGGCGGCGGCGGCGTGGAGGGCTGGCGTTCCGCCGACGAGTCTCTCAACGTGACGCGCGAGCTGGTGCGACGTGGCTACAGCGAGCAGGACATCGCAAAGATCTGGGGCGGGAACCTCTTGCGGGTGATGGCCGAGGTGGAGCGCGTGGCCGCGGGCGAGAGGCGCTAGCGTTTCTGCTTCATGAGCTGAAGCAACGCCCCCATCGCGCTGCGGACGAACTGGGTGCCCATATTCGAGGCGGTTCGGGTCTTGAGGAGCTTCTCGAGGGCGCTCCGGGACTCCGATTGGGAACCGTGGCGCCGAGAGCGGGTCGCCGGCGTGTCTTCGACACCGATCGGGGCGGCGGCGGCGGCGGAATGCAGACGCGCCTCGATCACTTCCCGGGCGCTCTGGCGATCGAGGGTGTCGCGGTAGCGCTTGACCTGCGGTGATACCCCGATGCGTCGCTGGAGCTCGTCATCGGTGAGCGGCGTCATGCTGGCGGACGGTGCGATCAGGTGCGTCGCGACCGGCATCGTGGGTTCGCCCTTCGATGTGAGTACGGTCACGATCGCTTCGCCCGTGCCTACCGTGGTGAGCAGCTCCTCGATGTCGTACCATGGTGTCTTGGGAAACGTCCGGGCCGCGGCACGCATCGCCTTCTCGTCATCCGGTGTAAATGCCCGGAGTGCATGCTGGATCCGATTCCCCAGCTGACCCAGCACGTCGGCCGGGATGTCCTTGGGGCTCTGAGTGACGAAGATGATGCCGACTCCCTTTGAGCGGATCAGGCGCACGACCTGTTCGACCTCTTTCGTGAACGCGGTGCTTGCCCCGTCGAAGAGCAGGTGCGCCTCGTCGAGGAAAAACACCAGCTTTGGCTTCACCGGGTCGCCGACCTCCGGCAGGTCGAGGTAGAGCCGAGCCAGCATCCACATCATGAAGGTCGAGAAGAGTGCCGGCTTGTCCTGGCAATCCGAGAGGGCGAGCACCGAGATCACGCCACGGCCGTCGCGGTCGACCTGCATCAAGTCGTCCAGGTGAAACTCGGGCTCGCCGAAGAACTGCTCGGCGCCCTGCGCCTCGAGCTCGATCATCTCGCGCAGGAGCACTCCGACGGTCTGCTTCGACATTCCGCCGTAGGATTCCAGCTCGGCGGCCCCCTCATCGCGCAGGTACTGCAGCACCGTCCGGAGATCGCTCATGTCGAGCAGCAGGAACTGCTTGTCGTCGCAGTAGCGGAACACCATGGTGAGCACGCTGGTCTGGGTGTCGTTGAGTCCGAGCACCTTTGCCAGCATCAGCGGACCGAACGAGGAGACGGTCGCACGAAGCTGGGCGCCGAGCTTGCCGGTCAGTGACAGGAACTCAAGCGGGAAGCCGGTCGGCTGCCACGCCTGACCAGTTGCCGCCGCGCGTTCGTCGATCTTCGGATGCGCGGTCCCGGGAACGGCGAGGCCGGAGAGGTCACCCTTGATATCGGCTACGAAAACCGAGACCCCGGCGGCAGAGAGCTGTTCTGCCACGAGCTGGAGTGTCCGAGTCTTGCCGGTGCCGGTGGCACCCGCGATCAGGCCATGCCGATTGAGCATCCCGAGCGGCACGCGGACGAGCGGCTCCGGCTCGATCTCACCGTCGCGCATCGGCGCGCCGAGCACGATGGCGTTCTCGGTGGGGAACCCTGCGCGGACAGCTTCAAGAAACTTCGGATCCACTGAACCTCCAGGAGCGCAATGCGGCGAGCACCCTGGCGCGCTTGAGATGCGCGTTCATCATGGAGCTCCGAGGGTGGCGGGGAAGGGGGCGAGAGGAGTCAGGATTTCCGGCTGTTCTTCCGGCGTGGTGCCCCCCCGGGGGCCTTGGTGCGGGTCTTGTTGTACTCCGGGCGATCCTTGACGGCAACCAGGAGGTTTTGCGCATGCGTGAGGATCTTCCGGAGTGACTCAGTGTTCCCTGCATCGGCACTGGCCGACTCGAGACGGCGGATGGAATTCCCCAGCGAACGCTTGACCCGGCCATCATTGGTCCGGTCATACAACTCGCGGGTCATGCGCAACTCATCGGCGATCTGGGTCGGGTTGGCCCCGCTGATCCGATGTTTGAGTTGATCGATATGCGCCTCGAGGGCGTTCCGGAATACCGTGGACATTGCTGCTCCCGTAGGTCGATGTGATGGGGGTGCTTCCAAATAGTAATGTGACCTCCGGGGTCCGGGGCACCCCGCCGAGGATTGGTGCTGGTGTTCCTCGGAGGCCAGCCATTACTTTCCCCATTCCGTTCCGGGGCGGTAGCTCAGCTGGGAGAGCACCTGCTTTGCAAGCAGGGGGTCGTGGGTTCGAGCCCCATCCGCTCCATGGGTCGGCACGTGCCGACGCGTTCACATCTCGCCAATTGGCAGGTCCCATGAATCGTCCGTCCATGTTGCCCGTGATCGGTGCTGTGTTGCTTGGTGCGCTAGGCTGCTCTGGTGCCCCTTCCCTCGCCACGGCTCGTGCCGCGGATGTGGTGGTGGTCGATGGTGTCTCGCTCGATGGGGCGACGCTCGAGTCGATCCTGCTGGAGGCACCAGCGAACGCCGGCCCCAGTCAAGAGACCGCACGGCTCGTCATCTCCGCGTTCATTGATGCCGCGTTGTTCCGAAAGGCCCTGATCGGGAGTGCGAGCATTACCGATTCCGCCGCGCTGGCGCAGATCATCGAACCCGATGCCATTCGGGGCATCGTGCGGCAGCACATGATCCAGCTCGCACGTGGGTATCCGGTGCCGACCGACGCCGAAGTCGACTCGGTCACTCGGTTGGGACAAGTCCGCTCGTTCCAGGTCATCGGCATCAAACTGGCGGCGCAAGGCGACTCGGCGGCAGCGGCTCAGATGCGTGCAAAGATCGACGCGGTGCGTACCGAGGCGCTCCAGGGCGGGGACTTTACGGCCCTGGTGAAGCGGTACAGCGAAGACTCCAGCTTCGTCCAGGCGAGCGGCTACCTCCCAGCGATGCAGCGAGGTCAACTGCCACCGACCCCCGACGTCGCGGCGTTGTGGCGGCTGGAGTACGATCAGATCGGCACCCCGCTTGCTCTCGGCCCGATGGCGTTGATTCCGCGCCGTTCGCGGGTCGAGGAGGCACGGCCGGTGATCCGGAATTGGATGATTCCGGTTCGCGCGGCCGAACGCAACCAGGCTTGGCTCGATTCGGTCCGCACGGCGCGCCACCTCACCCTGGCTGATGACGCCATCACGCGAATGCGTGAGCTGGTGCGCGAACCGCTCGACGGTGGCGGCACCGAGCCACTGGTGACATGGGATGGCGGCGCGCTGACACCGGATCAAGCCCGACTCTGGATCTCGGTGCTCCCCCCGGCACAGCGGGCGGTGCTTCCCGGTGTTGCGGACAGCGCGCTGACGATCATCCTGACGGAGGTCGCCGATCGCTATGTCGTTCGGAGCCTCGCCACGGGTGGGGACAGCCTGCCCGCGGCGGCATGGGAGATGATGGTTCCGCAACTTCGGCAAGCCTACGCGACACTCGACTCGGCCTACCGTCCGATGCTCGCCGGCACTGACGGCAATCGAGCCGTGCGCGACTTCATTCGTGGGGTCACTTCGGGGACGATTTCCTATCGGCCGCTGCCTGGGGCGATGGTCTGGGTCCTTCGGCAGGGTGCCACGATCACGATCGATCAGCCAGCTATCGATGCCATCCTGACGTCCGTGATGCCGGCGTGGGGGGCACGGCGCGACTCGATTGCTGCGGCGGACAGTACCGCGCCACGCTAGGTTGTGTCAGCCCTCGCCGACCGCCTTCTGTTCCGCGCGGCGGCGAGCCTCGACGGACATCAACTGCTGCAGGCGCCGACGCTCGGGGATCGGGAAGCCGTGTCGCGGCGAGAGTCGCTTCCATCCGTCCGGGCCATGGCCCACCCAGAGGACATCGAGCACGAGCACGAGCTCCCGCGCGAGTGCAGTCAGGGGACAGGCGAGCGCAACTGATCGCTCCTGGGAGAGCGTCAGGTCGGCGTGGCCTGAGCGCCGATCGGCCCAACTGTGTACCCGCAAGTTCACGATGCCCTCCTCCCGCTCGAAGGTCCACTCATGCACCCCAGGCGCATCCTCCAGGACAACCGAGGCATGGGCCGCTCCCTCCATCAATGTGATCACGGCACGTGTCAGGTCGCCGAGCGCATCCGTGTCATCGGTCGCCTGCATGGCGACGCGCAGGTCGTCCGCCTCGAGGGCCACGACGGCTCGACCGGGGGTGGTGAGGGAGTAGCGAAACGAAAACGCCATGGGGATCCGGGTTGGGTGAATGGGCTCAGCAGGGCACGTGGACACCCCAAGTATCGTCCTGTCGGGCGCTCGGAGACAGGGCCCCTCAGTTGCCCGGTGAGTCCACCGGGGGAAGATTCGCTGCCATGACACCACCAACGCTCCTCCTCCTCGCCATCCCGCTCCTGGCCGGCCCCGTTCTGGCGCCTGAACGCCAGCGCGGTCAGGCGATGGCTCGCATCGTGGTGATTGGTCTGGCTCTGGGGGCACTCTGGGTCGCTTCGGGAATCACCTCGGTCGCCGACATCCACACCTACGCGGCGACAGACCCTTCGAACGCGCTC
Source organism: Gemmatimonadota bacterium (assembly GCA_039933845.1). Taxonomy (GTDB): domain Bacteria; phylum Gemmatimonadota; class Gemmatimonadetes; order Gemmatimonadales; family GWC2-71-9; genus Palsa-1233. The sequence goes on from JBDTNH010000053.1 coordinate 5,835, forward strand.
TTCGTCTCGATCACGCTCGGCCTGTTGCTCGGAGCGCTTGGCCCCTGGCCTCTCCCGGTCCATCGCCCGAGCTGGTTCACAGGCATTCCCTTGCTGCTGGTCCCCCTCGGGCTCAATGTGGGCGTAGTGCGGTGGGGGCCGTTGCTCCTTGGTGGCGTACTGGGTGCGCTGCCGCTCTTCGGGGGACTGGCGATCCCAGGGGCTCGCCGGGATCGTGATCCCGACCTGACCCAGGGCCTGCCCGCGTCGTTGCTCGCCGTCACGTTGCTGATTGCGTTGGCCGAACCACTCATTTTGGTGATCCTGCTGCCCGTCCCGTGGCTGCTGCCGTGGCGTCGGAGCTGGGCAACAGTGCCGATGGCGCGTCGTGTTCTGCCGCTGGTCGGATTGGTGTTGTTCGTGACCTTGGCATGGTTGGCCTTGACGATCGCGGGGACTCCCTGGGCGCGGTTCGGTTCGTTTGCGGCCACCCAGCCGCTCTCGATCGGTGCGGAACGACTGCTCGCGGTGTGCGGTATCGGCGCGCTGATGTCACTGCTTGCGCCCTGGCCAGTCGGCCGACTCGGTCCGCTTCTGACTCCATTGCCCGCCATCGTGGCGACGGGCTACCGATTGGCGACCACGCTCGCGCCCCAAGGTGTGACAGCTTGGCTCCCAGGCACCGCCCTCCTGCTGGTTCCCTCGGCACTGATCGCGGCGATGTTCGGGCAGTGGCGGACTGCGCTTGGCACGATTGCACTGCTGGGCGCGCTGACGGGCAGCGTGTTGGGCCTGATTGGCGCCACCGTGCTGGCACTTCTCGCGGTCTGGGCCTCGCTCCGGCCCGGTGTGCCCGCGAACCGGGTTACATTTTTTAGTGTCCCGTGGCGTGCAACACTGGTCGCTGCGGCCGTCGCCCTCGTTGTGGTGGCACTCCTCGAGGTCGAGGTGGTCATGGCGACCTGCCTTGCCGCCGGGTGCGCCATCGCCTTGGCTCGACTGCCTCAGCGCCCGGCTCTACCCGCACGACCACAGCAGACACCCGAATCCTGAACCTGAGGTACACGCAGATGCCATATACACTCCCTGACTTGCCCTACGCCTACGATGCTCTGACGCCGCACATCGACGAGCAGACGATGCGGATTCATCATGACAAGCATCACGCCGGGTATGTCAACAACCTCAATGCGGCACTCGAGGGACACGCCGATCTGCAGGCGATCCCGGTCGAGGAGTTGATCGGCAACTTGTCGAAGGTGCCCGAGGCCAAGCGCGGAGCGGTGCGCAACAATGGTGGCGGTCACGCCAACCACACGTTGTTCTGGGAGGTCATGGCTCCCGGTGGCGCCACCGCTCCAGAGGGTGCGCTCGACGAGGCGATCACCACGGCGTTCGGTTCAGTCGACGCATTCAAGGAGCAGTTCGCCAAGGCGTGCGCCACTCGTTTCGGGTCAGGGTGGGGTTGGCTGGTCGTCAATGCGAGTGGGGGACTACAGGTTGAGAGCACACCCAATCAGGACTCGCCCCTGATGGAGGGCCGCACGCCCATCTTGGGGTGCGATGTCTGGGAGCATGCGTACTACCTCCACTACCAGAACCGCCGCCCCGATTACGTGAGCGCCTGGTGGAACGTCGTGAACTGGAGTGAGATCGGCCGCCGATTCGAGGCGGCGCGATGACCGTTGCCGGCCAGCACGCGCTGCCGGCAGTGGGGCAGGAGGCACCCGGATTTTCGCTCCCCTCCACGGGGGGGGGCGAAGTTTCCCTTGGGGACTTTCGCGGGAAGCAGAATGTGTTGCTGGCATTTTTCCCACTGGCGTTCACCAGCACCTGCACCGCCGAGATGTGCGAGTTCAGCGAAGAATATGCACGGTACGAGTCGACCGACACTGCGGTGCTCCCGATCAGCGTCGATTCGGTGCCGACCCTCCGGGCATTCAAGGCCCATGAGGGGCTCCGGCTGGAGATGCTGAGCGATTTCCATCGTGAGGTGGCGCGAGCGTACGGCGTGCTCAAGCAGCCACAATTCTTTGCGGAGCGCGCCTATATCCTGATTGATCGGCGTGGCGTGGTGCGCTGGGCGCATGTCGAGTCAGAACTCGGCACCAAGCGCGAGACGGCGGACCTGATGCGCGCGATCGCTGCCGCCTGAGTGCCGGATCCGCTGAGCGACCAGGCCGGCCCGACCGATGCGTCACGTCCATCGGCACCGCCGCTCGCGGTCGTGACGGCGGTCGCGCGTGCGCTGGCCGCCCCCGGAACTCCGGGGGAGCGGTATCAGGCGCTCTGCGATCAGCTCACCCGCCTGCTACCGGCCGAGGAAGTTCGCCTGCTTACCGGTCAACGACGCAGCGATCGTCTGGGCGCCGGCCACGCCGAGCCGGAAGCGCTTGCCTGCGTGGTGGATGTGCCCTTTGGACCCGGGCGTTCCGCCGTGCTCGAGGTCTTGGGTTCGGCCCGCCCACCGGCCGAGTTGCGGCCGATGCTCGAGACGGTCGCCGCGATGCTCGCCGCTACGATGCCTGGGCTCGAAGATGGGGCAGGTGAGCAGGCCGGCATCGATCGCGCACTCAACCTCCTCACCGTCGATTCCCTGCCGGTGGGACTCTATGTGATTGACCGTGAATTCCGGATCGTGATGTGGAATCGGAAGCGGGAGACCGGCACCCAAGGTCTGCGTCGCGCCGATGTCCTTGGCCGACAGGTCTTTGAAGTCCTCCATCGCCAAGATCCCGAGGCCCTGCGTGAGGAGTTCACGCGGGTCTTCGCCACCGGAGAAGTCGCGGAGACCGAGCATGCGGTGCGATTCGGCGGCGAGAAGCGCACCTACCGCACCACGCGGCTTCCCATGCGCATCGATGGCCAGCGGGTGAGTCATGTCGTCACGATCGGGGAGGATGTCACCGAGACGCGCGAGATCGAGATCGCCATGCATCAAACCGAGAAGCTGGCGGCGGTCGGTCAGCTTGCGGCGGGTGTCATGCACGAGATCAACAACCCGCTCGCGACGATCGGCGCCTGTGTCGCCGCCATCACCTCCCGACTTGGACCCACCGCCGAACCAGTGGTGCGCGAGTATCTCGACATCATCGAGAGCGAGGTCGGGCGGTGCACCAACATCGTCGATGGGTTGCTGGATTTCTCCCGGGCGGGTCGGGCCGGCGATGGATTCCTCCCGACCGATGTGAATGCCCTGCTCGAACGGACGCTCTACCTGCTCAAGCATCACCAGCGGTTCCGTCGGCTCGTGCTGGATCGTGAGATGGCGGATGACCTGCCAATGGTTCCCGGCAATACTGAGCGTCTCATCCAGGCGGCGATGGCGATCCTCCTGAATGCCGCGGACGCGACGGGCGGACGCGGCAAGGTCCGGATCCGGACGGCGTTCGAATCACCATGGGTCATCATCGAGTTGACGGATGATGGTCCCGGGATCCCCGCCGAAGTCCTTCCGAAGATCTTCGAGCCGTTCTACACGACGAAAGGGCCGACTCGCGGGACCGGACTCGGGCTGGCCATCTCGTACGGGATCATTGCCGACCATCACGGCCACCTCGATGTTCGGAGCGAGCCCGGCGGCACCACCTTTCGGATTGCGCTGCCGCCAGTGCGGAGCACGGAGCGCTCATGAAGTTACTGGTGGTGGAGGACGACCGGACTGTGGGGCCGTACATCAAACGCGGCCTCGAAGAGGCGCAGTACATCGCGGAATGGGTCGCCGATGGCAGCGAAGCGCTGGAGCTGATCTCCGCCACGACATACGACTTGATCATCCTCGACCTGCGGCTGCCCGGGATGACGGGGCTCGAGGTGCTCCGGACGCTACGGGATCGCGGCCATGCCATGCCGATTCTGGTGCTGACCGCGCAGGACTCGGTCGAATTCAAGGTGGATGCGCTCCGGGCCGGCGCCGACGACTATGTCACCAAGCCCTTCGCGTTCGAGGAACTCCTCGCGCGGATCGAGGCCCTTTCGCGCCGACCCCGCCAACTCTCCTCCCGCGTGCTCGCCGTGGCCGACCTCGAGGTGGACCTCGATACGCGCGAGGTCCGCCGCGGCAACCAGTCCATCGAGTTGACCCCGAAGGAATACACCGTCCTCGAATACCTGATGCGCCATCAGGGACGAGTGATGTCCCGCACCCTGATCACCGAGTACGCGTGGGATTACCACTTTGATCCGGGCACCAACATCGTGGATGTGGTGATCAATCGGCTCCGCAAGAAGGTCGATGCCGGCTTCGGCCAGCGGCTCCTGCACACCGTGCGCGGCATCGGCTACGTGGTGAAGGGGTAGATGCAAGGGGTTCGGCAGCGCCTCACCTTTTCCTACACAGTCGCGCTTGCCTGCTCGCTGCTGGTCTTCGGTGCCCTCCTCTACGTCGAGCGCCGAACCTCCGCGACGCGCGAGCGGGAGGAACAACTCGGCGACCGCCTCATCGCCGAGGGCGACCTGATCCGCAAGGTGATCGAGGAAACGGGTCGGTCGTTGCCGCGGGTGGTGCTGGTCCAGCCCGGCCTCAGCAACTCGGCCGACTCCACGTACGAACTGATCCCCGACGTGCGACGCTTCTTCGACGGGATGCAGGATTTCCTGTTCGTGATGGATCCGGCCGGCCGGCTCCTGTACGTGTCGAGCGAAGCCTCCAGTCTCGACCCGACGGCCCTCAGTCGAGCCAAACGAGCGATGCTGCGCCAGCCGATCACTCGGCGCGAGGGCCGCCTGCAACTCGACGAGGAGGGCGAGCCCTATCGTTTCCTGATCGACACCATCGGGGGGGGGACATCGCGCGAGGTGCGCAACTTCCTCGTGGCGGCGCGACCCGAGGGTCCGGTCCTGGCACCCAGACAGCTGCTGCTCTCGATGCTGCTGGTTGCGCCGTTCGTGTTGATCGCCTCGGCGATGCTCGGCTACTGGATGGCCGGCCGGGCCTTGGCTCCTCTCGACCGGATCGTGGGGGAGGTGGAAGCCATCCAGGACGGTCGCTCCCTGCATCGGCGGTTGGCCGTCCCCACGGGCGATGATGAGTTCAGTCGGCTCGGTGTCACGCTCAACGCGATGCTCGGCCGCGTCGAACGCAGTTTTCAGGCGCTCCGGCGATTCACCGCCGACGCCTCCCATGAACTCAAGACGCCGTTGATGGTGCTGCGAGCGGGGGTCGAGCGGTCCCTGACGCACCCCGAGGCGCCCGACGAGGTGATCGACACCCTCGACGAGACACTCCGCCAGATCAATGGAATGACAGAGATGGTGACCAACCTCTTGACGCTGGCACGTTCCGATGAGGGTCGGAGTTCTCTGGTCGTGGCCGAGACGGACTTGGTGCCTCTGATGTCGGAGGCGGCCGAGACGGCCGAGATCCTCGGCGAGTATCAGGGGGTGAAGGTCCTGGTCGAGCTCCCGGAACTGCCACTGATCGCGATGGTCGAGGGCGGCCGGATTCGGCAACTGCTCCTGAATCTTGTCACGAACGCCATCAAATACACGCCGCGTGGCGGCGAAGTTCTGCTCAGCCTGACCGCCGAGGGCGGGAACGCGGTGCTGAGCGTGCGGGACACCGGCATCGGGATCGCGCCGGGGGACGTCGACCATGTCTTCGAGCGGTTCTGGCAGGCCGACCCGGCGCGGACCCGAAGTGGGGACCGGCCCGGCACCGGCCTCGGGCTGGCGATCGTGCAGTGGGTGGTCGATGCGCACGGCGGAACGATCGCCGTGCAGAGCCGACCTGGCCGCGGGAGCACCTTCACCGTCACCCTGCCGCTGGGCACCATGCCGCCTGCATGAAGAAACGGTAATGCGGTTGTCACCGAATTGTCATCCGATGGTGAAGTAGCCGCGATCTCGACCGTGCAGTATACTCGCGAGTTCCTTCACCATCCTCCCCAGTGCGGAGGCACGACACGTGTTCGAAAATCTCATCGAGTCCCAGCCCAAGAAGCAGCGCAGCGTCGGGCAGACCATCCTGTCTGTGGCGATGCACGTGCTGCTCGTCTTTGGGGCGATCAAGGCCACCGCGGGGGCAGCCCAGGCGGCCGCTGGCATCATTCAGGACGACACGTCGTTCCTGCTGGCGCCCCCGCCCCCGCCACCGCCACCACCGCCGCCCGAGACCCCCCCACCGGACGCGATTGTGACCTCGAATCCGCCGCCCCAGGGGTTCCAGACGATTGTCCCGCCGAAGGATCTGCCGACCGAGATCCCGCCGGTCAACTTGAATGAGAAGTTCGACGCGTCGGACTTCTCGGGGCGCGGTGTCGAGGGTGGTGTAGCGAAAGGCGTAATCGGTGGAACAGGCCCAGTCTCCGAGATCATCGGGACGCAGACCTACACCGAAGATCAGGTTGACGATCCGGTTCGTCGCACGGGCGGACCGAACCCGGTGTATCCGCCTGCCATGCAGACCGTCGGGATCGATGGCAGCGTCCGACTTCGGTTTGTCGTCGGCACCAATGGACGGGCGGAGTCCTCGTCGATCCAGGTCGTGAGTTCGACCAACAAGGCCTTTGAGGCAGCGGCGATCAAGACGATTCGTGAATCGACCTTCAAGCCCGCGATGATGAAGGGGCAGGCGGTTCGCCAGCTGGTTGAGCAGAACGTGTCCTTCAAGCTGTCCGGCTGACGATGCCGGTGAGCATTTCTCACACCGTGTCACTTAATTCGTTGAAAGGTTGCACCCAATGGAACTGACCAAACTCTGGAATGACGCAGGAAGCTTTGCTCGGGGCATCGTCATCACCCTGGCCATCATGTCGATCTGGTCCCTGACGGTCTCGCTCCAGAAGTGGCTCAAGATCCGGAAGAGCCAGACGGCCACCCGGAAGTTCGCCCCACAGTTCTCGCGCGCGATTCAGGAGGAGAATCTCGATCAGGCGATCACCCTGGCCGAGAAGAACACGGACAGCCATGTCGCCCGCGTGCTCGGTGGCGCACTCTCCGAAGTGAAGCCGCTGTTGCGCGACCGCGCCACGATCACTGCGGCCGACATCAACTCGGCCGAGCGTGCGGTTGAACGCCAGATGATGATCGTCCTGTCCGAGTTCAAGCGTGGTTCCGGCATTCTGGCCACCGTCGGTTCGACGGCGCCCTTCGTCGGGCTGCTTGGCACGACGATGGGTATCGTCAACGCCTTCACCGCCATGTCGCTCGGTGGGGCATCGGGTGGTCTGGCTGGCATCGGCGCCGGTATCGCCGAGGCGCTCATCACGACGGCGTTCGGGCTGATCGTCGCGATCCCGGCCGTCTGGGCGTACAACTACTTCAGCACCAAGACCGAGAATCTCTCCGTCGAGATGACCTACACCTCGAAGGAGCTGATCGACTACCTGATCAAGAGCGTGGGGAGCGAGTTCGGCCGTTCCATCTTCACGAAGGAGTTCCAGGCCCAGAAGGCGGTGAGCGGCAGTGGCCATATCCACGGGTAGTAGCGGCGGGAGCTCCGTCAATGCGGAGATCAACGTCACGCCGATGATCGACGTCATGCTGGTGCTCTTGATCATCTTCATGATCGTGACACCGCTGCTGGCCTCGGGCTTCACCGCGACCATGCCGGTCGCGGACAGTCCGACGGTGCAGGCCGAGGGAGATGACGAGGTCACGCTCGGCGTCGACAACACCGGCGCGTACTTCGTCAACGGCAAGCCGGTCTCTGCCGAGGTGGCCGAGCAGCAACTGACGTCGATCTACGCCGGTCGCGAGGAAGACAAGCTCCTGTACTTCAAGGCCGATGCCGGCCTGCCCTATTCCAAGGTCCAGGCGGCGGTCGAAGTTGGCCGCCGTGCGGGGGCGCGTGTCCTCGTGGCGATCGTGGACAAGCGGGGCGGACTCAGCGGCGATAGCGAGGAATAGCCAATGGCCATGTCCGCAGGTGGGGGAGGGGGCAACGTCTCATCGGATATCAACGTCACGCCGATGATCGACGTCCTCCTTGTGCTCCTGATCATCTTCATGATCGTCAATGCCTTGAGTCGAACGGTGATCGAGGTCCAGATCCCGCCGACCGAGACGGCGGCATCGAACAGCCAGGAGAGCAACCAGATTGTCCTTGAGTTGAAACCCGATGGCAGCTATGCCATCAACGGGCAACAGCCATTTCAGCTCGCCCAGCTCGATGCCCAGATTCACGGCGTCTACGACAACCGTCCGGGGAAGATCATCTTCGTGAAGCCGGCCGGAACGCGCGTCTACGGCGACGTGATGGAGGCGATTGACATTGTCAGGGGAGCCGGAGTCCAGATCATCGGATTCACGCCGGTCGAGGCCAACTGAGCCTCGTCGGGTGACACCCGAACCGAGCACCGCCAACGCGGACATCCCCCATGGGGGTGTCCGCGTTCGCGCGTCGCTGCCGGCGGCAGCCGACCGTTCGGGACTCGCGGCGTTCCTCTCCCTCGCCGTGCATGCAGGGCTCGTACTGCTGCTGCTCCGGGTTGGTGTCTCGATGGCGGTTGAACGTGGTGCACTGTCGAGCTTGTTCGATCAGCAACCAGGCGGCGGGGGTGGAGGGGGAACTGGAGGCGACGCGTTCATCTCCATCCCGCCTCCTCCCGCGCCGCCTGTGGAGGAGATCGTCCCGCCGACCGTCGTCCCGACCGTCGTACCCAGGGTCGAGCCGCAGCCCGAGTTCAAACCCGCTGTCACCCCGCCGCCAGATTCCGTGCCGGCAGGGCCGCCTGGTGGTACCACCGGGACGGGCGGCGGGAGTGGTGGCGGTGAGGGCACCGGCAGCGGTCCCGGATCTGGCAGCGGCGTCGGGCCGGGGAGCGGTGGCGGAACCGGCGGCGGGACAGGCGGCGGTGGCAAGCGCGGGACCCCACCCGAGTCCCAGCAACTGATCATCCCGCCGATCGACAATGTTCCCAAGTCGTTGCGTGGAAAGTCCGTCGAGGTCACTTTCAGCATTGACGCACGCGGCACTGTGCGCGACATCGCCGTGGCACCGCCAATTTCCGACCGGAAGTACTCAGCCAAGTTCGACGAAACCATGCGCAACTACCGCTTTCGCCCGGCGCGTGATGCCGAGGGAATGGTGGTGGTCGGCGTGACCACCCTCACCGTCACCTTCTGAGCCCAGATGAACCTCTTCCAGACCAAGCCGATCGAGGTCGAGAAGGATCGCGGACTGATTCGCTCCCTCGGCGCCGGCGACCTTGTGATGCTCGCGATTGGCGCCGTGATCGGTGCCGGCATCTTCTCCTCGCTGGGGACCGCGGCGGCCGGCGAGTTCGCGGCGGATGGCACGATGATCCGGGCCGGCGCGGGCCCGGCGTTGATCGTGTCGTTCATCCTGCTGGGGTTCGCGGTCGGACTCGCGGCGCTGTGTTATGCCGAACTCGCGTCGATGATTCCCCAGGCGGGGTCGGCCTATACCTACACCTTCGCCACGATGGGCGAGTTCCTCGCCTGGGTCATCGGCTGGGATCTCATCCTCGAATACGCGGTCGGCAACATCGCCGTCGCCGTCGCATGGAGCGGATATTTCGCATCGGTGCTGAGTGGCTTCGGGATCGTCATGCCTGGCTGGTTGAGTCACGGCTACCTGCAGGCCAAGCTTTCGAATGATCCCGCCGTGCACGGATTGCTCGAGTCGGCTCCCCACATCGGGAACATCCCGATCATCATCAACTTGCCAGCCTTTGCGATCGTCGCCGCGATCACCTGGATCCTGTACCTCGGCGTCCGCGAGAGTGCGCGCGCCAACAACATCATGGTGGTCATCAAGCTGATTGTGCTCGGCCTGTTCGTGGTCATCGGGGCGCAGCATATCAATCCCGACAACTACACCCCGTTCGCGCCGAACGGTTTCCGGGGCATCCATCAGGGCGCTGCGATCGTCTTCTTCGCCTACATCGGCTTCGACGCCGTGTCCACGGCCGCGGAGGAGACCAGGAATCCACAGCGCAATCTTCCGATCGGCATCCTGGGTGGGCTCGCCATCTGTACCCTGATCTACGTGATCGTCGGTGCGGTGGCGGTCGGGCTCGTCCCGTACCAGGATCTCGCGGCGAGTGATCCCCTCGCGCATGCCCTCGAGCTCGCGGGTCTCCACACAACGAGCTGGATCGTGGCGGCCGGAGCGACGGTGTCGCTCACCGCCGTGCTGCTGGTCTTCCAGTTCGGCCAGCCGCGCATCCTCTTCTCGATGGCGAAGGATGGCTTGGTCCCGCGGTGGGCAGCCAAGATCCATCCGAAGTACCATGTCCCGCACATCACGACACTCATTGTCGGTCTCGTCGTGGCGCTTGGCGCATTGGTCGCCGAAGAGAACATGATCTATGACTTGACCAACATCGGGACGTTGTTCGCCTTCTTCCTGGTGTGCATTGCGGTGGTCATCCTGCGGGTCAAGCAGCCGGATCGACCGCGATCATTCCGCGTGCCGTTCGTCTGGGTGGTGGCACCACTCGGCGCCGCCGCCTGCCTCTTCATCATGAAGGGGTTGCCGAAGACGGCGTGGGAACGATTCGGTATCTGGCTGGTGGTCGGCATCGTGATCTACTTCGCCTATGGCTACCGGCATTCGGTGCTCAGGACCGGTGTCTCGCGCGACGTGGATGAGCTGCGGTAGGCGGCGCGGCTCAACCTGAGATCTGTGTTTTCTCGCTCCTATCAGGATGAATTGATGCAGCAACAGGCGTCGCCACGGTGCGATGTTTGGGCATGCCTGCTCATGGTCGATCGCCACTCGGCGACCTAGCGATTCCTGGATCGTACCTGATCACTACGGCGACTGCTGAACGGCGTCGCCTCCTGGCCAAGGTGCATGAGAAAGGCGTCGTTCTTCTCCCTATCGGCGTGAGCGTTCGCAATGCATGGCGGATGATTTCGGTTCATCGTCCGTGGATCAGGCTGGGTGCCTGTACCATCATGCCCGATCACCTGCATGGCATTCTCTCATGGCAGGATGTCCCTCTTGGCAGGCTGGGCTCACTGGCCGTGATCATGAGCGGATTCAAGTCGGAGGCCACCAGGTTCGCACGGACCTCGGGCTCGCTGTCGCGCGTCGAGTTGTTGTGGCAGCGGAGCTTTCACGTCGTGGCCCTTCGATCGGACTCACAGGTGCGGAGGGCGGAGCGCTATATCGCCGACAATCCCCGCGTGGAATGGAAACGGCTCCAGGCACTTGCCCAAGCGCCGCCTTGAGGCCGAGCCGCGGGCGTCAGCCCGCGGTTGGGTCGGCCGAACACCGATCTTGATCC
>JBDTNH010000054.1:0-16783 GCA_039933845.1 Gemmatimonadota bacterium
ACCCGGCGCTCGCCGCCAATCTATCGATGGCTTTTCGGGTCAGATCGAGTGACTTGTCGGCGGTCACGACATTCGACCCGGGCGTACTCACATCGAAGACGATGGAGTAACTCCCCTCCACCCGGAGACTCTCGATGACGGCCACCACGCGCTGCTCGATCGGATCGAGGAGTTCACGTTGGCGTTGACCGGCCTTCTGATTGAGGTCGGCCACCTGCTGCTGCATGGCCGCCGTCTGGTCCTCAAGCTGCTTGCGACCGGAGGCACGATTGCTGGGCGAGAGCATCGCTGACTTTTGTTCGAAGGCCGCGGATGCGGAGTCGAGGCGACCCTGCAGCTCGGTCATTTGACGCTTGAACCCCTCGACCTCGGTGGTCCAGGTGGACTCGGCCTTGGTATAGCCAGGCGTGTTCTGGAGGACGGCCTGCACCGCGACGTAGGCGACGCCCTTGGACTGGGCGGTGCCGGTCGCAGGGGTCGTCGTGATCCCCAGCGCCGCGGCGGCGAGGATGGCAAGAATGGAACGAGCTCGGGTCATGCGAGAATTCCTCGGCAGCAAGAACGGTGGATCCCAGGACTCAGAAGAAGTTCCCGAGTCGGAAGTGCAACTGCCAGCCCGGCGCGGGCCGACCCTGCAGGTCGGTCTTGTCGAACCCGTAGCCAAGGTCGAGCCCCAACGGACCAAGCGGTGAAACTAACGCGGCGCCCACACCTGCGCCCCTGAATAGACGAGTGGGGTCCCAGGCGCGTGCACTCCGGTAGACATTGCCCGCGTCGAAGAACGTGCTGAGGTAAAGCGACTGCGACAACCTGGCCCCTGCCTCGACCGTGAAGGCCGCATAGGACTTGCCGAACGCAAAGGCGCTGGCGGTGTTCGAGGCGGCCGTCGGATCAAACCCGCTCGGTGTCACGGAGAACTCGTCGTAGCCACGGAGCGGAATGCCGTACTGCACTCCGCCAAGCGAGTACAGTTCGGTAAAGAATCCACCGGGGTTGCCGGTGATGAAACCAGACTTGGCCGTGATCCCGAGGGTGAAGGTCACCCCGCCACCGAATTGGTTATCCCCACCCAGTTGGCCGATCGGGGTGTACCAACGACTCTCGAGGTCGAGCTTTTGGTAGTCGCCGGTCCCCCCGAGGATTCCGCCATTCTGCTCGACTCCAACCGTGACCAGGGAGCCGTTGACCGGGAACGGGAGTCCGATGCGGCTATCCCGCAGGAACGTCAGCCCGATGGTCGAGCGCGAGCAGGGCGCGCAGTTGAAGCGCTGCTGCAGGGCAGCGGAGCCTTCGGAATAATTGATCCGCTGGAAACCGTAGGATGCGAAGACGCGCGAGTACCGTGATCCCAGCCACGGCAGCCCGAGCTGAAACGAGCCACCCTGTTGCTGGCGTCGTCCGAGGTCGCCAACAATGAACCGCTGGCGCGACGAGAAGATCGAGAGCGTCCCGGAGATTCGGCTCCCCTGGATCGCGGGATCGGAGTAGCTCAACTGGAAATCGTTGATGTTGCTGCCGAACTGCCACTGCAATCGACCGCGCTTCCCGCGCCCGAAGAGGTTCGGTTCCTCGAGCCCGAGGAATCCTCCCAGCCCGGTGCCCTGTCCGATCGAGGCCCCGAAATTGATGTTGCCGGTGCGCTTTTCCTGGACCCGAAACGTGATGTTCACGTCGCCGCTCGGCGTGAAGTCGAGATCCGGGATCGCCATCGGCTGTTCGAAGAAATTCAGGTTCTGGATGTTGTTGTAGGAGCGCAGCAGGCGATCGCGATTGAACAACTCACCCGGGGTGATGACGATCGCCTCCCGGATCACGCGCTCGTGGGTGACATCGTTGCCGACGATCGCGATCGTGTTCACGTACGCAGGCGGACCCTCCTGAATGCTGATCCGGAGGTCGAGCAACGGGATCGAATCGGCGACATCGGTGCGCCGCGCTTCCTCCGCGACAGTTTGAGCCGTGACATAGCCACTGGTGGCGTAGAGGTTCTCGACGCGGGTTCGGGCCTCTTGCCATTCACCCCGATTGAAGACCCGCTTGAGATCCCGGCCGCTGTTCAACTCACCTGGGAGGAGAAAGCGGAAGAGTCGCTCGATCTCCTCGGTGGAGTAGCGCGAGTTCCCGACCACCTCGACCTTGCCGATCTGGTACTGCCGGCCCTCGTCGACGGTCAGGCGCAGCAGCGCCTTGCCGTTCGCCGGATCGGGGATGAGCGTGTCGTCGGTGACCTGGAAGTCGACATAGCCTCGGTCACCGTACCAGTTGGGCAGGCGCTCGCGGATGTCGTTGGCGACGCGTTCGTCCTCGTACTTGCCCGGCCGGAACCACCAGAAGCCCTCGGGCTTGGAGGACATCGCGCCGACGATCTGATTGTCGGTGAAGGTGGCATTCCCGGCGATGTCGACTTGGGCGATTGCCACGCGATTGCCCTCCTCGACATTGATCGCGACACGCACTCCACCGTCGTCGGTGGGATCGGTGCGGGTCGTCACGTGGGCGCCATAGTAGCCATCGTGCCGATACATGGAGTCGATGGCAAATGCCGATCGAGTGAGCGCCGCACGATCGAGTGGGCGTCCCTCCACAAGGCCGACCCGGTCGCGCACATCACGGATCGAGAGCTTCTCCGGCCCGGTAAGGGTCCAGCCCCGCAGCACCGGCCGCTCGACCACGACGATCAGGAGGATGACGCGGCTCGAATCCGACCGCTGCTCAATCCGCACATCGTCGAACTGGCCGGTGGCGAACAGCGTCTTGATGGCGCGCTGCACATCGCGGAACGTGACCTCGGTGCCGAGCACGATGCCGGCAAACGTGGCAATCTGCTCACTCGACAGGCGGGCATTCCCCTCGACGGCGACGCTGTCAACGCGAGGGAACGTTGTAGCCGCAGCCTGGTCCTGTGCGGCCAGTGGGGCGACCATGACGCCCTGCGCCACGAGGCCGAGGAGGAACAACAGGTACAGCGGCCAGCGGCGCATGGGGAGCATCACTTCAGAGGGCACGATCGACGTCAGGTGGCACTCCTCGACAGGGCCCGGAAGTCGAGCTTGTCTCCCTCGGGGGAGACATCGACCTCGATCTCCTCCCCCACGGTCAGATCGCCAGCGAGAATGCGCTCGCTGAGCGGGTCCTCGATCCAACGCTGGATGGCTCGCTTGAGGGGGCGGGCACCGAACGCCTGATCGTACCCCTGCTCGACCAGGAAATCGATCGCGCCCGGGGTGAGCTGCACATGATCCCCGATGCGCCGTCCCATGTCGCGGAGCAACACGGTGACGATCTGGGCGATGTGCTGCTTCTCCAACGGATGAAAGACAATCACTTCATCCAGTCGGTTGAGGAACTCCGGATTGAAGACCTTGTTGATCTCCTCCTTGACCGTCTCGCTCATCCGTTCGAATCGTCGCGATCCGTCCTCCGAATGGAAGCCGAGCGACTTCCCCTGCATCAACTCGCGGGCGCCGACGTTCGACGTCATGATGACCACGGTGTTCTTGAAGTCGATCACCCGGCCGTAGTTGTCCGTGAGATGGCCCTCATCGAGCACCTGCAGCAGCAGGTTGAACACATCGGGATGCGCCTTCTCGATCTCATCGAGCAACACCACGCTGTACGGCTTCCGGCGGATCGCCTTGGTCAAGGTCCCACTGTCCTCATAGCCGACGTAGCCCGGTGGTGCACCGATCAGCCGGGATACCGAGAACTTCTCCATGTACTCCGACATGTCGACGCGGACCAGCGCCGTGGGATCGCTGAACAGGAACTTGGCGAGCGCGCGCGCGAGCTCGGTCTTGCCGACCCCCGTAGGGCCGGAAAAGATGAAGGAGCCGATCGGCCGCGCGGGATCCTTGAGGCCGGCCCGCGAACGACGAATCGCCCGTGACACTGCGCGGATCGCCTCGTCCTGCCCGATGACTTGCTGATGGAGTTCATCCTCCATCCGCAGCAGCCGCGACGCCTCGGCTTCCTGCAGCCGCGTGACCGGGATTCCGGTCCACCGGCCGACGATGAAGGCAATTGCTTCCTCATCGATCACGGGCCGACGCGTCTGTCGTTCCTTTTCCCAATCGACCTGGATGGACCGAATCTGCACCTGCAACTCGCGCTCGCGGTCCCGGAGCGCAGCAGCCTTCTCGAAATTCTGATCGCGAACGGCTTCTTCCTTCTCGGCCGTGACGGCCTCGAGCTCGGCCTTCCGCTCACCGACTTCGGCCGGCGGGTGCTGGGATGCGAGACGCGCCCGCGCGCCCGCCTCGTCGATCACGTCGATCGCCTTGTCCGGCAGGAATCGGTCGGTGATGTACCGTTCGGAAAGATCCGCTGCGGCCTGGAGCGTGGCGTCCGGGAAGCTCACGCGATGGTGCTCCTCGTACTTCGGGCGGAGCCCCTTCAAGATCTCCACGGTCTCCTCGATACTCGGCGGTTCGACCACCACGGTCTGGAACCGGCGCTCGAGCGCACCGTCCTTCTCGATGTACTTGCGGTACTCGTTGAGGGTCGATGCCCCGACGCACTGCAGCTCACCGCGTGCGAGCGCCGGCTTGAGCATGTTCGAGGCATCGATCGCGCCCTCGGCGGCACCCGCCCCGACCAGCGTGTGCAGCTCGTCGATGAACAGGATCACGTTCTTGCTCTGCGCGATCTCGTTCATCACGGCTTTGAGGCGTTCCTCGAATTGACCGCGATACTTGGTCCCGGCAATCACCGCCGCCATGTCGAGCGAGAGGACCCGGTGATCATGCAACACGTCGGGGCACTGCCCACTCGCGATCAGCAGGGCGAGCCCTTCGACGATGGCGGTCTTGCCGACACCCGGCTCACCGATCAGGACCGGATTGTTCTTCTTCCGACGGGCCAGGATCTCCATCACCCGCTCGATCTCCTCGGCCCGTCCAATCGTCGGGTCCAGGGCACCGTCGGCGGCAAGCGTGGTCAGGTCGCGGCAGAAATGATCGAGCGCCGGTGTCTTGGACTTCTTCTCGGCCTTCGGCGGAACGGATTGCGGACCGGCGTTGCTGGTGACCGGACTGACACCCGGTGTGGCCGGGTTGACGTCGCTTCCGAGCAGCCGGAGCGTTTCGGCGCGTGCTTGTTCGAGCGTCACGCCCGCATCGGTCAGCACCTGGGCCGCGATGCCCTTTTCTTCGCGCAGGAGCCCCAGCAGCAGGTGTTCGGTGCCCACGTAGGAGTGGCTGAGCTCGCGCGCCTCCATCATGGCCAGTTCAAGCACCTTCTTGGCCCGTGAGGTGTACGGCAGTTCGGGGCCGGTCGCCGCGGCGGCCTTCCCCTTCTTCACCGTCTCCTCGATCTTCTGTTGGACGTCATCAAGATCGACGCCGAGGTTGGTCAGGACGGCGGCGGCCACGCCCTCACCCTCGCGGATCAGGCCGAGGAGGATGTGTTCGGTGCCGACGTACTCGTGATGGAGGCGCGCGGCCTCCTCACGAGCCATCTGCAGCACCTTCCGCACCCGATCAGTGAAGTTGTATCCGTTCATGCCAGTTCCCTCTCATCCAGCAACCGTTGGACGATGCGCGCTCGGCGCACCGGCAAATCCTCGTCCTCACCACCCTGCTCGCCTGCACGTGCCAGATGCGCATCCTGTCCGAGCACCAGCAAGCGATTCAGGTTGTGCATCGGTACCGCGGGAAGGACGTTGAGCCCGACCCCGAGACGCACGCTGCCAAGCAGATCAACCATCTCGTCGACCTGGAGCATCCGGGCATGCCGGAGCACACCCCACGCGCGACCGACGCGATCCTCAATGGTCGGGACACCGCGCAACACCGTGCGCGCCCGCCGTTCGTGCCCAATCACCTCGCGCACCACGCATTCGAGGTGGTCGATCAATTCGGGCTCGCTCTTGCCCAGCGTCGTCTGGTTGGAGAGTTGGAAGAGGTGTCCCTCGGCCCTGCTCCCCTCACCCCACAATCCCCGGTGCGTCAGCCCCATCTGGGCGATTCCCTGGAGGACCTTTCCAATTTCCCCGGTCGCGACCAGTGCGGGAAGGTGGATGAGCACTGACGCCCTGAGCCCGGTTCCGACGTTGGTCGGACAGCCGGTAAGATAGCCGAAGTCCGGGTCGAAGGCGAAGGAAATCCGGTCGCCGAGCTCCTGATTCGCGGCGGCGGCCACGGTCCGCGAACGGCCCAGATCAAACCCGGATACCATTGCCTGAATCCTGAGATGGTCCTCCTCATTGACCATGATCGCCTGCGGACCGGCGACCAAGAGGGCGGCCGCCGTACGGGGATGATCGACCTGATCCAAGGCGGCGTGCTCCCGCGATACCAGCTGGTGTTCGTGGAACCATCGTCTCGAACCCGGCGCGAGCCGGTCCATCCGGTGCCAGCGGCCCTCGGCCAGCTGCGGAATCGCCACGACCGCGCTCTGCACCTTGCGCAGGATCTCCTCACGCTCCTCGGATCCGTTCCGGCCCCAGAATCGGTGTCCGGCAAGGTTGCGCGCCAAACGGATCCTCGTGGAAACGACCAGATCCGCCTCCGGTCCGGTCGCATCCAGCCACCCTGGTGCCTCGGTGTTCATCCCTCACCCTCCAGGGCCTTGAGGCGATCCCGCAGGACCGCGGCTTCCTCGAACTCCTCGCCTTCGACCGCCGAGGTGAGCGCCCGACGGAGCTGATCGACCTCCCGCTGACGTTGCCGCGCAGGTTCGTCGGTGAGCGTGGCGGGATCCTCGTACCGATCCCCCACATGCCGAGTGGCGCCATGCAGGCGGCGCACCAGTTCTCGCAGCGGCCGGCCGAAGGCCACCCAGCAGGTGGGACATCCCACACGTCCCGATGCGCGGATGCTGGCGAGCGTTGCATCACACTCCGGACAGGCCAGGGTCTCGCCGTTCGGCGAATCCGGCATCCCCGCCGTGGGTGAAATCGTCGCGAGGAAGGCGCCGAGCGGCGTGGTGGTCGCGTCGGTGACGATGCCACGAGCCGAGGCGCACTGGCTGCAGAGGTGCAAGGTCGTGATCAACTCGCCCGCGACCTCGGTGAGATGGAGGACCGCCTCGCGCTGATGACAATCCTGACAGGTGGTCACAGGATCTCCCCGACGTGGGCAGCTCGCAGGTGACCGTCCTCGAGAGTCAGGACTCGGTCCGCACGTGCGGCAAGGTCACGATTGTGAGTGACCACCACCGTCGCCGTCCCGCGCGTGCGGGCGAGGGTGGCGAGCAGATCGTGGAGCACCGTGGCCGTTGGTGGGTCGAGGTTTCCGGTGGGTTCATCGGCCAGCAACACCGCGGGTTCCACGGCAAGGGCACGGCCAAGTGCGACGCGTTGCTGCTCGCCACCCGAGAGGAGCGGTGTGCGCGAATGCGCCCGGGCGGTGAGACCCAGAAGGTCCAGCAACTGATCGGCGCGCTGCCCCGCATCGGCGTGGCTCCCCCCCCCGATGAGCAGCGGCATCATGATGTTCTCGCGCGCCGTGAAATCCCGGAGCAGGTGATGGAACTGGAAGACGAACCCCAGGCGCGCGTTCCGGAGTGCGGCGAGCTGCAATGGCGGGAGGGTGCCCAGGTCCTGTCCCTCGACCACGACTCGCCCGTGGTCGGGACGATCGAGTCCACCGAGCAGGTGCAGGAGGGTGCTCTTGCCACAACCACTCGCGCCCACGATGGCGACGAACTCGCCACCGGCCACGTCGAGGTCGAGCTCGCGCAAGATCGTGAAGCTCCGGCCATCGCCACCGGTAAACCGCCGTGTCAGGCCGTGGGCCTGCAGGACCGGCGTCATTCGGCCCGCACCGCATCGACGGGTGTGAGCTGCGCGGCACGGCGCGCCGGATGGATGCCGGCGACCACGGCGAGTCCGACCGCGGCCGCCGCGATGATCGCCACATCCAGGGCTTCGACCCGGATCGGCAGGTGATCGATGAAGTACACCGAGGGATCCAGCGAGATGAATCCCGACCCGACAAAGGCGAGGAGCAGCCCGAGCAGCACGCCGAAGGTGGTGCCAACGATGCCCACGAAGGCGCCTTGCGCAAGGAAGATCCGGGCAATGCTCTGCCCCGGCATTCCCATCGCCTGGAGGATGCCGATCTCACGTGTCTTGAAGGTCACGACCATGGTGAGTGTGCCGACGATATTGAAGGCGGCCACGATCATGATGAAGAAGATGACGAGCCCCATCCCGAGCTTCTCGAGCTGAAGCGCCTTGAAGAGCGATTCGTTCTGGATCTGCCACGTCTCGACTCGGTAGGGATAGCCGAGGTCCGCCATGATCGACTCGGCCACGGCGGGCGCCTGGTCCGGATCGTTGACCCTGACCGCGATGGCGGAGACATCGGCACCGATCCCCGCAAAGCGCTGTGCGCTCGCACGATCCATCACCATGAACTCGTCATCGTAGATGAACATCCCGGTGCGAAACGTCCCGGTGACCCGGGCGCTCCAGTACTGGGGGGCGTAGCCCCCGGTGATCCGCGAACGCTGAGCCGACCGTGGTGAAACCAACAGCAGTTCGTCGCCCACCTGCACACTCAATTTCGAGGCGAGCCGGTCACCAAGCACCACGTTGCCGTCGACCGAATCACCTGGGGCGATGTCGACGTGAAGCGAGCCCTCGACCATGGCGCTGTCGAGTCCGGTGATGTCATGGGTCCCAACCCCGACCTCGAGGCCGGCGACCTTTGCCAGTTCGGGGTAGCCGGAGGCGTTGGTGGCAACCGTCCCGGTGATCACCTCGGGTGCGGCCGCCACGACGCCGGGAATCTTGCGGACGCGCCCGAGCGCATTCTCCCAGTCGGGGATCCGAAGATTGTCCCCGAAGGTGAGCACCCGAATGTGCGGCGAGGCGACCAGGATGCGATCTCGCAGGTCATCGCGCAGCCCGTTCATCACGCCGAGCACGACGATCAGTGCCGCCACGCCGACCGTGATCCCCGCGATGGCGACGATCGTCTGCAGCGATGCGGTCCGTGTGCCGCGCTGGCCACGGAGATACCGCATGGCAATCAGGCGTTCGAGCGGGCTCGGCCACCAGTTCATGTCACGACTCGCTGGACGGCAAGCCCGGCGCTTCCGGGCGCATCGCCGGGAAAAGCAGCACGTCACGGATGGCGTCCTGGCCGGACAGCAGCATCACCAGCCGATCGAGACCGACCCCGATCCCCCCGGTGGGCGGCATCCCGTACTCGAGCGCACGGATGTAGTCAGCATCGAACTGTTGGGCTTCGTCGTCGCCTGCCTCGCGTTGCCGCACCTGATCAAGGAACCGCTCGTGCTGGTCGTCGGCATCGTTCAGTTCGCTGAACGCGTTGGCCAGCTCCCGGCCCTGGACGAAGAACTCGAATCGCTCCGTGAGGCGTGGATCGTCCCGGTGCGGCCGGGCAAGCGGCGACAGGACCCGAGGATAATCCAGCACAAAGGTCGGCTGCCGAAGCGTCGGCTCGACCGACTGGCTGAACAGTTCGTCGAGCAAGCGTCCGCCACTCATCGTCGCGACGTCCTTCGGATCGCTGCCGCGATCGATGAGCCACTGCCGCATGACAGGCTCACTCGCCTCCCGAACATCGATCCCGCTCTGCGCCAGGACACTCTCAACGAATGACACGCGCCGGAACGGACGCGCGAACGAGAGTTCTTCGTCACCTCGCGTGAGGGTGGTTCCGTTGGTGAGGGTGCGCACGAGACCGCTCAGCAGTTCCTCGAATGCGTCGAGGATGTCGTGGTAGTCAGCATACGCCTCGTACCACTCCAGCATGGTGAACTCAGGATTGTGCGTCCGATCCATGCCTTCGTTCCGGAAGTCATGGCCGATCTCGTAGACGCGTTCAAACCCGCCGACGATCAGGCGCTTCAGGTAGAGCTCGTCGGCAATCCGGAGATAGAGGGGCATGTCGAGCGCATGGTGATGCGTCACGAACGGTCGCGCCGTCGCCCCACCGTACAGCGGCTGCAGGATCGGGGTCTCGACCTCGAGGAAGCCGCGCGCATCGAGGAAGTCGCGAATGTACCGGATCACCCGGGCACGGAGGCGGAAAGTCTCCCGGAGGTCAGGATGCACCGCGAAATCGGCATACCGCTGGCGGTAGCGCACCTCGGGATCGACGAGTCCACCGTGGGTCACGGTACTGCCATCGTCACGTGTTTCCGTCTTGCCCCGCGGCAAGGGGCGCAGCGACTTCGCGAGCAACGTGACCGACTGGACTCGGACCGTGATCTCACCGGTGCGGGTGCGGAACAGCGGACCGGACACGCCGATGTGATCATCGAGATCGAGCAACTGCACGAGTGGCCATGCGGCCTCGAGTGTGTCGCGGCGGAGGTAGAGTTGCAGGCGCCCGTGGGCATCTTCGAGGTGCGCAAACACCGTCTTCCCCTGACCGCGCCAGGCGACGATTCGACCCGCAACACAGACCACCTCCCCGTCCGATTCGGTGACCCACTCGTCGAGGGTCCGCACCTGGGCGCTCGTGTGCGATCGATCGAAGCGGTAGGCCGAAGTGGGGATTCCGAGTGCCGCGACGGCATCGCGGCGTTCGCGGCGGCCCGCCTCGAGGTAGCCGCGTTCGAGCAACGGGTCCGTGGTCATGACGCCTGTGCTCCGTACTGGCGCAGATAGGCGCCGATCAATTCGTCCAGGTCGCCATCCATGACGGCCTGGACATCGGTCACCTTCCGCTCGGTACGGTGATCGTTGACCATCGTGTATGGCTGGAAGACATACGACCGGATCTGGTTGCCAAACGAGTTGTCCGACTTGGTGGCCTCGAGCGCATCCTTCGCCAGATTCTGCTCATCGAGCATCTGCTGGTAGATCGCCGCCCGCAGCATCTTCATGGCCACATCGCGGTTCTTGAACTGCGAGCGCTCCTGCTGGCAGGAGACGACGAGACCGGTCGGCAAGTGCCGGAGTCGGACCGCGGAGGAGGTCTTGTTGATGTGCTGACCGCCCGCACCCGAGGCGCGAAAGACGTCCATCTCGATGTCCTCCTCGCGCAGATTGACCTCGATGGTGTCGTCGATGTCCGGATAGACGAAGACCGAGGCGAACGAGGTGTGTCGGCGCTTCTGGGAATCGTAGGGCGAGATGCGCACCAGCCGGTGCACGCCCTTCTCCGCCTTGAGGAATCCGAAGGCGTATTCGCCCTTGATCTCGATGGTGGCCGACTTGATCCCCGCCTCCTCGCCCTCCATGAGGTCGAGCACGGTGACCTTGAATCCCTTCCGTTCCGCCCACCGCGCGTACATCCGCATGAGCATCTCGGCCCAGTCCTGGGACTCGGTCCCACCGGCACCGGGGTGGATCGTGAGGATGGCATCGCGACCATCATCATCGCCCTGGAGCATCGTCTGCAATTCCAGGCGCGCAACCAGCGCGGTGGCCTCGGTCATCTCGCCCTGGAGTTCGGCGTCGAGGACGGCATCGGGTTCCGCCTCCAGCAACTCGACCATGCTCGCCGCATCGCCCAAACGCGCCTCGAGTGCGAGGTAGGGTGTCACCCATCCCTTCAACGTCTTGATCTCCTGCACCTGCTCCCGGGCACGTTCACCATCGGCCCAGAAGGCGGGATCGCCCTGGCGCGCCTCAAGGTCCTTCAGCCGCGCCTGCTTGCGTTCCAGGTCAAAGGAACCTCCGGAGCTCCACCAAGCGCTCACGGAGGGTGGACACTGAATCGGCCAGACTGGTGCTCATTGCTTCCCCATCCGATGAAGCGGCGGGCCGCCTGCCGATCCGCCACTCTGGCGAAGGCAAACGGCCCGTCTACTAGCTGGGAAAGGTAACCCCTCCCTGCCGGCCCATTCCGATCAGCCGAAGAGGGTGCGTCCCTCGGCGAGGATCTCGTTGAGTGCCTCGGTGAAATACGGTGTGGTGCGCGCAATCTCCTCGCCGACCTGCTCGGTGTACTCCTCCCAGCTCTTCCGGATCTCCTCGCCGAAGAGGTCCTTCAGGTTGCCGTCGGCAAGCCCGCGTTGGCGCTTCTCGGGATGGTACACGACGAGATCCGACACCAGCGCGCGCGCGAGGCGGCGAGCGCGGGTGGCGGGATCTTGCTGCAGGAATGGGTTGGTGAACTTGCCCGCCGTTGCGGGGGCTGGCACCGGGACAGGCTCGGGATCAGGGGCGTCCGGACGCGTCGGGATCTGCGTCGGCATGGCACTGAGCGGTACCGCTGGCGGCGCTGGCGGGGGGGCCTGACGGGTCGGCTCCGGCGGCACGGAAGGGGGCGGTGCCGGCACGGCAATTTCCGGCTCCGGCCGTGGGGCGGGAGCGGAGACGATCGGCTGGGCCGCCGGCGCGACTCGCACCTCGGGATGGGGCGCCGACTCGGCTGGCGGTTCCGGCGTGGACGGTCGCTTGACCGCGATCAGCCCGGAGCAGACCGAGCAACGGGCACGCACGCCGCGTTCGGGAACCTTGGCGGGGTCGACTCGGAAGATGGTCGAGCACTGCGGACAGGTGACGTTCATGGAGTCCTCATGGGCTGCGGGCGTCACTACCACCGGGACCGCTCCGCGTTTCGTGATCGCTCCGACGGCGGTCGGCCACGAAGACCGAGCCCGGCAGCGATTTGGCATAGCTCTTCATCTCGGTGGCCAGTTCACTCACCTCGGCGGGGTGGGAGAACGTGCGGTGCTGGTTGGTCACCACCCCGATCGAGAGCGTCATCAACGGGACCCGATGCAACTGGCCGCGCCGATCCTTCCCGAAAAAGTAACCGGCACGCCGATCCTGGTCGTTGTACTGCAGTGAAATGAGCTCATCGAAGACCGCCACGATTTCGGCACAGACGGGCGCATGATCTTCGAACGGCACGACGAAGATGAAATCGTCACCGCCGATGTGGCCGACAAATCCATTGGATCCGAGCAGGCCCCGGACCACGTCGTGAAGAATCCGGGAGAGCAGGAAGATCACCCGATCGCCGTCGTAATAGCTGTACCGATCGTTGAATTCCTTGAAGTGATCGAGGTCGGCGTAGCAGACGGCGAACCGATCCGAGGTCTCCAGGCGTCGCCGGATCTCGCGCTCGATCTCGGTCGTGCCTGGCAGTCGCGTGGACGGATGCACCGCGACGTTGCGCTCGGTCCGAACCCGCAGCGCGTCGAGCCGGGCCCGCTGTTCGGTGGGGGCAAAGAGCGGCGAGAGGATTTCGTCAGCCCCGGCTCGGTACCATTCCTCGACGGCGGTCGGTTCATGGGTCGAGGTGAGGACGGTGACGGGCACGATCGCCGTGAACGGATCGGCCTTGAGCCGTCGGACGACTTCGAGTGCCGGCGGGCGCCCCGGTGCGTCATCGACGAACACCATCGCGCCGCGGCCGCGCAGCACGAGTGCCTCGACCTCATCCGGCCGATCGTAGGCCTCGAGGATGAATCCTCGCGATTCGGCCCATCGCTCGATCAGTTCGGGCGGCGGGCGGTCTGCGCTCCCGCTATAGAGGATGATCGGACGTATTGCCACGACTCCTCCACGTGAGGGACATGCACCGGGCGCCGGCACCCGGCGTCCGCAGGATCAGATGAACCATACCGCCGCGGCGACCATCGCGTAGAGCGCCAACAACTGGACACCCTCGAACCAGTGCGACTCGCCATCGAGCGTGATCATCGCTGAGGTGAGCACGGCGACCGCGAGTCCCACCACTTCAAACGGCGGGAAGACGAGGTTCATGCCGGGGACACCCATGGCTGCCCCGATGAACACCAAGGCTGGCGCAACGAGTAGCGCAATTTGCGTGCTGGATCCCAGCGCGATCTGGAGCGCCAGATCGGTATGGCCACGCCTCGCCGCGACCACCGCGGTCCCGTGCTCGGCGGCATTGCCAATGATCGGGATGATGATCAGGCCGAGGAAGACCTGGGAGATACCCACCGTCTCGGTGAGTGGGCCCACGGCATGAACGAGGATCTCCGACATCGCGGCGACGCCAACCGTGGCGAGTGCCAGGAAGCCGATCGCCTTGGGTATGGACCACGTGCCCGACAGTTCATGGGCCTCGAGGTGTCCCCCGCCGAAGAGCGGGCGGTGGGTCCGGAGCACGAAAAGCAGCGAGAACAGGTACGTCGCGATCAGGATGCCGGCGACGATCTCGGAGAGGTGCAGCTCAATGACGTTGGCGGCCGTGGGGTGGGTCGAATGAAAGAGCGCTGGGAAGATGAGACCGGCCACCGCAAGCGCCAACATGGCAGCGCTCATGCCGGCATTGGTCCGATTGAACCGGAGGAGTGGTCGCTTGAGGCCGCCAGTCACCAGCGAGAGGCCGAGGATCAGGAGAAGATTGCCGAGGATTGAACCGGTGATCGAGGCCTTGACCAGGTCGACGAGGCCGGCACGGAGCGCGGCGATGGCGATGATCAGTTCGGCGGCATTGCCAAACGTGGCGTTGAGCAGGCCACCGATGGCCGGACCGGAGCGCTCCGCGAGCTGCTCGGTCGCGGTCCCCATCAGCCCGGCCAGCGGCAGCATGCCTACCGCGGAGGCGACAAAGATCCAGAGTGGATCCTGATGCGACAGATAGAGCCAGATCGCCATCGGAATGGCGAGATAGAGGGGCGTCAGCCAGGAGAATCCGCCACCGCGTTCGATATCCAGAGGGGCGCCGCGACGCTCCGGATCGTTGATCTCGGTCTCCATGGCTGGCTCAACAGGATGGGCGGCCACGGGGGCGAAGGGGCGATCCTGACGTGCCGGGCGCGAAACCTTGGGGGTTGGACTTGGCTCCTGCTGGGCTGGCCGTTCCCGTTGCGACCCTCGACGGCCCGGCTTGGGTTCGGCGGTGGGGGGCGGAGTCGGCTCGCTCTCGGACGCATTGGGTGTGGAGTCGGGTGCGCCCCGGCGGCCACGGCCGCGTTGGGGTCGATCGGAGGCCACCGCCTTGAGGCGCGACGGCTTGATGTCGAACTCTGTCAGGGCACGGGCGATCGCACCACGCGGCTCGTGCACCATGGCCAAGACCAGATCCTCCGCCGTTGCCTCGTCGCGTCCGGCCCCGGTGGCACGCTCGGTTGCCGCATCGAGCACGCGCTGGGCATGCGAACTGAGTCCACCGTCACCGGCTCCTGTCGGTGGTCGACCGCGGCCGCGACCCTTCCGTGCCTTGGCCATCACCTCGCGAAAGCTCTCGGCGGTCAGTCCTGCCGCACTCATCGCATCGGCGATGGGTCCGACCTGGGTGGTGAGCCAGGCGAGGAACAGGTGCTCGGTCCCAACAAAGTCGGCGGAGAGTTCGGCCGCATGGCCCGCGGCGACCTCACGCAGTGTCTCGAGTGTCGTCATCGATCAGCCGAGGGGTTGGGCTTCGTCGATCAGCATGATCGGGATGTCATCCTCGACCTGGTACCGGAGCTGACAGCGGTGGCATTCGAGGGATTCCTCGGGCGTTGCGCGGTATTGGAGGTCGCCCTTGCATTGGGGACAGACCAGCAGGTCGAGGAGATCGGGGGCCAAAGGCACCTAGGTAGTCTCGTCTGGTGGGAGGGGAAATCCGAATCGGGTGAGTGCACTGCGCTGACGTCGCCAGTTCGGCAGCACCTTGACCCTGGTCTCGAGGTAGACGCGCTCCTGGAGCAGGGTCTCAAGGCGGTGGCGGGCGTGAGTGCCAATGTCCCGAAGCACCTTGCCGCCCTTGCCGATCACGATCCCCTTCTGCGACTCGCGTTCCACGAACAATGTTGCACGAATGTACACGGGGGAGCTGCCCTCCCGGAACTCTTCGACCACGGCCGTGACGGCGTAGGGGACCTCGTCCTCGAGCAGGTTGAAGGCCGCCTCGCGGAGGTATTCGCCAACGAAGAATCGCACCGGCTGCGTGCCGATATCTTCCGGATCGTGGCGAAACAACCCCGGCGGGAGCAACTCGCCTGCGCGTGCGATCAGGGCGGTGACGGACTCGGGGTCCTCCGTGGACACCACGATTGCGCCGGTAGCGGCGAGTGCTGCGCGCTTTTCGGAGGAGATCAGGTCGGACTTGGTATACACCAGCAGGCTGGCGGGGAGTTGCTGACCGGCGAGCTCGGGAATGATCGAGGCGAGATCGGGTGCGGGAGCCTCGGGGGCCGGATGGAGCTGGAGGAGGAGATCGGCGCTCAGGAGGCCCTCGAGTGCCATCATCCGGAGCGAGCGCTGCAGGGCGTAGGCGGGGTCCAGGAGGCCCGGGAGGTCGAGCAGGACACATTGGGCCGACAAGGTCGTGTGGATCCCTGTGACGGGCATTCTGGTCGCTTGCGCCTTGGGCGAGACCATCGACAACGGGGTGCCGACGATCGCGTTGAGGAGCGACGATTTGCCGGTGTTCGGTTTGCCGACGAGGGCGACGGTGCCGTAGCGGGTGGTCATGGAGGACAAGTTAGCGGGAGATGGGAGGATGGACGATCGAGGATGCACGATGACCAAGAGCGGGTGGAAACAAAACCGGCCCTCACAGGGAGGGCCGGCTTTGGTATGGGGTGGCTGACGACGGTCTACTCTCCCACGACCTCTCAGTCGCAGTACCATCGACGCTGCGGGGCTTAACTGCCGTGTTCGGAATGGGAACGGGTGTGGCCCCCGCGCGCTAATCGCCAGCCAATATGGCGACAACATGAAGGGAGGAATGATGTGATGGGAAGGCATTGTAGTAATTGGGAGAGATCAAACTTCACGGGCGATTAGTACGGCTCGACTAAAGTGCTTGCGCACCTTGCATCTACCGCCTATCAACGTGGTAGTCTCCCACGGCCCTTGAGGGGTCTTAAGACCCAGGAGTGTTCATCTTGGGAACAGTTTCCCACTTAGATGCTTTCAGCGGTTATCTGCGCGCGACATCGCTACCGGGCG
>JBDTNH010000055.1:0-16678 GCA_039933845.1 Gemmatimonadota bacterium
TTCCGTCCGAAGAGCATCGCCGAGCCGACCACCAGCGGCATCACGCCAACCGCGGCGAGCATCAGCTTCGGCTGCATCAGGGTCAGGATCACGATGCCACCGATCAGGGCCATCACCTGCCTCGCGCCCTCGGCCAACTGGTGGGAGAGGATGCCTTGCAGGAGGCCGATATCCGCGGTGAGTCGTGACGTCAGCTCACCGGTCCGCCGATTGGTGTAGAACCCCGGCGGGAACTCGAGCAGCTTGGTGAAGAGCTCGGTCCGGAGGCCCGCTACCGTCCGCTCGCCGGTCGCGGAAAGCCAGTAGGTCTGGATGTAGTTGAGGACGGCCGAGGCAGCGAAGAGCAGGAGCAACCAGACGGCGATCTGGTTGAGGCGATCGCGGCTCAAGTCGACGAACGCGGCATCCAGCAGGTCGCCGACGAAGAGGGGGAAGAGCAGCGCCAGACCGGAGGAGACGACCAGCGAGACACCGGCAATGACCAGTCCACGCTTGAAGGGGCGGACCCGGGGCCAGAGGCGGAGGAGCGGCCGCGGCGATGGTGGGCGGCGCCGCGGGGTGGGGGTCAGGTCAGTTATCCCCGAGATCAGTCGCCACCGGCAACTGGCTGAGCGGCTGGAGGCCGGCCGGAGACTCGAGAATCAGCTCCTGGCCACGGGACGCCGGCTGCCCAAACGGGACCCACCGATCGACGGCCATCGCCACAAAGAGCAGCGCCAGGTAGGAAAGCGAGTAGCGGTAGAGCTTCCAGGTCTTCGGCGTGACGCCGTCTTCCCTGACGATCGCCCAGCAGAGCCAGAGGAATCGGCCGCCGAGGAGCGTCGCCGACACGCCATAGAACATGCCCGACAGCCCGATGACCGCCGGCATGATCGTAAGCGGGATCAGCATCAAGGTGTAGAGCAGCATCTGCCGCTTGGTCTCCGGGATGCCGTGGACGTTTGGCATCATCGGGATGCCGGCGTTGCCGTAGTCCGTGGTCTTGTTGAGTGCCAGCGCCCAGAAGTGGGGCGGGGTCCAATAGAAGACGATCGCGAAGAGGTAGAGCGCGCCGAGGTCGAGGCGACCGGTCATCGCGGCCCAGCCGACCAGCGGTGGGAAGGCGCCGGCGGCGCCGCCAATCACGATATTCTGAGGGCTCGAGCGCTTGAGCCACATGGTATAGATCAGGACGTAGAAGAGCAGGCCGGAGAGGGCCAGCCAGGCCGCGAGCGGATTGACCATCGTCCAGAAGATCAGGAAGGCGAGCGCACCGAGCGAGATCCCGAAGGTGAGCGCGACTGGCGCGCTGATCCGGCCCGACGGGATCGGCCGCCGCCGGGTCCGAGTCATCATGTCATCGATGTCGCGGTCGAACCACATGTTGATCGCGTTGGCGCCGCCGGCCATCAGGTAGCCGCCCAAGGTCACCCAGCCGACCAGGGCGAGGGACGGCAGCCCTGCGGGGGTCATGAACATCGGGGAGATTGTGGTCACCAGCAGGAGCGAGATGATCCACGGCTTGGTCAGGATAATGAAATCCATGAGCCGCGGGCGGGTCTCAGCGCGGGTCGAGTCGGCAGTCACGGCGTCGGACATCTGGAACGCGCATCCCTTTCGGCCGAATCCCCCTAGGCGAACCGGCCATTTGGTGTCAGTTTACAGGTTGGAAAGATACCTGCCCGGTCGAGTCGCCTCAACTCGTGATCTCGAGATCCGCTCGTCGGACCACACCCTTGTCGCCATCCCATCCTTCCTCCACTCAGGACATCTCATGAGCGAAGCCGCCAACGCGGACGACGAACGCCTCCCACGGACCCTCGGGCTCTGGAGTGGGGTGGCGATTCTGGTCGGCATCACGATCGGTAGCGGGATTTTTCGGGTGCCGGCCCAGGTGGCCACCACGCTCGGTACCCCGAAGGCCTTCCTCGCCGTGTGGGTACTCGGTGGCTTGGTGACCCTCACCGGTGCGCTTGCGATCGCGGAACTCGCGGCGATGTACCCGCGAAGTGGTGGCATCCTCCCCTATCTGCACGAGAGTTGGGGCCGGTTCCCCGCCTTCCTCGCCGGCTGGGCTGAGCTCACGGTGATCCGGGCCGCCGCGGTCGGCGGTATCTCGACGATCTTCGCGGAATACCTCTCGTACTTCATCGAGATGACGCCGATGCAGGTGCGCTACGTCGCGGCGGCCACCATCATCGTGATTGCGGCCCTCAACTGGATCGGGGTGAGCTACGCCTCGATGCTGATGAATGTCACCACGATCCTCAAGTACGGTGCCCTGATCGGGATCGTGCTCTTCGCGTTTGGAACCGGCAGTGGCAACGCCTCGAACCTCACCGTCGCGGATACCGCGGCTGTGGTCGGCGTCTCGGCGCTGTTCACGGCACTCGTGCCGGTGATGTGGACCTACGACGGCTGGTCGAACCTCGTCTCGATCGGTGGCGAGGTGAAGAACCCCAGCGTCAACCTGCCGCGCGCACTGCTGATCGGCACGGCCGCCATCGTGGTGATCTACCTGCTGATCAACGCGGCGTATCTCTACCTGGTGCCGATCAGCGAGATGCCGTCGGTGCGGCTCGTCGCGGCGACGGCCGCCGAGCGGATTCCAGTATTTGGAGCGGCGGGCGGGGCGATCGTCAGTGGCATCGTGATGCTCTCGTGCTTCAGCTCGACCAACGGCTCGATCATGACCGGCCCGCGCATCTGGTACGCGATGGCCGATCGGGGACTCTTTTTCCCGGTGCTCGCGCGCGTGTCGCCACGGTTCAAGACGCCGTCGGTCGCGATCTGGTCCGCCGCCACGGTGAGCGTGATCTATGTGCTGCAGAATGACTTCGGTGCGCTGGCCGACAAGTTCGTCATCGGTTCGTGGCCCTTCTATGCGCTCGCGGTCGCCGGCGTCTATCGGCTCCGAAAGACCCGCCCCGATGCCCCGCGCCCGTACCGCACACTCGGCTACCCGGTCACGCCGGCCATCTTCCTGGTCGCGTCGGTTGCGATGATGGGCAACGCCCTGATCACCGACTCGAGCGGCACGCTCGTGACCTTCGGCATCATCGGGTCCGGGATTCCGGTGTACTTCCTGTGGGAGAAGTTCGGGCCCAAGCGCGGAGCGTGATGCGTGATGCGAGAAGCGAGAGGCGAGAGGCGAGAGGCGAGAGGCGAGAGGCGAGAAGCGAGGCGGTGTCATCCCGACCAAGCGCCGTAGGCGCGTGTGGAGGGATCTGCACGTCCCGACATTAAAAGTGCAGATCCCTCGACTGCGCGCCCTTCGGGCGCTCCGCTCGGGATGACTTCTCGCTTCTCGCTTCTCGCTTCTCGTTTCTCGTCAGCTCCGCACGCGCACCAGCAGGATCACCGCCAACACCAGGAACAGGCCGTTCATTGACCAGGCCGCGACGACGACGGGGATGATTTCCTTGCCGCCGATCGCCTTCATGATCTGCGTGCCGGTGAGGTAGACCAGGGTGGTGCCGAGCGCGATGGCGAGGCCCATCGCGGCACCCGCGCGCGGGTTGGTCACCGCGAGCGGTGCGCCGAAGAGGGCCACGATGAGGCACGCGACGGGGACGGCATACTTGAGCGGCAGGTCGACTGCCAGCTGGCCGGGTCGCACGCCAATTCGTTCGAGTCGGTCGAGGTACGCCTTGAGTTCGGTCGTCCGCATCTCGGTCGCATTCGAGAGCGTGTTGAGCATCGCGGCTGGTTCCTGGTCGAAGATCGCGGCCGTCATGGTCGCAAAGGCGATGTTGACCGGAATCGATGCTGCCACTGGATTCGAGCCTCCGGTATCCACTGCGGCGGAATCGGCGACCGCGGAATCGGCGGCGACCGAATCGTTCGCCTCGCGCAGCATGCCCGGGATCAGGTGGATCGCGCCACGATAGAAGGTCCACCGGTGTCGTGTTCCATCCCACAGGGCCGAGTCCGCGGTCATGGTCCAGCGCATCCCCATCGAGTCGACAGGCGCCTCGACGAGTGTCCCGCCGAGGTAGCCGCGCCCGCGGGCCAGTTCCTTCGTCGTCCAGACCATGCCGTGCGGGTCACGAAACGCGAAGTTGAACCGCCGCATCTCATTCGGGTCCTGCTTTTCGCGATGGAGCACACGCTGGCGTGCACCACTCACCGCGGCGACCTCCTGGAGCCAGTAGTTGGTCGGCACAGCGATGGCGGCGAGCACGATCATCGGCGCGATCAATCGGTAGAACGAGACGCCACCGGCCTTGACTGCCGTGAGCTCGCTGTGTCGTCCCATGGCGTTGAGCGTGAACACCGTGGCGAACAGCACGGCCGCCGGGAAGAGCAACGCCATCTGTCCCGGGTAGAAGAGCAGCGTCCCGACCAGTGCGTCACGGCCTGGCACACCGCGATTGACGAGGTCACCGTAGATCTCGCTCAGTCGGATCAGGACCGCCACTGCTGGAATGCCGAGCGCCGAGAGCAGGAAGGTGCCGATCCATTGCCGGATCACGTAGCGGTCGAGGGTGCCGAGTGCCCTCATGATTGGTCTGCCTTGGGGCGACGGCGCGGGCGCAGCGAGCCGAGCCAGCCGAAGAGGCTCGCACTCCGGGCGGTGCCCATCTCGCGGTTGGCGAATGCCACCGAGATCAGGCCGGCGACGGCCATGAGGACCACGGGAGCATACATCGCGAACTCGGGCGACACCTTGCCGTCATCCGCGAGGTTCTCTCCACCGATCAGCAGGATGTAGAAGATCAGGAAGATGATCAACGATCCGCCGATCACGAGACCGATGCCGCTACTCGGGAACTTGAGTGCCAGGGCGACCCCCACCAGCACGAAACAGAGCGAGGCGAGTGGGATCGCGAACTTCTTGTGATACTCCACCGAGTATTTCCGTGCGGTGGAGAGCGCCTCGTGTGCGTTAAGTCGCGCACCGAGTACCTCGGACATGCTCGACACCAGCCCATCGGCTCGGGGTGCCACGGCACCCTGTGGGTCGACCAGGAAGTCGGGTGGTGGGGTGTAGCTGGTCTCCGCCGGCATGAGCGGCAGCTCGGCGCGCTGGTCGAGCGGAGGGAGCAGGCTATCCTGCACCCTCAGGGTGACCCCAAGCCGCTTCAGGGAGTCTCTTGCCCGGAGCGAGTCCGGTCCGATGGGCCGGGGCCTCACACTGTCCTGCACGGTAGCGCTGTCGGCCCGCTTGGTGCTGTCCTGAGGTGGGGGCCGGACCGGCTCCTGGGCCTCGAGTGTCCCGGGCAAGAAGAGCTTCTCGAGGAAATGCTGGACGCTGCCGCCCCACGCTCCGGCACAGCGGGTCGGAAATTCGGGCATGGTCTGGGCCGGCGGTGGCGGTAGGGGTGGCAGACCGGCCAGATTGCGCAAGTCGCGGCGGGTGAGCAGTTCGAGTTGCTCCACCGCGCGTTGATGCCGCCATTGGCTCTCGGCGATGCCGTCCTGGAGGGCACAACCGGACTTCTCGCGGTCACCCCGTTCTGCGACGCCTTGTGCCCGGGCAAAACTCTGCTCGACATTGTCGAGCCGGATCACGTTGACTCGAAACAACGTCCGCTCGACCCGGGTCGGCTCGGCGAGATTGAACCCGAGTGCCTCGCCGTCGTAGAGCGTCAGCAGGAGATCGCCACTCGTGGCGGCGTGCACCAACTGGCCACTGTCGGCATGAATGGTCTGTCGCACGGTCAGTCCCAGCAGGTCGTAGATCGTCACGTCGGTGAGTCCACCGGTCTCCTGCCGGATGTCGTGGGCCCGAATGACGTAACCGGAGTTGCCGAGCGCGTTCAATTCGTCGGCACGCAACTGCAGCGTCGGTGTGGTGTTGCCGACCAGGACCTGTAGCGTCTTGTAGCGGCTGTTGCTGAGTGGGACCACTTGATCAAAGATGAGGAAGTTGATGGCCATCACTGGGAGCACCGCGATCATTGCCGGGCGCACCATGCGCCAGACCGAGATGCCGTTGGCGTACATTGCCACCATCTCGAGGTCGGCGGCGAGCGTGCTGTATGCGTAGAGGGTGGCCACCAGCACCGACATCGGGATCGTCAGCGTGAAGAGGGCCGGCAGGGCGAGCAACATCGCTTCGACGATCACTTCGGGCGCGAGTCCCTTGCCGCCAAACTTGTCGATCAGTGGGGCGAGCTGGTTGAGGAGCAACAAGCCGGTAAGCGCGATCACCCCCCAGAAGAAGGGGGCCGTGAGTGCACTCAGGATGTGGCGAGTGATCAGGCGCATGCGCTCAGGTCACGGTCCGGTTGTGGCACCCCCGGAGGAGGGCCTAGGTTTGGGCAGTTCTCCCCGAAAAGGTAATCGCCCGATTCCATCGCTCGTCGCCTCTCGTTCCCGATTGGTTCCGCTCCTCGGCGTGCTCTGCATGCCGGCGTTGGCCGCGGCGCAGGCCATCCCGGCCGATACCGCGTGGCCGGGGATGGGGGTACACGGTTCCTTCCCGGTCAATCTGGCTCCGCTCAGGCTTCCCGGGGCACTGCTGCTCACGCACCCCTCCGAGCGTGGCGATGCGGCGGCATTCGGCCGTCGATTCGATGCCGCCCTCGCCGACACCGTGCGCCGGATCCAGGCCGATGCCCGTCGCGAACGGCTCCTTGGGCGGCTCTACCAGGGCGATTCCCTCGCCCGGGCCCTCCGCCTGCCCGGAGAGTACCTGCGGCGCGACCGCGAGGTGTTCGGTATCACCTCCGGGCTCGTCCGGGTCGACATGGATGGCACGGTCTCGCTCCAGCTGACCTCCGAGCGCTATGCCAACCTGCGGTGCAACTCGTTCGAATTGCAGAATCCGGTGTCCGGCTGTCGGCCGAAGTTCACCGCCCCGCGGATTGAGAATCGGGTCGATCTCCAACTCAATGCGGTGCTCGGCCAGCGGCTGAACGTGCAGGTCGACCTCGACACTCAGCGCGACTACACCAACGCCAACACGATCCGGGCCTATTACCAAGGCCTGCAGGACGAGGTCCTCCAACGAGTCGATGTCGGCACGGTGCAGTTTCGGGCGCCGCGCTCCCGATTTCTGACCGCCGGGATCCCGACCAACAACTTTGGCGTGAGTGCGACGGCCCAGTATGGTCCACTCACGGTGCAGGGACTGGCGGCGACCCAGAGCGGCAGCGTGGTGGCTGAGCGCACCTACCGAGTCGGCGATCAGACGGTCGAACCGCAGGACCGGCTCGCGCGGGATCTCGACTTCGAGAGTGGACGCTTCTTCTGGGTCACCGACCCGCGCGCGCTCGACGGCTTTCCGAGGGTCGATCCGCTCATCCTCTCCGAGCGCGATCTTCCGGGCAACGTGAGCCCCTCCGATGTACGGATCTATCGCTACCGTGCCGCCACGGCGACCGGTCTGAACCCGAACCTGGGCGGGATCAAGGCCCTGGCCACCAACGATTTCGGGTCGGTCAACCAGCAGGTGGGTCCGCTCCAATGGGAACTCCTCATCCGCGGGCAGGACTACTACCTCGACCAATCGGGGCTCTGGTTCGTGTTGAGCGCCAAGCTGGATCCCGAAGATTTCCTGGCGGTCAGTTACATCCGGCGCGACGGCAGTCGGGTCGGCACGTTTCCCGCGACCGATCAGCCGCTGGTGAGCGATACGCTCCGTCTGGTGGTCGAACCGAACCAGGGGCCGGCGACCGGGACTTTCCAGTTTGCGATGCGCAACGTCTACCGGGTCGCAGGAAGTGATCTCGAACGCGCGTCGCTCCAGGTGGCCGTCCTGCTCAACCGGTCCGAACGCCCCGATGCCGGGCTCGGGACCTGGCTGCAGCGGTTCGGACTCTCGGTACCCGCGGATCCGGCCATCTTCGACGTCGACAACCGCCTCTTCCCGCGCACCCGCGATGCCGGAGCCGCCGAGGCCATCGGCGATCAGTTCATCGTCTTCCCGAACCTGCAGCCATTCGGCGACCCGACGTTGGTGAGCGATCCCGCGGTGCGGAACGACTCGCTCTACCGCACGCCGGACTACCTGCTGTACTCCCAGGGACCACCGGCGAAGTTCAACCTGCGTCTGTCCTACCTCGCAACGGGGGGGGGAGATCGCGGTGCACTCCTGCTCAATGCGACCCAGATCCGCGAGGAGACCGAGCAGATCCTCGTGAACGGTCGACGACTCGCCCGCGGCATCGACTACTCAATCGACTACGACAACGGCCAGGTGACCTTCCTTGACCCGGAGGGGCTCTTCGGATCGAGTCCGGCCACCGTGACCGCCCGGTTCGAGCAACGCGGATTCTTCGCGGTGGCGCCGACCTCCATTTTCGGATTGACGACTCGGTATGCGTTCGGCGATTGGGGTGGCATCAACCTGATCGGGCTCTACCAGCGTGAGGCAACCGCCTTCAATCGTCCACCGCTCGGTTTCGAGCCCACGGCCTCGCTGATCGGGGGCGTGTCAGCCGACTTCCGGTTCGACGTGCCGAGCGTCAGTCGGTTCGTCGGTCGCCTCACCCCCCAACACTCGTCGGCACGATCGACCCTGACGCTCGAGGGCGAGCTCGCCTTCTCGCGCCCGGATCCGAACCGGAGCGGCGAGGCCTTCCTTGAGGAGTTCGAGGACGATCAGGGCATCCCGATCTCGCTCCGTGAAAACGCGTGGAGCTACTCGTCGGTCCCCACCTCGACCGTCGGGCTGGAAGAGATCGGCTTCGATACCCGCTTCGATTCGACCGATGCCGTGCAGCTCATCTGGCAGAACCTGGTGCCCGACGGCAAGGGGGGGACGCGCGAACTCCGTCCGATCGATATCGACACCAACATCGTGATTCGGGGTGGCAACCAGATCGGCACGGAGACCGTGCTCTACTTCACCTTCCACGCCGACACGGCGGGTGGCGCGGTCGCCTTCAACAACGATGCCGCGTGGACCCAGCCGCGGCGGGACTTCAAGCCCCGCTGGCGCTCGATGGTGACGCCGATCTCGCTCACCGGACGCGACCTCTCCCGCAACGAGTTCCTCGAGTTCTGGGTGTTCGAGGGATCCAATCGACCGATCACCGACAACAACATGCGCCTGGTGATCGATCTGGGGTCGGTGAGTGAGGATGCGCTGGCGCTTGCTCCAACCACCCTCGCGGTCGCCGGCACCGACTCGAGCTACTCCGGTCGCCAGTATGTGGGCAGCGGCCTGATCA
The DNA here is from genome assembly GCA_039933845.1 of Gemmatimonadota bacterium. Classification (GTDB taxonomy): domain Bacteria; phylum Gemmatimonadota; class Gemmatimonadetes; order Gemmatimonadales; family GWC2-71-9; genus Palsa-1233. Next base: position 9,102 of record JBDTNH010000055.1, read on the forward strand.
ACTCGGAACGTTCGGAGACCGGCACCTTCAACGCTGCGACGGACGACATCGGCATCCTCGGTGACCGACCGGTGCTCAGTGTGCCAAGCGGCGATTTCCAGGTGGTGCCACTCTGTCGTCGGCAGCTCTCGAATGTGGTCGAGATCTTTCCGTGGGGTGACCTCGGGGCACGGTGCACCCGCGGCAATGGCGTGCTCGACACCGAGGATCTCAACGGCGATCTCCTGCTGGATGCACGCGGCCCAGGCGACGATGTCTTCCGCTATGTCGTCGACCTGAACGACCCGAAGTACCTGGTGCGCACCGGCGTGCAGGCCACCGACCCCACCGACTCGACCCGCGTCGCCGGCTGGACGCTCTACCGGGTGCCGCTCCGTGACGTCGACCGCACGATCGGCCAGCCCAACATCCGGCTCGTCAAGCAGTTGCGCGTCACCCTGGCCACGCCCCCCGACAATGGCGAGCCCGACCCGGTGATCCGGTTTGCGCTCGCGCGGATGCGTCTGGTCGGCGCGCCCTGGATCGCGCGCGCCGACGCCCCGATCGACGGTCTCTCTGGGTCATTGGCCCAGCCACGCGGGGAAGTGGCGGTCTCCTCGATCTCGACCGAGAACATCGAGCTCGGCTACACCTCGCCGCCCGGGCTCGGCAGCACGCTCAATCAGGTGAACACCGGCGCCGAGGGGCTGGGGGTGCAGGTCAACGAGAAGGCGCTGCGCATCGTCGCCCGCGACCTGCGTCCGGGCGAGCGCGCCGAGGCGTATACGCGTTTTGCGAGTGGTCCCCAGAATCTGCTCTCCTATCGGGAACTCCGGGTCTGGGCACGCGGTCGGGGTGAGGGATGGGATGATCAGCGGCTGCACGCGTTCGTGAAGGTCGGCACCGATGATCGCAACTTCTATTACTACGAGGGGCCCGCGTCGACCCTCTCCTGGACGCCGGAACTGGTGGTCGATCTCGAAGTGTGGCGCCGGATGCGCGCCGAGATCGAGACGAACTTCCTGCGCGGCGAGCCGCCCACCGGTGGCGAGAGTTGCGGTGGCGATCCCGAGGCGTATGTCGCGTGTGAGGGAGGCTACGTCGTGCAGGTGCGCGATCCTACCATCAATCCGCCGAATCTCGCTGCGGTCCAGGATGTCGCCACCGGCATGCGCTTCGTCGGCGATGGCGTCGCCATTCCCGAGACCGAACTATGGACGGACGATATCCGGCTTTCGCGGCCGATCAGCGAGGTCGGCATCGCGACCGCCCTCTCGGCCCAGCTGATCGCCAGCGATGTCGCCACCATTGGGGTCCAGTATCTCTCGCAGGATGGTAATTTCCGCCAGATCGGTCAGGCGCCGAGTTACCGGAGCACGACCTCGCTCCAAGGCACCACGACGCTCAACGCCGAGCGATTCCTCCCGGTGAGTCTTGGGCTCCGGATTCCGATGCTCCTGAGTTACAGCGGCCAACGGGTCGACCCGGAACTGATCACCGGCTCCGATGTGCGGGGCAAGGACCTCCAGGGACTTCGCAAGCCGCAGAGTGGCGTCACCACATTTGCCATGTCGGTGCGTCGGGATCGCCAGGACGGCAATCTGCTCACGCGCGCGCTGCTCAACCCGCTCACATTGGCGGCGAATCTCTCGTCGGCGAATGCCATCACCGAGTACAGTCAATCGGACGGCAGCAGTTGGAGCGTACGCGTCGGCTGGGACAAGCAGTTTGCCAGCACGGGAATTCCGATTGGGCTGGGTGGTCTCGTCGGTGGGTTGCCCCGATGGCTCGCCGCCAGCGAGCTGGGGAAGGGGCTCGCCAATGCGCGTTTCACGCCACTCCCGTCCAGCCTCACGTTCAGCAGCACGTTGACACGCTCCGCGGCCAATGTCACCGCCTACCTCGTGCCGATCGAGCGGATCCAGGACACCATCCTGATTCCGACGACCTCGTTGCAGCATCTCTGGAACAACACGGCGATCACCTCCTGGCGACCGTTTGGCGCGATCAACGTCGGGGCGAACTGGAGCAGCACCCGCGATCTGCGCGTCTACCCGGATTCGACCCCACTCGGTCGCCTGACCAACGCGTCGCGCCAGAGCTTCGCCGGTGTCGATGTCGGCGTCGAACGCGATCGGGTGATCGGGACGTCGATCGGGTTCACGCCGACACTCGCGAGCTGGTTGCGTCCGCGGCTCACGACGACCTCGAGCTTCGTCCTCTCGCGGAGCCTCACGGCCCGGAATCCGGTCCAGGTCGACGGTGACACGGCGGGAGCCTACATCCTGCCGCAGACCCTCAACAATGCGCGGACCAACACGCTCGGTGTCACACTCGAACCCGCCACGCTCGTCCGGCGCCTGTTCGGCGATTCCGCACGGATCGTGCGCTACCTCGCCCGCGTGCGGCCGCTCGATGCCCAGCGCACCCACACGTACACCTCGACGTACGATCTGGCGGCATTCGATCCTGGCGCGGGCTACCAGCTCGGCATCGGAGGACTCGACCACTTCCTCACGCAAGGCAATGAGTCGGCGGTCGGCGCTGCGGAGATCACGAGTTCGCAGCTCGATGCCTCGCTCGACCTGCCCCTCGGCCTGACGGGCACGGCGCGCTACCGGGCCACCGATGCCGATCGATACCAGCGCACCACCGACGCGCGATTCCTCGTGAGCAACTCGCAACAGACCGATTGGCCTGACGTGACCGTGCGCTGGTCCCGGTCGAATCTCGGCCCACTCGTGCTGGTCACGCTGTCCGGCAATGTGCGTGACCGCTTTGTCCAAAGCAGCGTGCCGGCGTTCGACAGCGCCTCGCCACCGTCGCTCAACGAGACGTCGAGTCGCTCCTATCGGCCCGATCTCTCGCTCTTCTTCCGCAACGGGGTGCGTCTCACCGGATCCCTCGAGACCACGGCGGGCGATCGACTCGCCAACGGACGCCACTCGCTGCGCGACGAGCTGCGCTGGAACGCGTCAGTGGAATGGTCGCTCCGGCTCCCCGCTGCGGTCTCGGGTCTGCGCAAGCCACTCCGGACCTCGATCTCCGGGAACGGCTTTGTCAGTCAGGAATGCCTGCAGGATGTCGACGGCGCCGGGTGCCAACCCATCTCGGATATCCGTCGGCAGAGTGTCACCCTCTCATTCGGCGCCGACGTGGTCGGCAGCGTGCGCGGGGAACTCGCGGGAGCGTATGTTCTGAACGAGTTGCGACACCTCGACCGCAAGACGTCGACGATGTCGCTGTCCCTGATCCTGACCGTGCCGATCTCCACCTTCGGGGGATTCTGAATGTCGTATCGTCCCTGGCTCGCCCTTTCCTTCGCCCTCGTCGGCGCCTGCGCCGACGGTGGTGCGATGCAGTTCGTCCCGGAATTCGATGGCGCGCGCGCCCTCGAACGCGCTGGGACACAACTCGCCTTCGGCCCACGGATTCCCGGCACCGATGGGCATGCGGCGATGGCGGCATGGCTCGATTCGGCCGCCCGGGCCACCGCCGACACGGTGGTCGTCCAGCGGTGGCAGCACGTGACCCTCACGGGCGACAGTGTCCCGATGGTCAATGTCGTGGCCCGCTTCAATCCTGCCGCCACGACACGCGTGCTCTACATGGCGCACTGGGATACCCGCCCGGTGGCGGATGCCGATTCCTCCCGCGACAAGACGGCGCCGGTTCCCGGCGCCAACGACGGCGCGTCGGGGGTGTCGATCCTTCTCGGGGTGATGGACGCGCTCAAGACCAAGCCGATGGCCATCGGGGTCGACCTCGTGTTCGTCGATGGCGAGGACTTCGGCAAGTTTGAGGGCGACTATCACGATGTCCTGATCGGGTCGCGGTACTACGCCAAGCATCCGGTGGCGACGGTCAAGCCCGACTTCGCCGTGCTGTTCGACATGGTCGGCGCGAAGGAAGCCCGGATTCTTCGGGAGGGCTACAGCTCGATCGCCGCGCCGGCTGTGGTCGACCGCGTCTGGTCGGTGGCCAGCCGAATGGGGTACGGCCACATCTTCGTCAATGAATCCGGCACGATGCTGATCGACGATCACAAGAACCTGATCGACGCCGGGGTCCGGGCGATCGATGTGATCGGATGGCACTACCCGGCCTGGCACACACCCGATGACACGATCGACAAGTTGAGCGTCGAGACACTCCAGGCGGTTGGTAACGTCGCCGTCGCGGTGCTCCGCGAGGTCGACAGCGAGCAGTAGGCTCGTGTCGGTGCTGCAAGCGCTCGTCCCCCATCGCGTCGCCGCGGTCCACGCCAGCAGATCCCGTTCCGCCATCCTCTGGCATGGACCCTCGAGAACGGCGAGCACTCGCGCTGATAGTGCTGCTGGCAATCATTGGGCACGGCATCCGGGCGGCCCGAGGTGCCCCCAAGCAGACCGCTGTCCGGCTCGAGGCGGTGGGCGTACCTCCGAGTGGTGATCCGCTCGGCCAACTCGCCCTGGCGGAGTCGCTCGCCCGACCGCTCGGTCCTCGGGAGCGGATCGACGTCGATCGAGCGACTGTTCGGGAGCTCCAGCGCCTGCCCGGTGTCGGGCCTGCCCTGGCGGAGCGAATCGTGGCGGATCGCCAGAGCGCCGGGGCGTTCGGCGGCACCAGAGGGCTCGCTCGGGTCCGCGGTATCGGTCCAGCCACGCTGGAGCGATTGACCCCCCATCTCACGTTCACGGGGACGCCCGCCGATGCTGGTCAGAGTGGCCAACCCTCCCGGATCTCCCTCAATCGAGCCAGCCAGCGCGAATTGGAGCAGCTGCCAGGCATCGGGGCCGTCCGTGCAGCCGCAATTATCGCTTTTCGCGACAGCGCGGGGCCATTTCGCCAGACGGAACAGCTCTACCGCGTCCCTGGCCTGCCTCGGCAGGTCGTCGAGCGGCTTTCTGGGCTGGTCCGAATCGACTGACAAACCCCTCCCGGCCGGGCTTCTGACCGAGAGGCATCCCCCTTGCACCCGTACCCTGCCATGACCGTGACCCAGCCTCATTCCAACAGTTCTGCCGACCTTTCGGTTGACCGGCTCGGTGACCTCCTGCTCACCGAGGGGCTGGTCAGTCCTGCGCAACTTCAGGCAGCGCTCGTCGAGCAGAAGTCGACTTCGCACCGTCTGGGCTTCATCCTCGTCAAGCAGGGTGTGGTCGATGAGCTCGAGTTGACGAAGGTCCTCGCGCGCCAGTTCCGGATGCCGGCCGTCGATCTCTCGAAGTTCGAGGTGGACCCCCGCCTGATCCCTCTCATTCCGCCTGACCTCGCCGCCAAGCGCGTCGTGCTGCCGCTCAGGCGCGAGGGGCGGACCCTGACCGTGGCCGTCGCCGATCCGACCGACCAGGGCCTCCTCGAGGATCTCAAGTTCATCACCCGGTTCGACCTCTTCCCGGTCCTCGCCGGTGAACACACCCTCAAGGCGTTGATCGAACGGCACTACGAGACCGGCGACGAGCAGCTCCAGTCGATTCTGGCCGAGATGGAAGGGATTGGCGAGGACGTCGAGGTCCTCGAGCAGCAGGAGGAGGATTCGGCTGCCGCGATGCAGGCGATGGTCGACGATGCGCCGGTCGTGAAGCTCATCAACGGCATCCTCACCGATGCCGTCAAGCGGGGTGCCTCCGATATCCATGTCGAGCCGTTCGAGCACGAGATCCGGATTCGCTACCGGATCGACGGTGCCCTGCTCGAGGTGATGAAGCCGCCGCTCAAGATGAAGGCGGCGCTCACCAGCCGCATCAAGATTCTCTCGCAGCTCAACATCGCCGAGCGCCGGGTTCCCCAGGACGGCCGCCTCAAGCTCAAGATGGGCTCGCGGGTGATCGACTTCCGCGTCTCGACGGTACCGGTGCTCTTCGGCGAGAAGATCGTGATGCGAATCCTCGACAAGGGCAACCTGACCCTTGACCTGTCCAAGTTCGGCTTCGAGCCGAAGGCGGAGAAGGACTTGATGCAGGCGATCCTCAATCCGTACGGCATGGTGCTGGTCACCGGTCCGACCGGATCGGGCAAGACCACCACACTCTACTCGGCCCTGCAGCGCGTCAATACGATCGACACCAACATCATGACCGCCGAAGATCCGGTCGAATACAACCTGCCGGGTATCAATCAGGTCCATGTGCGGAGCGATATCGGCCTGACCTTCTCGTCGGCGCTCAAGGCATTCCTGCGGCAGGACCCCAACATCATCATGATCGGCGAGATTCGCGATCTCGAGACCGGCGGCATCGCGATCAAGGCGGCGCTCACCGGCCACCTCGTGCTCTCGACCCTGCATACCAACGACGCACCGAGTACCATTGTGCGTATGATCGACATGGGCATCGAGGCGTTCAACGTCGCGAGTGCCGTGAACCTGGTCGTGGCCCAGCGGCTCGTCCGCCGGATCTGCTCAGGCTGCAAGGCCCCCGTGAGCTACAGCGACGAGGAACTGCATGTGCTCTCCGAGGACGTCGCCTCGCTCAAGGGGATCCAGTTCTACCGGGGCACCGGCTGTGATGCCTGCGGCGGAACGGGGTACCGCGGCCGTGCCGGGCTCTACGAAGTGATGGCAATGTCGCCGGCGCTCCGCCGGATGATTCTTGTCGGGGCATCGAACGCGGAGCTGCGCGACAAGGCCGTGGAGGAGGGCATGCTGACCCTTCGGATGGATGGCATCAAGAAACTCGAGCGCGGCGTCACGACGCTGGCCGAGATCGTCAAGGAGACCGCCGCATGACGCTCAACCTCCGCAGCCTGCTCGAGGAAATGCTCTCGCGCGATGCCTCGGACCTCCACCTGTCGGCCGGTGAACGTCCGAAGTTCCGGATCGACGGGGAGATCACCAACTCCAGTGTCGATCAGGTGATGTCGCCCAAGGACACCCTGACGCTGGCGTACTCGGTGCTGACCGAATCCCAGAAGAAGCGCTTCGAGCAGGAGGACGAGCTCGACTTCTCCTTCGGCATCCAGAACCTGGCGCGCTTCCGCGGCAACGTCTTCAAGCAGCGTGGCTGCGTGTCGATGGTGGTCCGGATGATTCCGTTCAACGTCCGGAGCTTCGAGGATCTCAAGCTGCCGGCCATCGTCGCGAAGTTGGCGGAGCGTCCCCGCGGCATGGTCTTGGTGACCGGGCCGACCGGCAGCGGCAAGTCGACGACGCTCGCGGCGATGATCGACAAGATCAACCGTGAGCGCCGTGGCCACATCATCACGGTCGAAGATCCGATCGAGTTCATCCACAAGCACCAGGAATGCATCGTCAACCAACGCGAGGTCGGCACCGACACGCCGTCGTTCGCCTCGGCACTCAAGTATGCCCTTCGTGAGGACCCGGACGTGATCCTGGTCGGCGAGATGCGCGACCTGGAGACCATCTCCTCGGCGCTCACCATCGCCGAGACCGGGCACCTGGCACTGGCGACGCTCCACACCAATTCGGCGCCCGAGGCGATCAACCGGATCATCGACGTCTTCCCCAGCACCCAACAGGCCCAGGTCCGGGCGCAGCTCGCGTTCGTGCTCGAGGGCATCATCACCCAGACGCTCCTGCCGAGACTCAATGGACGGGGCCGAGTCATGGTGACCGAGATCCTGGTGGCGACGCCGGCCATCCGGTCGGTGATCCG
>JBDTNH010000056.1:0-16518 GCA_039933845.1 Gemmatimonadota bacterium
AGCCGCGGCCGTGAGGCCGCGGTTTGGTCCGCCACACGCGGACCCGCTAAAACCGCAGCACGATGCTCCCCCAGAGGAAGCCGCTGCCGAAGGCGGTCAACGCGACGAGGTCGCCGCGTCGAATCGTCCCGGCCCGGACACACTCGTCGAGGGCAATCGGGATCGTCGCGGCCGTGGTGTTGCCGAACCGTTCGATGTTGTTGTAGACCTGGTCGTCACGGAGGCCGAGATCCTTCTGCACCATCTCCGAGATGCGGAGGTTGGCTTGGTGCGGAATGAGCAGCGTCAGTTCCTTCGCGTCGACATGCGCCTCGTCGAGCGCGGCACGGACCGATTCGGGCATGCGGGTCGTGGCATGCCGAAAGACGTCTCGCCCGTCCATCTCGAGGAACACCTTGTCCTCGAGGAATGCCGCCTGATTTCGGGGATGGTAGATCGACCCCGGTGCGTCGACCCAGAGCTTGCGGGCGTGGCCACCATCGCCGTGGAGGTCGATCCCGAGGATCTGCGACCCATCGATGTTCTCCACGGCCCGGACAATCGCAGCCCCCGCGCCATCGGCGAAGATCACCGAGACATTGCGGCCGCGTGTCGTCTTGTCGAGTGCGGTGCTCTGCACTTCCTGGCCGACGACCAGAATATTCCGGAAGAGTCCCGCCTTGATGTAGGCGTTGGCGGTCGCGAGGGCGTAGATGAACCCTGAGCACTGGGCGCGAAGATCGATCGCGGGGATCGTGCCGAGACCGAGCTCGTGCTGCAAGAAGACACCATTGCCTGGGGCGAAGTGATCGGGCGACGACGTCGCGAAGACGATCGCATCGAGTTGGTCGCCGGCGATACCCGCCGACTCCATCGCTCGCTCGCTCGCCGTCTTGGCGAGCGAGACACCGCTCTCTCCTTCACTCACCCAGTGGCGTTGCCGAATCCCTGTCCGCTGGGTGATCCACTCATCCGAAGTATCCATGATCGCCGCGAGTTCGTCGTTCGTGACGACGCGGGAAGGGACGGCGTGTCCGGTCCCGAGGATCTGGGTATGAGGCATGATCGGAAGCTACGACCTCGCCCGGGCTCGGAGAAGTGGCATGTGTGCGCGGATTCCGCCCGACCGTCACTAGCTTTCGGTACCGCGTACCAGCCCCCGCCCGCTTCATTCATGCCTCAGGGAGGCCCAGGATGTCCAAGCTGATTCCGCTCGCCGTGTTTGCCGCCATCGCCGTTGGTGGCACCATCGTGCCCCTGGCGGCACAATCCCGCAGCATCATTGACGTTTCGGCGATGGACCGTGCCGTGACGGCCCCCACGACCGATGCGCGCGCCACCCTCACCAGGGCGTTCGCGACGGCGCAGGGGAAGTCGGCCATGGCCAAGCTGGGCTTGAGTGATGATGCTGTCGCCGCCCGGGTCGCCGTGCTCGATGATGCTGCAGCTGAGCGGCTTGCTGATCGTGTGCTGGCGGGCGGGCGGAGCAATGTCGTCATCAGTACCACGGCGATCATCATCATCCTGCTGGTCCTGATTCTGGTCACCAGCTAGGCGAGCAGTCTCGGGTCCCGCATGCCTCGAGGGTGGTGGGCCCTGACGGTCACGGCGTGCGTGCTGGTGCCGGCACGTTCGAGTGCCGCCGCGCCGGTTGCGGCACGATCCGACACGCTCCACGTACCGTATCTCGCACAATCGTGGCTGCTCTGCGGCGGTGCCGCCATCGCGATGGTCGAGCGGTGGTGGGGCCGTCGCGGGGTCTTCGCCGAAGACTTTGCCAACCTCGTCCATCCCGAGCTTGGCGGCATCCGCACGACCGACCTGGTCCTGGCCACGCGTGCACGCCGATGGGACGTCGAGCCATTCGTGGGCAGTGCCATCCGCGTCCAGGCATCTCTCCGTGACAGCATGCCGGTGGTGGCCCTCATCCAGGTGTCTGCCACACGGTTCCACTACGTCGTCATCGTCTCCTGGCACGATGGCACGGTGGTCTTCCATGATCCAGCCGTCGGGCCATACCGCGCGCTCGACAGCGCCGCGTTCACGGCTCAGTGGGACGGAGCCGACCGCTGGGCACTCCTCGTGACGCCAGAGGAGACCGCCGCGCCCGACTCGACTCCGCCAGCAGCCAGCCCGGATGTGAGCCCGCAGCTCCCCTGCCCACCATGGCTCGACCGCGCCGTCGACGCGGCAGCCCGGAACGATCTGACCGAGGCCGAGCGCCAGCTTGTGCAGGCGGGGATCGCATGTCCCGCTGAGGCACTCGTCCTTCGCGAGCGCGCCGGCATCGCGTTCCGTCGCGGGGATCACCGGCGGGCCATCGACCTGGCCACGGCCTACCTCGGGCAGGTACCGACCGACACCCTCGCGCGTCGATTGCTCGCGGTGAGTCAATACCTCGTCGGCAATCATGACGGGGCGCTCGTCTCATGGAATCGCATCGGCACTCCCACGCTCGACCTGCTCCGCATCGATGGCAGCCGACGGATCCGCTTCAGCGTCCTGGCCGACGCCATCGACCTGCACCGCACCCTGCCACTCACGAACTCAGCCCTCGCCCTCGCTGCGCGACGACTTGCCGATGTGCCGGGTGTATCGGAGGCACGGATCGCGTATGTCCCGGTCGGCGACGACCGGGTCGAGGTCCATGCCCGCGTCGTCGAGCTCCCGGTGATGCCGTCGCTCCCGCGCCTGCTGGTCGTGAGTGCCGCGAGGGCGCTGGCTGCGGACGAGACCGCGTTGGCACTCGCCAACCTTACGGGGGGGGGAGAGCGCCTGACGCTGGAGTGGCGCTGGCGGCGATCGAATCCGGGGGTCCGCGCGCGCCTCGAGGCGCCGCTCCGGCTCGGCGTGCCACTCGTCCTTGGTGTCCATGGCAGGTGGGAACGCTTCCGGTTCGACGATGGCACCGAGACCGCATCGCGTCGAAGCGGCGGCATCGACCTGCATGGCTGGATGACCCCGAATCTCGAATTGGTCAGTGGAGTGCAGCTTGAACGCTGGGGCGATCAGCGGTACCTCGCTGCCACAGTGGGGGGGGGAGTGCACGACCCAGGCGATCGCCTGGCCCTGACCGGCGCCGTCCAGCAGGCCTTCGCGCGCGGCACGGCCCGCGACTATCAGCGCGTCAATGCCAGCGTCGCATGGCGCTCGACGACCCGGACCTTCACCCCGGTGCTCTCCGGCCGTCTGGGGCTGGCCCACACCACCGTCACGACACCACGCGGACTCTGGCCGGTGGTCGGCGGCGGCATCTCGCATGAGATCCCACTCCGCTCTCGCCCCTTCCTGGTCAACGACCTGCTCCCGAGCGACCGAACGGCCCGTACCGTGGTGCATGGCGGCACGGCCGCCGACCTTCCGCTCGGAAGGGTGGGACCCGTGACGATCGGTGTCGGCGGCTTCGTCGATGCGGCCCGCCTTACGCAGCGCGCCTCCACACCGGCCACATCACAGTGGTTCCTCGACACCGGCATCGGGCTACAACTTGGCGCCCCGGACCTCACCGCGATGCAGTTCCGCGTCGATCTCGCCCGCGGCCTCTCCCACGATGGGCGATGGGGCCTGAGCGCCGGACTGGTCCAGCCTTGGCCACCGCGGGCAACTGGCGTCAGGTGACGTCTCGCTCGTGATAGCTTTGCAAAATCCCGCCACCATTCAGGAGCGACGCATGCGACCGACTCTTCCCGCCGTGTGTCTCATGGCCACCATGGCCGCCATCGCCTGCACCCCGTCCAACGATGACACCGCGGCCCCAGCGGGCGACACCATCGCGAGTACGACGGTCGACTCGACCGCGCGCCTCGCACACCTCGCCTATACAGCGGCCATCAACTCAAACAACCTTGATCAGCTGAACGCCATGTTCACGGACGACGTGGTGTTCCTCATCCCCAATGCCCCACCCCTGGTCGGCCGCAAGGCGGTCATGGACTGGGCCAAGGGCTACGTCGAGACGTTCGAGACCCATTGGGACAAGACCACCGAGGAGTTCGAAGTGGCAGGCGAATGGGCCTTCGAACGCTACAGCTACAAGTCGGTCGACACCCCCCGCGACGGCAGCACGCCCACCGAAGACACGGGGTGGGGACTCGTGATCTATCATCACGACATCGATGGCACCTGGCGCGTGGCCCGCGATGCATTCGGACCCGATCACCCGGCCACCACGCCCTGACCCTGTCCGGACGTTGGCCGGCTTACCTTTGCCCGGTGCCCGAAGTCTCCCCACCACCGCCAACGGATGAGGTACTCCGAGCCCGCGTCGCCGCACTGTGCGCCGAGGGCTGGCGGCTCTGGGAACGATTCGATGCGACGTCGCTCGACCGGCCCTTCCATCCCTTCGTGGCCGCCGACTACGATCTCGTCGCCGAGGCCCTCTGGCCCTATGCCGGCGACGGACTCCGCTTTCTGGAGTGGGGATCGGCGACCGGCGTGATCACGGTCCTCGCCGACCTGCTCGGCTACGACGCCGTGGGGATCGAACTCGACGACGCACTGACCGCAACCGCTCGTGAACTCGCCATGCACTTCGGCGCATCCGCACGCTTCGCCGCCGGAAGCTTCCTGCCCGATGGCTATACCTGGCGTGGCCCTGATGGCGACGTGCGGACCGGCACGCTCGGCACCGGACCATCAGGCTACCGAATTCTTGGAATGGCACTCGATGAGTTCGACGTGGTGTTCGGCTATCCGTGGGATGGCGAGATCGACACGATGCTCGACCTGATGCGGCAGTACGGCAAACCGGGTGCCCTGCTGCTGATCCACAGTGCCAGCGATGGAATGAGCGGATACCGCAACGGCAAGATCGTCGACGCTGGCGCGTGGCTCCCGGTGGTGCGGAGCGTGTATTGATCTGCCTGGACGCATCGCCGACCCACCCTTCATCGAATGGAGGCCAGGATGGCAATCGCTGAGGAACTGCATGACTTTGTTCGCGCCGGATTGGCACAGGGAATCGCTCGACCGGAACTGGAGCGTGCACTCCGGGACGCTGGTTGGCCGATCGACCAGGTCCGGAGCGCACTCGGACAGTTTGCCGATACGCCCTTCCCGATTCCGGTCCCGACGCCCGTGCCGTACCTCTCGGCGCGCGAGGCGTTTCTCTACCTGCTGCTCTTCACCACACTCTACATGAGTGCATTCAACCTTGGCGGACTGCTCTTCCGGTTCATCGAGTTCACCTTCCCCGAGCCGGGGGCTGCGGTCGAACCGGTCCGACAGGCGATCCGCTGGTCGATCGCGATCCTGGTTGTCGCGCTTCCGGTGTTCCTGTTTCTTGCCAGGCTGACGGCGCGCGAGCTCAAGCACGACCCCGCCAAGCGAGCGTCCAAGGTGCGGCGCTGGCTGACCTACATGACACTCTTCGTGGCCGCGAGTGCACTGCTGGGCGACGGCGCCACCCTGGTGTACCACCTGCTCGGTGGTGAGCTCACGGTCCGGTTCGTGCTCAAGGTGCTTACGATTGTGATGATTGCGGGTACCGTGTTCTGGTACTACCTGCGAGACCTCAACACAGACCCCATCTGAGGATCGACCATCGACCGATGACCAGCTGGAACAACCCGACGCGGTGGCAGGGGCTGCTCGACGGCAGCGACTGTCCCATCTGCGTCCGCGGGGAACCGCTTGACATCATCACCACGCTCCCCGCCTCCTGGCTCACGATGCCAGCTGATGCGGCGATGGCGGGGTACGTCTGCCTCGTGTCGCGTGTGCATGTGGTCGAGCTGCACGATTTCGATGACAAGCAGGCGGCCGCTTTCATGGCCGACGCCCGACGAGTGTCTCGCACGGTCCAGCGTGTGACCGGCGCCGTGAAACTCAACTACGAGATGCATGGCAACATCCTGCCGCATCTGCATATGCATTTCTTCCCGCGGCACCCCGGGGACGCCTTCGAGGGTCGAGCGATCGACCCACGCACGGTGGAGGGTCCCGTCTACTCGGCAGGAGAGTTCGAGGCGATGCGCCGGCGGATCCAGGCGGCTCTTGAGGCCGGTAACCACCAAGGAGCCAACTGATGTCCACCGTCCTGATCACGGGTGCCAATCGCGGCATCGGTTTCGCCACCTCGCTGGTGCTGGCACGAGCGGGTCATCGAGTCATCGCCACGATGCGCGACACGACCAACAGCGCGGAGCTCGAGTCAGACGCCGCCGCTGAGTCGCTGCCGATCAGCCTCGCCGAACTCGACATCGACTCCGATGCGTCGGTGCGGGATGGCATCGCCGCGCTCATTGTGGAGCACGGCTCCATCGACGTCCTGGTGAACAACGCCGGCATCGTCCGGCGCGGCACGATCGAGGAACTGCCGCTCGCGGACTTTCGGGCGACGATGGAGACCAACTACTTCGGGATGATCCGGTGCATCAAGGCCGTCCTGCCCGGCATGCGCGCGCGCGGCGCCGGCTGCATCGTGAACATCTCGTCGGTCTCGGGCCGGCTCGCCTCCTCGCCACTCGGTCCCTACGCGGCCTCCAAGTTCGCGGTCGAGGCGCTGAGCGAGGCCCTCGCGCAGGAAGTGCATCCGTTCGGCATCCGCGTCGCCGTGGTGCAACCGGGCACCACCGACACCGCCATGCTCCGGTCACTCATGACCGATCGCGGCACATCGGAATATCCGACCGAACGTCGTCTGGCCAGGTACTTCACCGACGCGCTCGACTCCGCCACCGATCCGATCGAAGTCGGCGAAACGATCCTCGGCATCATTACCGGCACCGGCGAGCAGTTCCGGTTCCCGGTCGGTGACGATGCACGGGTATCGCTGGCCAACCGCGCCGCGATGAGCGACGAGGAATGGATTCGGGGCGGCGACGACAACGGTTAGGCCGCGATTCGGCCCCCGTGGTCACCATCCCCGCCGTTTCGCCGTACCTTCCAACGATTGCACAATCGCCTTGACAGCCCCAGGAACGCACACGCCGGAGCCCACCATGTCACGTTGTCCACCGATCGCCGTCCTGTTCGCCACCCTCGCCATCACCGCGACCGCCACGGCCCAGTCGCCGAACTACGGCCGCGCCATCGCAGCCAACGGTTCCGAGCTGTTCGTCGGCCAACCGCTCAACTGGTACGGACCAGGAACGGTCTACAGCTACCGTGTCGATGCCTCGGGTCGATGGCAAGAGCGCGGTCGGCTGATCGCACCCGATTCGGCACGCATGGACTCGTTCGGCCATGCGATCGCCGTGGACAACGACATCATGGTCGTTGGCGCACCGGCCAAGCAAGACGGTCGCGGTCGCGTGTACACCTTCGTTCGTGCCACTCCGACGGCTGCGTGGCAGGAGTCCGCGTCGCTCTCGACACCGACCGGTGGCGCGTTCGGCAGCGCGGTGCTGCTCTCGAGCAATGAACTTGTCATTGGCGCACCCGCGGCTGGCGAGACCGGCATGGTCCACGCCTATCGTCATACGGCCCACGGCTGGCTGACCGCTGGCGACCTTTCCCCAGTTGACACCGCGGGGGTCGAAGGCTTCGGCACCGCCATCAGCCGGAGTGGCGACTGGCTCCTGATCGGTGCACCTGGTTCCAACGCGAATGCCGGCGCCGCCTACGTGGTTGAGCGCCACCCGGATGGGACCTGGGGCATACCGACCCTGCTCGGCATCCCCGCCGCCCTCACCGGCAACCGCGCCCAACTCGGGGCCGCCGTGCTGCTCGATGGTGATCGGGGCTACGTCGGTGCTCCCGGTGCGGGCATGATCATCACGCTCGAACGGACCGACAGCACGTGGCGAGTGAGTGGCCTCCTGCAGCCGTTCGATGGTGGCCGGGGAAGCGGATTCGGCGCGGCGATCACCCGAGTCGGGCACGAGACCTGGGTCGGCGCACCGAACGCCAATCGCGGCAATGGCTACGTCTACCGCTACATCATGAACGCCGAGGGCGAGGCCACCTCCGCGGTGCGCTTCACGGCCGATTCCGCCGACGGGACCAACTGGCCCTTCCAGTTCGGATACAGCATCGCATCCAGTGGCGATCGCGCGTTCGTCGGGATGCCGATGCGCGACTTCGGCGAGGGACGCGTGCTGGTCACCGCGCGCGCGGGCACGGCCTGGCAGACCCGCCAGTTGCTCACCGGCGAGATCGCAGTGCTGGGCGGTGGAACGGCCAAGTCGGCCAAGTGCGAGAACGGCCACAACGGGGTCTACACCTGCAACAGTGTCGAAGTCGTATCCCATCTCACCACCAGTGCCCTGGGTGGCGCCCGCGGCGCGTGGGTCAACGATGTCTGGGGCTGGACCGACCCAGAGACCCATCGCGACTATGCGCTGGTCGCGCGCCGCGACGGGATATCGTTCGTCGATGTCACCGATCCTGCGGCGCCCCGAGTGGTCGGCGACTTGCCGCGCACCGTCGGCTCTCCGCCATCGGTCTGGCGCGACATCAAGGTCGCCAACAACCACGCCTACATCGTGGCCGACGGCTCGGGTGCGCACGGCATGCAGGTGTTCGACCTCACCCGGCTCCGCGCAGTACGTGGCACGCCACAAATGTTCGCACCCGACACCACGTATCACGAGATCTTCAGCGCCCACAACGTGGTGGCCGACACCGCAACGGGCTACCTCTATATTGTCGGCAGCAACAGCGGTGGCGAGACGTGCGGTGGCGGGTTGCACATGGTCGACGCACGCACCCCCGATCATCCGGTGTTTGCCGGCTGCTTTCACAGTCCCTTGGGGACGTCACGCGGCTACACGCATGACGCACAATGCGTGGTGTATCACGGACCGGACACCGAACATCGGGGGCGCGAGATCTGCGTGGGATCGAACGAGAGCGAGATCAACATCGCCGACGTCACCGACAAGGCGAACCCGCGGGTCCTCGGTCGCAACAGCTACCCGAATGTCGTGTACGCGCACCAGGGGTGGTTCGACGCCGAGCAGCGCTACTTCTACATGAACGATGAGAACGATGAGGTCGCGGGTGAGGTCGCGGGGACCCGGACGATCGTCTGGGATCTGACCGATCTCGACGATCCCGTGGTCGCCAACATGTACATCGGGCCGGTCATGTCGTCCGACCACAACCTGTTCGTGGTCGGCAATCGGGTCTACGAATCCAACTATGGCAGCGGACTCCGCGTGCTCGACATCAGTGATCGTGCCCATCCACGCGAAGTCGCCTTCTTCGACAGCGCGCCGCTCAACAACGATGGCCCCGGACACAGTGCCACCGAAAGCGGCGCGTGGAGCAACTACCCGTTCTTCCAGAGCGGCATCGTGGTGTTCACCTCGGTGCGCGAGGGGCTCTTCATCGTGAAGGTGCAGGACCTGGTGCCGTGACCACCAACCCTACTTCGTGCTGAGGTTCGGCGGCGCCTCGCCCAGCGCCTCCGCGAGGTCGATCAGGTGTTCCTGCTCCTGCTTGAGGATCTCGCGAATGTGTTCCGCGGTGGCAAACTCACCGAGTGCCTCGCACTGGTGGACCCGCTCGCGGTAGGCCTTGATGGTGTCGACCTCATTCTGCAGGTCGAAACGCAGCAACTTCTTGGGGTCATCCGACATCTTGACTGGCTTGGGCGTCACGGTCGGGGTGCCGCCGAAATAGTCGATCTGCTTCGCGATCAGGATCGCATGCGCCAGCTCCTCGCCGGCGTGCACCTCGAGTTCCTTGGCGATCGACATGTATTGTGCGCCGGTGATGACCTGGGAATAGACGGTGTAGGCGATGATCGCCTGGTACTCGCGAGCGAGATCCTCATTGAGCAGTTCGATCAGGCGCGCGCGCGTGATCGGCGCGGTCTTGTCGGTAGTCGGCTTGGTAGTGGTCTTGGACTTGGTGGCCATCGATGGACTCCCATGTGAGAGGATGAAATGCGGCCGCAGGAACACAGCATACCCGGTGACGGTGATGCAAGGGGGGACCACACATGTGGCGCCCCGGCGGCCCTCACCCTGCTCTTCTTCGCCCTCGGTTGCGCGAGCGCGACGCGATCGGCGCCTTCGGCAGCGGTGCGAACCGACCTCGAGCGGAGCGGCGAGGGGTACCCCATCTACAGGATTCCTGCCCTCGCGGTCACACCGCGCGGTACGATCATCGCCGCCTACGACGGCCGGCCGGCAGGCGGTGACTTGCCAGCGCACATCGCCCTGCTGGTCCGCCGGAGCACCGATGGCGGAGCCACCTGGCTGCCGCGTCAGATCGTGCGCGCCGACACCGCGCCGCTCGGGTTCGGTGATCCCTCCCTCGTGGCGGACCACGAGACCGGTCGACTCTTTCTCTTTCACGCGGCCTCGATCAGGCAGGGATATCAGGGCGCGCATACCGGCAACGATCCAGATGATCCCGACGTGCTCCAGGCCGATTATTCATGGTCCGACGACGATGGCCTCACCTGGCAACATCGGCGCATCACTCCCTCGATCAAGGACAGCACCTGGGGTGGCATCTTCGCCGCATCCGGCATGGGCATCCAACTCCGACACGGTGCATTCGCGGGCAGACTCGTGCAGCAGTATGTCGTCCGATCGGATGACAGGAATTTCGGAATGTCCGTCTGGAGTGACGATCACGGCGCCACCTGGCACCATGGCGCGCTGGCCGGGCCCGACGTCGACGAGAACAAGAGCGTCGAAATGTCGGATGGCCGACTCATGCTGAATGGCCGCTTCCGAGTGGGCCGACAGGTGGCGATCTCGACCGACGGCGGTGCATCGTACCGAGGGCTACACCTCGATACAGCGCTCGTCGATCCGGGCAACAATGCCTCGATCACCCGGGTCGCACCGGACGCGCCAGCCAGCGAGCCACGCTCGCACTGGCTCCTCTTCAGCAATACCAGTGACCCCGGAGCACGACGCAACCTCACGATTCGCCTCTCGTGCGACGACGGCACAACATGGTCCAGTGGGCACGTGATCGAACCAGGCATGGCAGCCTACTCCACACTTGTTGTCCTTCCCGATGGCCGGGTCGGTATACTCTACGAGCGCGGCTCGTACGAATGGATCACCTTTACCACGCTCGCACTCGCCGACATCGGCGTGTGCCAGTGAGAATGGTCAGGTCAGCATGCCTCTCTCCCGACGCGAGGCGCTCGGCAGCCTCAGTGCGCTCTTCGCCGTGCCGCTCCTCCGCTGGCCTGCCCAGGTGAGCGACCCGCTTCGGGGGACCATCCTCGAATTCCAGGCCGGTCGCGCTCGCGGCGAATGGACGGCGGCCGAGGTGACACAGGCAGCCATCAATCGCAGCCTGGCATGGAACCGCGTGCTCCACTCGACCGACATGCTGTCGGATATGGCGCTCGCCGATGCCCGCGCCTCCGATGAGCGCGCCCGTCGTGGCGCGCTTCGTGGTCCGCTCGACGGTGCGCCACTCTTCGGCAAGGCGATCTACGACATGCGTGGGTTGCCGACCACCGCGTCGAGCGCGGCGTGGTCGCGCCTCTTTCCCGATCCGGTGAACACCGATGCGCTGGAGATCGCACGACTCCGCGCAGCCGGCGCGGTCGTCCTCGGCAAGACCAGCGCGGATGACTTCGCCTATCGGGGCAATGGCACCAGTTCACTCGCGGGACAAGTGCAGAACCCCTACGACCCGACCCACACCCGCACCCCCGGCGGCTCCAGTGCCGGCTCGGCAGTATCAGTCGCGAGCGGCATCGCCTTCGCCGCCTTGGGCACCGACGACGGTGGATCGAACCGGATTCCGGCGCAATTCACCGGTGTCGTCGGGATGAAGCCGACCTTCGGCCTCGTGCCACGCACCGGCGTGATCCCGACCTGGCCGTATCTCGACACGCACGGTCCACTCGCTCGGCATGTCGCCGATGCCGCCCTGATGCTCGATGCGATTGCCGGCCCAGATGCGTCGGATGGCCTCGCCCTCACCACACTGTGGCGCCACGGTGCACTCGCTGCACTGGCCGAAGACGCCCTTCATGGTGCCCGACTGGGACTGGTGACGGCACACGTCCCACGCGACCAGATGACCACCGCCTCGCTCGAGCTCTGGGATCGCGCACTCCGCGACCTCATGACTGCCGGTGCTGTGGTCGAAGAATCCACACCAACGGTCACGCTCCGGACCGTGCGCCAGCAGTTCACCGATGCCGCGAAGGCCAGGGGCGACGTCACGCCCGATTCGCGCTCGCCAGCGGCGACCGCCAATGCGCTCCTTCGCTACTTCGAGCGTCACGCTGGCGATCCACGCGCAATGGTCCGCCGCGGACTCGCCGCATATCAGTCGTTCTATGATGTCCTGCCGACCGACTGGTCGGAGATGTCGCGCATCATGGTGGAACCATACGAGCGGGACCCCGCTGGTGTCTCATTTGCGCGGTCGCGCCGCGACGTCGTGGCGCAACTCGCGGACACCTTCCGGACGGAACAGATCGAGGCGATGATCTACCCGACGATGCCGTTCCCCGCACCGCGCGCCGTCGATCCGTGGCCCGACATCCGCACCACGCTCGGTTACGGCAATTGGCTTGGGCTTCCGGAAGTCTCGGTACCGACCGGACTCGGACCCGACGGCATGCCGGGTGGGAATATTTCGTTTGTGGGACTGCCGGGCAGCGATGCACGACTGCTGGCACTGGCGCATTCATACGAACGCGCGTCACGGCGGTTCGTGGCCCCACCGGCCCTGCGGAGCTAAACCAAGGCGCGTCACCCGTTTCCCCCTATCCATGCCGTACTCCACGCGGTATCCTCACCGGTACCGGTTCACCGCCCGCGGGCGAATCCTCAGGAGTCCGACCATGTCGCGCCACTGCCTCATCGCACTTGCCACCCTGACGCTCGCCGTCGGCCCGGCCTTGGCCGCCCAGGACACGGGCCCGCTCACGTCAGCCCAACTGGCGGGACGCATCGGGTTCGATCCGCTGGTCACCGTCGACACACTCGACAACGGCCTCACGTACTACATCATGGAAAATCATTACCCTGCCGCGCGCGCCGAACTGCGGCTGGCGGTACGGGTCGGGTCGGTGGTCGAGTCGGCTGACCAGCGCGGTTTGGCCCACGTCGTCGAGCACATGGCGTTCAATGGCACCACATCGTTCCCCAAGAACGAGCTCGTGCATTATCTCCAGTCGATCGGTTCGCGCTTCGGCGCCGACGTGAACGCCTACACCTCCTTCGACGAAACGGTCTACATGCTCCAGGTGCCGACCGACACCGGCACATTTTTGTCGCAGGGGATCCGCATCCTGGGTGACTGGGCCAGCCGCGTGACCTTCGATTCTGCCGAAATCGATGCCGAACGCGGCGTGGTGATCGAGGAGTGGCGTTTGGGTCGCGGGGCGGCGGCGCGGATGCGCGATGCGCAATTCCCGGTGCTGCTCAAGGGATCGCGCTACGCCGACCGGATGATCATCGGGACCCTCGATGGGCTCCAGAACTTCAAGCACGACGCCCTCACGCGCTTTTACCACACGTGGTATCGCCCCGAGTTGATGGCCGTGGTGGCGGTCGGTGACTTCAACAAGGATTCCGTTGAGGCCATGATCCGCGCCGAGTTCTCGAAGATTCCGCGCGGCACCGCGATGGTGCGCCCGACGTATCCGATTCCGCCCCACGACAGTGTATACGTCGCGGTCACGACGGACCCCGAGGCAACCAACTCCAGCATCCAGTTCTACAGCATCTTGCCGAGGCGTGCGTACTCGATCGTGCAATCGTTCCGGGATCGGTATGTCGAACGACTTGGACTTGCGATGCTCAACGCACGCTTCGCGGAGATCACCCAGAAGCCGAACCCGCCGTTCGCGTTCGGCGCGGCGTTCCGTGGGTACCTCGTCGGCAGCGCCGACTCGTACACCCTCCTGGGCGGGGTCCCCGAGGGGAGTCTCACCAGCGGATTCGGGGCATTGCTCACCGAGACCGAGCGGGCCAGACGCCACGGCTTCACCGCTGGAGAGTTGACGCGCGCGGTGGCCGATGCATCCAGGGGACAGGAGACGAACTTCCGCGAGGCCGACAAGCACTTCTCGGGCACGCGGGCCGGCGAGCTGCTACGCCATTTCCTCCAGGGCGAGGACGTGGCGGGCTCTGCCGGGGAATATCGACTCTATCAGCGGATCAATCCGACCGTCACGCTCGCCGAGGTGAACGCCGCGATGCAGGCGCTGCTCACGCCCACGAGCCCGGTGATCGTCGCCAGTGCGCCCGCAAAGTCAGGCCTCACGCCCCCAACAGAGGCCGACCTGCTGCGCGTCTACCGCGCGGTCCAGGCGAAGTCGATCGAGCCCTACCGCGACAGTGTCGTGAGCGGCGGGCTCCTCGCGCAGGTGCCGAAACCGGCCGCGATCACCGCGGAACGGACGATCCCAGACTTGGGGATCACCGAGTGGCAGCTCGCCAACGGCGTGCGGGTGGTGCTCAAGCCTACGGATTTCCAGAACGATGAAGTGATTCTTCGCGCCACCAGTCCTGGCGGGAGTTCGCTGGTGCCTGATTCCCTGGCGACCGACGCGCGCTTCGCCACGATGGTCGCGGATGTCGGCGGCGTGGGAAGCCTGAGTGCCACCGATCTTCGGAAGGCACTGAGCGGCAAGTCGGCCTCCGCCAGCGTGATGATCGGCGATCAGACTGAGGGAGTCTCCGGACGTTCGAGTGCCGCCGACGTGGAGACGATGCTACAGCTGGTCTACCTCCGCTTCACGGCGCCCCGGCGCGACAGCAGCGCGTTCCTGGCCTTCCGCCAGTCGATGCAGGCGTCGATGGCGAATCTGTCGGCGAGCCCGCAGAAGACCTTCTCCGACACCGTGACCGCCACGATCACGAATCACTCGCCGCGAGAGAAGCCGATGTCGGGGGAGTTGTTCGATGAGATCAATCTCGATCGGGCGCTGGCGATTTATCGCGAGCGCTTCGCCGATGCGAGCGATTTCACCTTCTTCATCGTGGGCAGCTTCAATGTCGACTCCCTGAAGCCGCTGGTGCAGCGCTATCTCGGCGGCCTGCCATCGCTGGGCCGCAAGGAATCCGGGCTCCCGGTGGGGCCCACACCGCCCACGGGCTCGATCGAGAAGGTGGTGCGCGTGGGCAGTGAGCCGCAGAGCCAGACGGTGATGGTCTTCTCCGGGCCCTTCACGTGGGACGCCGGGGAGAACTACGTGATGAGCTCCCTGGGCGAGCTGCTCACCAACCGGTTGCTTGACAATCTGCGCGAGAAGCTCGGGGGCACGTACAGCGTGAACGCGATGCTGCAGGGTGAGCGGGATTACCCGAACATCTTCCTGGGTGTTGTCCAGTTCGGCAGTGCGCCCGAACGCGCGGCGGAACTCGAGCAGGCCGTGCTGGCCGAGATCAAGGCACTCGCTGAGGGCGGACCGACTGCGGCGGAACTGGAAAAGGTGCGGGAGGGACAGATCAGGGCGCGTGAGACCGCACTCAAGACCAACACATTCTGGGCGGGGCGGTTGAGCCAGGCCTACGAGTATGGTGACGATCCAGCGGAGATCCTGACCTTTCGTCGGCTTGTCGATGGCCTGACGGCCGAGAAGATTCAGGGTGCGGCACGGAAGTACCTGCGAGGCGAGAACTACGTGCACATCACCTTGCTGCCGGCGGCGGTGACGCCGTAGAGGGCAAGCCTGCACGGCTCCAACGACCGAATTCTCTCTGTCACGTCCGCATGAAGGATTGACCCATGACCGACCAGACCACCACCGGTACCGTTCGACTGCACCGCGTACTCACCGCACCACCCGAGCGCGTGTATCGCGCGTTCACCGATCGCGACGCCATGGCGCGCTGGCTGCCACCCTACGGTTTTGTCTGCACGGTCCACGAGGCCGACGTGAGAGTCGGCGGTCGCTACCGGATGTCGTTCACGAACTTCGGCACCGGGTCGAGTCACTCATTTGGTGGTACGTATGTGGAGCTCACGCCATCGTCACGGATCCGCTACACGGACCGGTTCGAGGACCCGAACTTGCCCGGTGAGATCGACGTCACCATTGACCTGATGGCGGTGTCATGTGGCACCGACCTGAAGATTGTGCAGGCTGGACTACCGTCGGTGATACCCGTCGAGATGTGCTATCTCGGCTGGCAGGAATCATTGGCGCAACTCGCGCGGCTGGTGGAGCCGAAGATACCCGACGGACCGTAGCCCGTGGCGTGTCGGACACCCGGTCCGGCACGCATGTCGGTCGCACCATCCGATGGCATCGTCACCGCCCGGGAAGGGTTGGTGGTGAACGCACGCGCGCTGACCTGAACGGAGATCGAGATGCAGCGGATTCGACTCATTGGTGCACTGTTGCTCCTGACGGCAGGTGCCGCAGCGCAGGCCCCTCAACAAGCCAGTGTGACCCTGCCTCCCTCGCTGGCACGGGTGCTCCGTGACTACGAAACCGCATGGCAGGGTCGTGATGCCAAGGCGTTGGCGGCGCTCTTCACGACCGACGGCTTCGTCCTCTCGAGCGGGAGTCCGCCGGTCCAAGGCCACGAGCGCATCGCGGCGCACTATCGGAACGCCGGTGGCTCGCTCTTTCTCCGAGCGTTCGCCTACGCGACCCACGACTCGCTCGGCATCATCCTCGGCGGCTACAGGTACGAGCCTGGTGGG
>JBDTNH010000057.1:0-16483 GCA_039933845.1 Gemmatimonadota bacterium
GCCGTGCTGGTCTCGGCAGATCTGGAGCATGTGGCCGGGCCGCTCACGCGTATCGTCGTTGCCGATCCGATGCGAGCGATCGCCATCCTTGCCGGAGCGCTGCACGACACTGTCGACCCGACACCGGACATCGACGCATCTGCCCACCTCGGCCGCGGCATCACGCTCGGCCACGATGTGAGCATCGGCGCGTGCGTCGTGATCGGACCGGAGGTCGTGATCGGCGATGGCTGCCGGATCGGCCCCCATGTCGTGCTGGAACGCGGAGTCATCCTGGGCCGAGCCGTTCGCCTCGATCCGCGTGTGGTAGTGCACGAGGGCTCGGTGCTCGGTGATCGGGTCTACTGCCAGACTGGGGCGATCGTCGGGAGTCCGGGCTTCGGATTCCTCTCGTCCGAGCGTGGCCATGAACGCGTCCCCCAGGTCGGCGGTTGCATCCTCGGCGACGACGTCGAGATTGGTGCTGGCACCTGCATCGATCGCGGCTCACTCGAGGACACCGTCATTGGCCGTGGCACGAAAATCGACAATCTTGTCCACGTGGGCCACAACGTGCGCATCGGTGAGCACTGTCTCGTCCTGGCCGGTGTCGGGATTGCAGGCAGCACACGGGTAGGGGATCGGGTGGTCATTGCCGGTCAAGCCGGCCTGACCGGCCACATCCAAGTGGGCAACGATGCCCGGATCGGTGCGCAGGCCGGTGTGATCGCCTCGGTGCCGGATGGTGCGGCGGTCTCGGGCTATCCAGCAAGGGCCCATCGGGACTTCCTCCGGGCCCAAGCCACACTCTATCGACTCACGCCACACCTCGCTTCGCTCGAACGCCTCATCCGGGATGCCGATGCCTAGGCGTACCATCGCACGCGAGATCACGGTGACCGGTGTCGGCCTGCACACCGGACGAACGGTCACCGTTCGATTGGCCCCGGCCGAGTCCGGCGCCGGCATCCGCTTCGTGCGGACCGACCTCCCCCAGGCCGAGTCGATCCCTGCGCGCACGCACGCCGTCAGTGCCACGGAGCGCCGGACGGCGATCGGGCCGGCCGGAGCCGAAGTGCAGACCGTGGAGCACTTGATGGCCTCGGTGTACGCCGCCGGCATCGACGATCTGCGAGTGGAAAGCGATGGGCCAGAACTGCCGATCGGCAATGGTTCCTTCTCGCCGTGGGTTGCCGCGCTCGATGAAGCGGGGCAACGCGAACAGGAGGGGAGTCCGGCGCGGATCGTGGTGCGACGCCCCTTCACCGTGCGTGCCGGCGAGGCGCAGTACACGGTGGTCCCTGGTGAGGGACTCTGCATCACCGCGACGATCGAGTGGGCGCATCCCCTCATTGGCCGGCAATCGCGTCAGATCGCGATCACCGACAATACCTTTCGTGAAGAGATCGCTGAGGCGCGGACGTTTGGATTCGTCCATGAGGTCGAGGCGCTTCGGGCACGAGGGCTGTTGCGTGGAGCGACCAGCGACATGGCGGTAGTGCTGTCCAGTACGGGCATCGAATCGGGAGCACTGCGCTGGCCCGATGAATTCGTGCGTCACAAGATCGGCGATGTGGTGGGCGATCTCGCCCTCCTCGGCGCCAGGCTGGAGGGACATATCATGGCCGAACGACCAAGTCATCAGGGGAATGTCGAACTTGCAAGTGCAATCTCTCGACAGGCAGATCGCATCGATCCCAGCGCCCTCGATGTCACCCGCATCATGCAGGTGATGCCGCACCGTTATCCGTTCCTGCTCGTGGACCGGATCCTCGAGATCGAAGCCGGCACGCGGCTGACGGCGCTCAAGAATGTCACGATCAACGAGCCATTCTTCCAGGGCCACTTCCCAGGCCATCCGATCATGCCAGGGGTGCTGATCGTCGAAGCGATGGCCCAGGCGGGCGGTATGCTGTTGATGGATCACTTCGACGAGCCGGAGTCGAAAGTGGTCTACTTCATGTCGATCGACGGCGTCAAGTTCCGGAAGCCCGTGGTGCCGGGAGATCAACTGCGGTTCGAACTCACGATGCTGCAGTTTCGCGGTCGACGCTGTCGCATGCGCGGCGAAGCGTTCGTGGACGGGCAGATCGTCTGTGAGGCGGAAATGATGGCGAGCGTGGTGGATCGGTGAGCCACAACATCCACGCCACCGCCCTGGTCGACCCGTCAGCCGACCTCGGGCACGGCATCGAGGTTGGTCCGTTCGCCATCATCGGCCCGCAGTGCACCCTGGGTGACGGCGTCCGCATCGGGGCGCGGGCGACGCTCGAATGCAATGTGCGGCTGGCGGTGGAGGTGCAGGTCGGCTCCGGCTCGATCCTGGGCGGCGCGCCGCAAGACCTCAAGTTCGGTGGTGAAGAGACCTGGGTCGATATCGGTCCGCGGACGATCGTGCGGGAGTATGCCACGATCAATCGCGGCACACGTGCGACCGGATCGACCACGATCGGTGCCGACGGCTTCATCATGACCTACGTGCATGTGGCGCACGATTGTCACATCGGGGACGGCGTCATCATCGCCAATGGCACCCAACTCGCCGGCCATGTCACCATCGAGGATCGGGCGATCCTCAGTGGACTCGTCGCCGTGCATCAGTTCGTGAAGATCGGCGCCCATGCCTTCATCGGGGGAGCCACCCGCGTCAATCAGGACGTGCCACCATACGTCAAGGCCGTCGGCAATCCGGTCGAGCTCTACGGCCTCAACTCGATCGGCATGTCTCGTCACGGGATCGCCCCGAGTACCGTCGCGGCACTCAAGCGCGCATATCGGCTGTTCTTCAATTCGGACCTCAACATCGGACAAGCCCTCGAACGTGCGCGGTCGGAGATGCCGGATATCCCCGAGGTCGCGCGTTTCGTGGCCTTCGTCTCGGCGTCGGAGCGAGGCGTGCCGACGTGAACGTGGTGCCGGTCGGCGTGGTCGGAGTGGGGGCACTCGGACGGCATCATGCCCGGCATCTCGCCGACCAGCATGCCGCAGAGTTGGTGGGCGTCTACGATACCGACCCCGCCGTCGCTGCCCGGGTCGCCGAGGCCACCGGGTCGCGCGTCTTTACGTCGCTCCCCGACCTCCTCGGCGCCGTACGGGCCGTGGTGGTAGCGGTCCCGACAGGCGCCCATCTCGCGGTGGGGCTCGAGTGTCTCGGCCGTGGCGTCTCGGTCCTGATGGAGAAGCCCATCGCCTCGTCACTCGCCGAGGCGGATGAACTCCTTGCCGAAGCGGCGCGACACGAGATCGTCTTTGCGGTGGGTCACATCGAACGCTTCAATCGCGCGGTGCGCGCCGCCCAGCAGTATCTCGATCGACCGATCTTCATCGAGGGGATCCGACTCGCACCGTTCCAGCCACGGGGGACCGATGTCGCCGTGGTGCTTGATCTGATGATCCACGACCTCGATCTTGCCAACCACCTGGTGCATGGGGCCGCCACGTCAGATGTGAGGGCGAGCGGTGTGTCGATTCTCTCTCCCCATCTCGACATGGTGAATGCGCGAGTGGAATTCGAGGGCGGCACGGTCGTCTCGGTGACCGCATCTCGTGTCGCGCGCGAGCGTGTGCGGCGGTTGCGACTCTTTCAGCCATCCGGATATTTCTCGCTCGACCTTGCCGAGGGGAACGGCACCTTCATGAGGTTGCAGGAGGGCTGGCGCCCCGGCAGCGGCAACTCGATCGAGGAAATCGTCGAGACCATTCCATTGCGCGCGCCGGACGCCGATGCGATGGGGCTCGAACTGGCGGCGTTCTTGGCCGCGGTGCGCGGCAATCCGGCGTCGATTGTGACCGCGATCGAGGGACGCGCGGCACTCGCACTGGCGCTCGAGGTGACCGCTGCGGTGCAGCGCACACCGGTGCCCGCGCTGGGACGATGACACAACGGGTTCTGGTCCTCGCGGGCGAACCGTCGGGCGACCTGCACGCGGCCCGGGTCGTGAGCGCCCTGGCCGAGCGGATGCCGGATCTCGAGATCGAGGCCGTCGGAGGGCCGCGGATGGCTCGCGCCGGTGCCACGATTCGTCGCTCCATCGACGGGCTCTCCGCCATGGGCTTCGTGGAGATACTTCACAAACTGCCGGTCCATTGGCGCCTGCTCAGGGAGCTTACGCGATTGTTCCGGGTCAGGCGCTATGACCTGGTCATCGTCGTGGATTATCCAGGATTCCACCTGCGGGTGGCACAGGCCGCCCGGTCCGCTGGTATCCCCGTGCTGGGGTACGTCGCACCGCAACTCTGGGCCTGGCATCCCGGTCGCGCAGCCAAATGGGCCCGTGCAGTGAACCGCCTTGCCGTGATCCTGCCGTTCGAAACCGCATTTTTCGAGACGCATGGAATCGAGGCGACGTATGTCGGACACCCGTTGCTCGATGATCACGAGCACGATCGCGTCGATGCCAGCCGCGCCCGACAGGAGTTGGGCATCAAGGCGGACGCACGTGTGTTGGCGCTGTTCCCGGGCTCACGCGACGGCGAGATCCGCCGTCTCTGGCCCGTCTACCGTGACGCCGCGCGAGCCTTGATGTTGTCGGGCTGCGCCGATCACGTGGTGGTCGCCGGTACGGGGGGTGGCAGCTATCCAGACGCCGACGAGATGACCCTGGTCCGCGATCACACCGAACTTGTCCTGGCCGCGGCCGATGCGGCGCTCGTCAAGTCGGGCACGACCACGCTGCAAGCGGCGCTGGCCGATGTGCCGATGGTGGTGGCCTATCGTACCAACCCGCTCACCTACCAACTCGCTCGGCGGCTGATCACGGTGCCATGGGTCTCGCTCGTGAACCTCGTTGGCGGACGCGAGATCGTGCCCGAGCTCGTACAGTCAGCGGTCACCATCCCGGCACTGGTCGCCGCGACTGCACCCCTGCTCGATTCCAGCCAATCAGCGGCCCGGACCCAGCGGGAAGGCCTGGCCGAGGTCCGGCGGCTCCTCGGGGAGGCTGGGGCCTCCCATCGCGTCGCCGATCTCGCCGTCGATCTGCTCGCTGGATGAAGTTGTCCGTCGCACCGCGCGTGGTCAGTGCCTTGGGCACACCCCTCGTCAACGCACTCGCACGGTCCTGGCGCTACCAATCCATCGGTGAACCACGATGGCAGGAGGTGCTTTCACGTCGGGTCCCTTACATTTTCCTCCTCTGGCACGAAGCGCTGGTGCCGTTGCTCTGGCATCATCGCCACCGACAGATCGCGATCATTGTCAGCCGCGGCCGGGAAGGGCGATACTTGAGCGACTATGCCTCCGGTCTCGGGTACCGGATTTTGGCAGGTTCATCCTCCCGTGGCGGTCCACGGGCACTGCTGGGCGCGGTTCGCGCCCTCCGGGAAGGGAATCCTGTGGCGATCACGCCGGATGGCCCGAGAGGCCCACGACGGGAGCTGAAGGTGGGGATTCTCCAGGCCGCCCAACGCGGGGGGGCGTGGATCGTTCCGCTCCACGCCACCGCCTCGAGCGCGTGGTATCTCAGGTCATGGGATCGCCTCTGCATTCCGCGTCCGCGGGCTCAAATCACCGTCGGGTACGGTGATCCGTTCCGAGTCGAGTCGGGGGCGTCTGCCATTGGCGATGCCCAGGACAACGCAGCCGCAGCGATGTGTCGCCTCGAAGCGGAGATGGCCGTCTCATGACGGTCAGGCGCCGCAGCGATGGTCATCGGTTCGTCCGATGGCTCTGGACGAGCCGGCGCCTCGATGCGCGCCTCGTGCGCGCGATTTTCGTTCCATCTGCGGTACTGTACCAGATCGTGATGCGGGCCCGCGCAATGGCCTACCGACGCGGCTGGCTCCGGCGTCACGCCCTGCCGCTCCCGGCGGTGGCGATCGGGAATCTCACCGTGGGGGGCTCGGGCAAGACACCGCTCGCGGGGTGGATCGCCGCGCGATACGTGGATCAGGGGCACCGCCCCGGCATCCTGCTGCGCGGTGTCGGCGGGGACGAGGCGCTCGTGCACGAAGAAGCCGTCCCCCATGCCATTATCGTGGCCGATCCTGACCGCCGCGCTGGCGCAATCGAGGCCGTGTCGCTCGGCGCAGATGTGCTCGTGCTCGATGATGCCTACCAACGACTCGACGTCGAGCGCGACCTCAATATCTGTGTGATGAGCGCCGAGACGTCGCGCGCCGTGCGCTGGTCCTTGCCGGCGGGGCCGTGGCGTGAGGGGTGGCACGCCCTGGATCGGGCCGACGCCGTGATCGTCACTCGCAAGCGAGCCGATCGCGCGACCGCCGAGGCGCTGGCCGCGAAAGTGGCGGTGCACGTCCGGGGACCGGTCGCGATTGCGCGGCTGGAGATCTGCACCCTGGTGGGCCTGGTGTCTGGGCGAGAACTCCCATTCACCATCCTCGACGGGCAGCGCGTGGTGGTGGCGTGCGCCATCGCCGATCCCGCGGCCTTCGTGGCACAGATCAAGCGTGTGGGGGCCCAAGTGCAAGTGGCGACCTGGAAGGATCATCACGCCTACCGAGATGAGGATGTGGCGTGGCTCGCGCATGCGGCGATACGAGCCGACCACGTCGTGATCACGGCGAAAGACGCCGTGAAGTTGCGTGATCGTTGGCCGGCACGGGTGCCGGAACCGCTGGTGGCAGTCCTTGACGTGACCTTCGAGTCCGGTGAGGCAGCCATTGCCGAGGCGATCGATGCGCTCGTCGCACCGATTCCCGCCTCATTCTCACTTCCCTAGGTCCCGAGCCGGACCGGAGATTCTCAAGCATGTCGAACCCCAAGACGCGCCGTGCACAGACCATCATCAAACCGGATCGGGATCGCCGATTCGTGACCGAGGACAATCCCTATGAGGCGATGATGTCCCGATTTGATGATGCGGCTCGGCGCCTTAACCTCGAGCCCGGGCTCTACAAGGTGCTGCGCTCGCCGGAGAAGCAGATCATGGTCTCCGTGCCGATCGTCCGTGACAGCGGCGAGATCGAGGTGTTCACCGGAATCCGTGTGCTCCACAACACTTCTCGGGGGCCCGCCAAGGGCGGCATCCGGTTCGACATGGCCGTGACCCTCGACGAGGTCAAGGCACTGGCAGCGTGGATGACCTGGAAGTGCGCGGTCGTGAACTTGCCGTTCGGTGGCGGCAAGGGCGGGGTGATCTGCGACCCGACGACCATGTCCGTGGGCGAACTCGAGCGACTCACCCGACGGTACACCTCGGCGCTCTTCGCGACACTGGGACCCGACAGCGATGTGCCAGCACCCGACGTCAACACCAACGAACGGGTGATGGCCTGGATCATGGACACCTACTCGATGCGGGTTGGACACACGGTGACTGCGGTCGTAACCGGGAAGCCGGTCGAGATGGGTGGCTCGCTCGGACGTCGCGATGCGACGGGCCGAGGCTGTCTCGTGGTGACGATGCAAGCCCTCGCTCAGCTGGGTATCCCGGTGGCGAAGGCCACGGTTGCCGTTCAGGGTTTCGGCAATGTCGGCTCCACGGCTGCACGCCTCATGGCCGCCGAGGGGATGCGTGTCATTGCGGTCAGTGACAAGAAGGGTGGGATCCACAATCCGGCCGGCATCGACGTCGTGGCGGCTCGCGAATGGGTGACCGCACACGGGTTCCTCGAAGGGTTCCCTGGTGCCAAGGCCATCACCAACGAGGAACTCCTCACCGTCAAGTGCGACGTGCTGGTGCCGGCGGCCCTCGAGAATGTCATCACCAGCAAGAATGCTTCGCAGATCAAGGCCAAGATCATCTGCGAGGGAGCCAATGGACCCACCACCGCGCGTGCCGATGCGATCCTCGACAAGAAGGGGATCTTCGTCATCCCCGACATCCTCGCCAATGCCGGCGGCGTCACCGTCTCCTACTTCGAGTGGGTCCAGGATCGCGGTGGCTACTTCTGGGACGAAGAGACGGTCAACGAACGCCTCGTGAAGATCATGTCAAAGGCCTTCGGCGAGGTGCTCGCGATGGTCGAGAAGCATGGTGTCAGCATGCGAATCGGGGCCTACATGCTCGCGATCGAACGCGTCGCCGCCGTGCACCGTCTGCGCGGACTCTATGCCTGATGCGGATCCTCCTCGTCGCGGTTGGCAAGCTCCGACCGGCACTGCGCGAGGTGGCGGATGACTACCTGCGCCGGATCGCGCGCAGCGTGGCCGTCGACGAGCAGGAGGTGCGTGAGGCGGGACGCCAGCCGACCGGCGTCCAGCGGCAGGACGAAGAAGACCGACGCATCCTCCGAGTGATACCGGACGGCACGCCGGTGACCCTCCTTGACCCCGGGGGAACGCCACTCTCGAGTGAAGAGATCGCGTCCCGGATCGGGGCGTGGCGGCATGCAGCGAGAGATCGCGCCGTCGTGATCGGCGGCGCCAGCGGAGTGGGGAAGGCCGTCCAGAGTCGCGCCGACGAACGGTGGAGTCTGGGGCCAATGACACTGCCGCACGAGCTGGCACGCGTGGTCGTGCTCGAGCAACTCTATCGCGGTACGACCATCCTCCAGGGTATGCCATACCACCGGGGCGGAACATGACATCATCCCTGCGGGTCGTGTGCCCCGCACCTGCGGGCGCGCTTCCGGAACCAGCTATCCGCTTCGATGCGATCTCCACCGAGCTCCGATCCGCCTTCGTAGCGGGCGCGGCACGTGATCGACTCTTCCAGGCGAATGCGGTGGCCGTCACCACCGGACAGCAGCCCGGTCTCTTTGGGGGCCCGCTCTACACGGTGCACAAGGCGATCGCAGCACGCGCGCTCGCCGCCGAGCTGGAACGGCGATGGCAACGCCCAGTCGTACCGGTGTTCTGGGTCGCGGGCGACGACCATGATTGGGCGGAGGCCAGCGCCGCCGCGTGGTGGACGCCGCAGGGCGACGTGCGTCACCGGCACCTCGATGGACGCCTCGAGGACCAACCGCAAGTGCCGATGTCGCGCATGCCGGTGCCGATGACGCAACTGGTCGCGGCTCGTGACGCACTCGCCGCCGACCTCGCAGCTGGAACGGAGCGCGACCACGCACTTGATTGGATCGACCGACATTGGCAGGGAACGGCGACCATGGCGAGCGCGTTCATTGACGCCATGCACGAGCTGCTCGAACCGCTCGGTGTCGCCGTGCTCGACCCGACCCATCCCGCGTTCAAGCAGGCACAGCAACCGTGGATCCGCGCCGCGCTCGAACAGAGCACCGAGATCGACCGGACCCTCGCTGCGTTGCCCCAGACCGAGACCGGTATCACGGCTGGTGACGGCGCCACCCTGGTATTCCTCGAGGCAGCCCGCGGGCGGGATCGGTTGGTGCGTGTCGCGCCGGAGCGATTCACGACTCGTCGGAGTGGTGAATCGTTCACGAGCGCTGATTTGTTCGAGATGCTCGACGCCGCGCCGGGACGATTCTCGGCGAATGTACTGCTCCGCCCTGTGGTCGAGGCAGCGCTCCTGCCGACGGTGGCGTACGTGGCTGGGCCCGGCGAGGCCCGATACCTCAGGGAGCAGGCCCACGCCATCTATCCACTGCTCGGGGTCACACCACAGGCGGTGGTTCCCCGGTGGAGCGGAACCCTCGTCGATGCCACCAGTGACCGCTTGCTGGGTCGGGTGGGACTCGACGCCGAGCAGGTCATACGGGGGGGGGATGCCACCGAACGCGAGATCCTCATGCGCGACATGCCGCCCGAGGCGACCGAGGCACTCCTGACACTCGAGCGCACCATCGATCAGACCGCGACGGCACTCGGCGTGGCCGGAGCAGCAATCGATGCCGTGCTCGATCGCGCCATCCAGGGACGGACGGGCAAGATGCATGGCATCGCCCGTGACCTCGAGCACCTCATCAGACGCCATCTCAAGCGCCGCGATGACATTGCCTGGTCGCAGTACCGACGGCTTCGGCAGCGGCTCACGCCCGACGATGGCCCGCAGGAGCGCGTCATCAGTGTGGCGGCTGCCTTGGGTCGCTGGGGCGCGGATTGGCTGACGGTGGTGGGTGAATCCACTGAGGCATGGGCCGGGACGCTCCTTGAGCCATCCTCCCATGGTACCTAGGATTCCGGGATGAGCCTCCTCGGCATCGCCCTCCTCGTGGCCCTCTGCATTCCGATCATCGGCCTGCTGCTCGATTCGTCGATCGCCCGGGCACTCGCGCAGCGTCTGGAGCGCAGGGAGCCCCCGACGGAGCCCCTGGACACCGACTTGCAGCGACGGTTCGACCTGCTCGAGGGTGACGTCGAAGTGCTCCAGCACGCGGTTCAGGAACTGCGCGAGGAGAACCAATTCCTGCAACGGCTCCTCGAGGATTCGCGCCACCGGCCGGCACTGCCATCGGATGGTGGGTGAGTCGGCGCAATTCCTACCTGGTGGGCGCCGGGATCCTGCTCAGCCGGATCTCGGGACTCGTCCGCCAGTCGCTGTTGGCGCGCTACGTCGGGCTCGGCGACGCGGCCGATGCGTTCACGGCCGCCTTTCGTATTCCGAATCTGCTGCAGAACCTCTTCGGTGAAGGCGCGCTCTCGGCGTCGTTCATTCCGAGCTACTCTCGACTGATCGAGGAGGGGCGCGAGGAGGAGGCCCGCCAACTCGCCGGCGCGGTGCTCGCGCTCCTCACCACCACGATGGCCATCCTCGTGCTGGTCGGCGAGCTCGCCACGCCGCTGCTCCTGAATGTGCTGGTCGGCGATTGGGTCGGAGAGAAGCGCGCGCTCACCGAACGGTTGGTCCGCATTCTCTTCCCTGGTGCGGGGCTGTTGGTGATCTCGGCCTGGTGCCTTGGCGTCCTCAACTCGCACCGCCGCTTCCTCCTTTCATATGCCGCACCGGTCGTCTGGAACGCGGCAATGATCGTGGCGATCCTCACCGTCGGACGCGGCGAGTCTGCCGCCCGGGTCACCTTGGCAGCATCGGTCGGATCGGTGATCGGGTCGTTTCTGCAGATTGCGGTGCAGTGGCCGGTGGTCCGTCAGGTCGGTGGTCGCATCGTGCTCCGCAGTTGGCGTGGGGTCCGCGAGGCCTCGGTCGTGATTCGCACCTTCATCCCGACCATGATCTCGCGCGGGGCCAACCAGCTCTCGGCGTTCATTGATGTCGGCATCGCGGCGTACTTGCCCACCGGTGCCATGGCAGCGATCGGCGCGGCACAAACGCTGTACACCCTGCCCGTGTCGCTCTTCGGGATGGCAATCACGGCCGCGGAACTTCCGGAGATGTCGCGGGAGCGCGGGGATGATGCGACGGTGGCAATGGCCCTCCGCATCCGACTCGATGCCGCCACCCAACGGTTGGCATTCTATATCGTGCCGAGTGCGATGGCCTTCGTGGCGATCGGCGGTGTCATGGCCGGTGCCGTGTACCAAAGCGGACGCTTCACGGCCGACGACACCGCCTACGTCTGGTTGGTCCTCGCCGGTGCCGCGATCGGGCTGCTCGCCTCGACCCTCGGTCGGCTCTACTCGTCCGCGTTCTACGCCCTGCGCGACGCTACGACCCCGCTCCGGACCGGACTGGTCCGGGTCTCACTGACCGCCGTGCTCGGGGTACTCGCGGGGCTGGTCCTTCCCCCGCTCTTGGGATTGCCCGCGCGAGCCGGTGCCGCCGGGCTCACGATCAGTGCCGGGATGGCCGGTTGGGTGGAGTTCATGCTGCTTCGACGCGCCCTGATCCGGCGACTCGGGCAGTTTGCCCTCCCCACAGTCGAACTCTTCAAGCTGTGGGGTGCGGCAGGCATCGCCGGCGGAGTCGCCACCGGCGTGCGGCTCGGCACAGCGCACCTCCTACCAATCGCGCAAGCACTCATGGTTGTGCCGGCATTTGGCGCGACCTATATCATGCTCACCAGTTGGCTCGACATTCCCGAAGCGGCGGTGCTTGGCGGCCGAGTGCTTGCCCGGTTGCGACGACGCCCGTGAGCCCCGAACTCGCCCGCAAGCTCGAGACGCTCCCCGACGGACCAGGAGTCTACCTCTGGAAGGACGTGGACGGCGCGGTGCTCTACGTCGGGAAAGCCAAGAACCTTCGAGCACGCGTCCGTACCTACTTCGCCACCGATCGTCCCCCGGCCTACAACATCGACGAGATGATGCGGCGCGCCACCGACGTCGAGACGATTGTTGTCCCCGACGAGAAGCAATCGTTGCTGCTCGAGAACAATCTCATCAAGGAATACCTGCCGAGGTACAACGTCCGACTCAAGGACGACAAGAGTTATCCCTCGATCGTCGTGACACTCGGCGAGCCGTTCCCGCGCGTCTTCGCCACGAGGCGACGCGATCATCACGGTGGACGGTATTTCGGGCCGTATACGGATGTCGCCGACATGCGCCGCACCCTCGGTCTCATCCGTCGCATGTTCACGGTCCGCTCCTGCGTCGATGACATCCCCCGCGAACGCCGCGATCGCCCGTGTCTCGACTTCCACATTGGCCGCTGTCTCGCCCCATGCGTTGGTCGCCAGGACGAGGCATCGTATCGCACCATGATCGACGAGGTGGTGGAGTTCCTGAGCGGACGGACGGTCGATCTCAAGAGTCGCATCCGCGGGATGATGCAACTGGCGAGTGCCCGGGAGGAGTTCGAACGTGCCCGGGATCTGCGCGACACCCTCAAGTGGCTCGAGCAGGTCGAACGTCCGGCGTCGGTGGAGGTGATCGGCACGGGCGACGCCGATGTGATCGGCTACGCTCGCGACGACGACGAGGCCGTCGCCGTGCTGCTCAGGGTGCGCGACGGCCGTGTCATCGGGCGCGATCATCGGTTTCTCGAATGCCAGCCTGACGCAACCGACACCGACGTGCTCACGGCATGGATCATGGGCGCATACCGCTTCCTCGAAGGACGCACGCGGCGCGTCGTCTTGCCGTTCGCGATCCCCGAGATCGAGACCATCGAGGCAGTGCTCGACGATGCGCGACTGACGGTGCCGAGCCGCGGGATCGCGGCACGCTGGGTGGAACTCGCCGAGCAGAACGCACGGCACCTGCTCGAATCACTGCTCCTCGAAACCTTCGAGACCGAGGAGCGTGCCGAAGATCCGGTGTATGCCCTCGGCCGCGAACTCGGCCTGACCATCGTGCCGCGGACCTTCATCTGCGTCGACATCTCCACCAATCAGGGACGCGACACTGTCGGGTCGCTGGTGACGTTCGAGGGCGGCCGGCCGCGCAAGTCGGAGTATCGCAAGTTCAAGATCAAGGGCCCTGGACAGCAGGACGACTTCGCCGCCATCCACGAAGTGATCACGCGGTACGTGACCCGTCGGCTCGGGGAGGAGAAGCCGTTGCCGGATCTGGTCGTCATCGACGGCGGCAAGGGGCAATTGAATGCCGCGCACGCCGCGCTCACGGAGGTGGGCCTGGCCAACCTCCCTCTGGCCTCCCTCGCCAAGCGGGAGGAGGAGATTTACCTTCCCGGCCGCGAGAGTCCGCTGCGCTTGCCACGGCGGAACCCGGCCCTCCGATTGCTGCAACGGGCACGCGACGAGGCGCACCGATACGGCGTTACCTACAGTCGGGCCAGGCGGAGTGCGCGGACCATCACCTCGGCCCTGCTCGATATCCCGGGGGTCGGTCCGTCACGCCGCACCGCACTACTCACCGCGTTCGGGTCGCTGGCGGGTGTGCGAGCAGCAACGGTCGCCGACATCGCGGCGCTCCCAGGATTTTCTGAGACGCTGGCAGCACGCGTCCTCGATCATGCACGGAAGGGCAGCTGAGATGGATTGGCACCTCGAATGTTCCGGATGCGGCGACACCGCATCGGCAGACGGCCTCAAGGGTGTCTGCACGATCTGCGGTCGACCTTACCTGGTCCGATACCCCAATCGCGACCACAGCATTCTCGAGCGCGCCGAGGTGCGGCGGCGCTGGGGGATGTGGCGATACCGGTCGTTCCTTCCGCTGCACGGCGACGAGCAGCCGATCACCCTCGGGGAAGGCGACACGCCACTCCTCTCGGTCCCGCGAGTCGCGTCCGCGCTCAATCTGGGAAACCTCTGGGTCAAGGACGAATCGACCAATCCCACCGGCTCCTTCAAGGCTCGAGGGCTGAGCGCGGCTGTGACGCGAGCAGTGCATGCCGGGGCAAGCGGGTTCACACTCCCGACGGCCGGCAATGCCGGAGTGGCGGCCTCGGCATATGGCGCCCGGGCCGGCCGTCCGGTACGCGTCTACGCGCCGCGGACCACCCCCTCGATCATCCTGCAGCAGATCCGAGCCTTCGGCGGTGATCTGCAACTCGTGGACGGGCACATCGGCGACTGCGGCAAGCTCTCACGCGCCTACGCGGAGGAACACGGCGCGGTGGACTTGAGCACCCTGCGCGAGCCGTATCGCATCGAAGGGAAGAAAACGCTCGGGCTCGAACTCGCGATGCAACTCAATTGGGAATTCCCCGAGGCGATCATCTACCCTACCGGGGGAGGGACTGGCCTGATCGGCATGTGGAAGGCGTTTCAGGAACTCCGCGACGCCGGATGGGTGGTCGGCGATCTACCGCGCATGTACGCGGTGCAGGCCGAGGGGTGCGCACCGATAGTTCGCGCATGGGAGGCGGGTGCCGAGACGGCCACGCCATGGGAGAATCCAGTCACAGCCGCGGCGGGCCTGCGCGTGCCCGGCGCGTTGGGTGATGCACTGATCCTGCGTGCGCTGCGGGAGAGTGGTGGCGCGGCGCTCGCCGTCGGTGAGCAAGCCTTGCTCGATGTCGCACGGTTCGCGACGGCACAGGAGGGCATCGACTGGTCCCCTGAGGGCGGCGCCACCATCATGGCCGCGCTCGAGCTCTCACGCCGCGGTGTCCTCGGGGCGAGAGATCGCGTCGTGCTGTTCAATACCGGAGCTGGCTGGCTTTACCGTGAGCCAGGCGAAGTCGCTCCCCACGTGGACCCGAGGAGCTTCGCGGCATGACCTCGCCCCGGCGTCTCGCGGTCATCGACCCCTCCGCTGGTGCCTCGGGTGACATGTTCCTCGGCGCCTTGGTTGCCGCTGGAGCCGGCGAGGACTGGCTCCGGGACCTCCCACGTCGTCTCGGGCTCGTCGACACCGTCGTGGTGGACGTCCGACCCGTGCAGCGTGCCTCGCTGGCTGCGACCAAGGTGACCGTCACCGTCAACGGTGAGGAGGAGCGCGCCGGTCCCCATGCCCACCATCAGCATCACGAGCATGGGCATCATCACAGTCATGGCCCGCATCGACATGTGCGTGAGATCCTCGCGCGGATCGAGGCAGGGGAGCTCACCGCCTCGACCAAGGCGGCGGCGACACGGGTCTTCCAGCTGCTGGCCGAAGCAGAGGGTCGCGTGCATGGCATGGCGCCGGAGAGCGTCACCCTGCATGAAGTTGGCGCATTGGACGCGCTCATCGATATTGTCGGGACAGTCGAAGGCTTCGAGCGACTCGGCGTCACAGAGATTCATCATACGCCGATTGCCATCGGTCGTGGCTGGATCCAGGCAGCACACGGTGCGATGCCGGTGCCCGCGCCGGCGACCGGAATCCTGCTTGAGGGTCTTGAGCTGGTCACCGATGGGCCGATCGAGGGCGAGGCGGTGACCCCGACCGGCGCCGCGCTGCTGAGAGCACTCTCGGCCGGTGCGCCACCCGCCCGCTGGCGACCGCTGGCGCA
Organism: Gemmatimonadota bacterium; assembly: GCA_039933845.1. GTDB lineage: Bacteria > Gemmatimonadota > Gemmatimonadetes > Gemmatimonadales > GWC2-71-9 > Palsa-1233. Next base: position 15,546 of record JBDTNH010000057.1, read on the forward strand.
AGGCTGGGGGGCCGGGAGTCGGAATCCGAGCGGCTACGCCAATGCGCTCCGGATCTGGCTGGCGGAGTCAGGGGCTGGGACGGCTCAGGTGCAGGTCGTGGCGGCCGACATGGACGATTTGCCACTCGAGTACCTTGAACCACTTCGGGAAGCATTGTTCGCGGCGGGAGCCCTTGATGTCCAGGTCTGGGCCACCCAGATGAAGAAGGGTCGGACCGGCCTTCGCGTCGAGGCCCAGTGTGCGATTCCGGAACTCGCGGCCGTCTCCGAGGCGTTCTTCAGGCATGGAACCACGGCCGGCGTCCGTCACTACCTGGCCGACCGACTGGTGCTGCCACGCCGCGAGATGATGATTGAGATTGAGGGTCAGCCAGTGCGTGTGAAGGTGCTGGACGGACCTGAGGGACCACGATTCAAGCCGGAGTATGACGACATCACCGCCGTTGCACGTCGATCCCAGATGTCTGCGTTGGCGGTGGCGCAGCGGGCTCATGATCTTGCACGGGCCGTGGCCGGTGCAGGACCGAACGAGGAGCAGCAATGAGGAAGACAGGTTTGTTCGCGCTGGTGAGCGTGCTGGCCCTGCCACAGATGATCGTGGCCCAGGACAATCGTGTGGCGCGCGTCGCCAAGGCGCTGCCAGCCACCTATGTGCAGGCCACCTGCGACATCAAGAATGGCCACTTCCTGGTTTCCAGTGCGGCGACCTACCTCAAGAGTGCCGGTGATGCGAAGGACGCCGTGAAGCGGACCGACATGCTCGAGAAGGGCGTCGAAGTCGCGGCGCGCGCCATCACCGAGAGTGATCAGGGTGGCAACGGCGCCGCATGGTACTTCCTCGGGCGGAACGCGCTGCAGCTCGGCGACATCACGATGGCCGACTCCGCGTTCACCAAGGCGGCGGCGCTGATCCCCGAGTGCGCCGAGGACATGAAGGC
>JBDTNH010000058.1:0-16050 GCA_039933845.1 Gemmatimonadota bacterium
CCGCGGACGCGACCGACCACCCACTCGAGCACCCGCATGTTCTGGCCGAAGCCGGGCCAGATGAACTTGCCAGCATCGTCCTTCCGGAACCAGTTGACGCAGAAGATGCGCGGCGGCTCGGAGAGGCCGCGACCCATCTGCAACCAGTGGTTGAAGTAATCGCCCATGTGGTAGCCGCAGAACGGCAGCATGGCGAAGGGATCACGACGCACCTGCCCGGTCGCACCGGCGGCCGCAGCGGTCGTCTCGGACCCGATCGTGGCACCAAGGTAGACGCCGAAGCTCCAATTGAACGCCTGATGGACCAGCGGGACCGTGGTAGCACGACGGCCACCGAAGATGAACGCGCTGATCGGTACACCGGCGGGATCCTCCCACGCCGGATCGATCGACGGGCACTGCGACGCTGGGCCGGTGAAGCGCGCATTCGGATGCGCGGCCGGCGTTTTCGATTCCGGTGTCCACGGGTTGCCGTGCCAGTCGGTGAGACGGGCCGGCGGTTCCTTGGTCATCCCCTCCCACCAGACGTCACCATCCTCGGTGAGCGCCACATTGGTGAAGATGCTGTTCGACTCGATGGTGGCCATCGCATTGGGATTCGTCTCGTACGATGTACCCGGCGCCACCCCGAAGTAGCCGGCCTCGGGGTTGATCGCCCAGAGCTTGCCATCATTGCCAGGACGGACCCACGCGATGTCGTCGCCGACGGTCGTGACTTTCCAGCCTTCGTAGCCCTCGGGCGGGATCAGCATCGCGAAGTTCGTCTTGCCGCAGGCGCTCGGGAACCCAGCCGCGACATAGGTCTTCTCGCCCTTCGGGTCTTCGACACCAAGGATCAACGTGTGCTCGGCCATCCACCCCTCGTCGCGCCCCATCACCGATGCGATCCGGAGTGCGAAGCACTTCTTACCCAGCAGCGCGTTGCCACCGTAGCCCGAGCCGTAGGACCAGATTTCGCGATCCTCGGGGAAATGCACGATGTACTTCTGATCCTTGTTGCACGGCCACTTGACGTCAGCCTGGCCGGGCTGGAGCGGCATACCGACCGAGTGCATGCAGGGCACAAAGTCGCTTTGGCCCAGTGCCTCGAGCACGCGTCGTCCCATGCGCGTCATGATCTTCATGTTGACCACGACGTACGGAGAGTCCGAGAGTTCGACGCCGATGTGCGATAAGGGTGATCCGACGGGTCCCATCGAGAACGGCACTACGTACATGGTGCGTCCTTGCATGCAACCATCGAAGAGACCGTGCAGCGTGGTGCGCATCTCGCGTGGGTCGACCCAGTTGTTGGTGGGCCCCGCGTCCTGCTTCCGCTTGGAACAGATGAAGGTGCGATCCTCGACCCGGGCGACGTCGCCCGGGTCGGAAAGCGCCAGATAGGAGTTCGGTCGCTTGGCCTCGTTCAGCTTGATGAACGTGCCGCTCTCGACCATGCCGGCACACAGCGCGTCGTACTCGGCGTCGGAGCCGTCACACCAGTGGATCGCCTCGGGTCGCGTCAGCTTGGCCATCTCGGTGACCCAGCGCTTGAGCCCTTCATGGGTGACCCATGAGGGGGCCGCGAACGAGGGGGCGGATTGATTGGTGCTCATCAGCTCTCCGGCATGAGGATCACGAGGGGCGGATGGGGAGTCCGCCACGACAGCAACCTCGGAAAATGGGCCGGACCGCCGTGGGGGGCAAATCGATGGCTGATCCGACAGCGATACACCGCCGCCGGTCAATCGAAGCGGTAGAGGCCGCCGCCGGTGGGAAAGATGAGGGCGCCGTCGCGGGCAGAGACCCAGAGCCGGCCGACGGGACCGTTGGCCTGGCTGCTCGCCCCGGGAGTCGGCTCCCCGCCGGGGTCGAACTGCCAACGAGTGAGGAGGCCTGGGGTGGCCTCCTCGGTGACGGCAAGGCAGCCCCCGGGATGACAACCGGCTCCAATCAGGCTCGCTCCCGGAGTGAGGGGGATCCGGACGACCCAGCGATCCTCACCGGTCGGGGCCATGGCGATCACTTCACCGCTGGTGTACACGAGCAAAGTGGTTCCCTCCGGTCCGCGAACGATCTGGGACGGTCGAGGCCGGCTGGTCACGAGTGTCGTGGTGGCGGAATCCGGGCCGATTTGCCCGACAACGATGCCGAGATAGTTGAGGCTCGGTTGGAGTGCGGCTGGAGCGTAGTAACCGATCGCCGCAAACTGGTTGGGGCCGAGCCACACCAGATCAGTGAGCCAGTTGAGGGAGCCGGGCGGTACCGTGAGCTGGCCGTTCACATCGTGGTACAGCGTCATGAGCCGTCGGCGGACGGCGCGGTCGTGGGTTGAGCCGAGATACAACTCCACGTGTTCGCGCACGGGTGAATACCCGTCGATCGGTCCGACGTTGATTTCCTGGAGCAGCTGGCCCTCGGCATCGACCGCAGCGGCCAGTATCACGTTGAGGGAATCCTGCTGACCCGAGCGGTCATCACAGGCCAAGAACGTTCCGCTACCACCCGTCGCTGGCAACAGGCCGAGGCAGCCATCGTACCCGTCTTGCGGTGAGTGCGTTCCGTTGGGCCCGGTGACCGGCGTTCCGCGTCTCACCGTGAACACCACCTGCGCGCCATCGGCGCTGAGTCCGATCATACGGACCTGAAAGGCGGTGAGTTGTGCCGGATCGCCGTCCCTCCACGGCCCTGTCCACCGATCGGACACGCCACTCGGCGGCATGCTGTGCTCGCACCCAACGAGCAGGACGGCGAGCAAGAGCATCCTCGATCGTCCCTGCCGCATCAACGCACCGGGACCACGGTGGCGGGGAGGTGATACACCGCCTCGATCGTGGCCTTGTCACGGGCCGAGAGGTCGGTACGCGTCGGGGAGACGAACATCACGTCGTTGGCATCGGTCGAATGGGCGAAGATGCCGAGCGCGTGCCCGAACTCATGGAGCACGGTCGTGTCATAGCAGGCCTGGAGAACCGAGTTGGGGGGGGTGATCAACGTCGCGATCTGGACTCGGATCGGCAGGGCAAGGGTCCCGGTCGAGCGGTCCGGCTCGAGATCGGTGAACCCGAAGCAGCCATCCCCCCCCCCAGACAGCCGGACACCGCTGGTCGGCTTGACGGGCGCTTCATTGCGCACGATGATGTCGGCAGTGGTGGAGTCCGGGACGAGGGCCATGCGCACCTCGCCGTAGACGAACGCATCCTGCCAGGTATCGATGGCATGGATCACACTGCCGCGGAGTGGTGAGTCGGCCTCGACGTAGACCGTGATCGGGAGGAAGCTGCGTGGCCAATGGAAGGCCAGGGCGGTTGATCCCCCCCCCGGCCCGAAGTCACGATACTCATACGGGTCGACGCCCGGTGGTGGCAGGAGTTCGGTGCAGGCGGTGAGGCCGAGGACGAGGGCAAGACTCCGAATCACGCGGCGCATCAGAGCCCCCGTTCCAGGCCGAGTGTGAGTGCGCCCCGATGGACCGCCTGGGAGCCGGAGTAACGTTGGGATCGGAGTCGGGCGGTGTTGAAAGCGTGGTAGTCGTAGCGGACCTCGACGATCAGGCGCATCGCGGTGCCGAGCGGATGACTCCAGGCGATCCCGCCACCGAGCAGCAGCGGACTCGGAACGCCGTCGCGGAAGGCACCGATTTCCTGCTCCGGCATGTAGCGCAGCATGCCGACCACCGCCTCCCATCGGAGCGCGCCGCGGATCGGCCCATCGGCCACCAGCCCGAGCTGCAGGGTGGCCAGGCGGCCGAGGTTGTCGTCGGCGGAGGCGCCCCCGTCATGCACCTCGAGCGTTCCGGTGGCATAACGTCCCTCGATCCCGAGCCGGTAGCCCTGCCGAAAGGTCCAGCCGATCAGGGCGGTACCGGTTGGGCTGAACGACGGCTTCTGGCTGATCGGGTTTTGGATCACTTCGCCCACGAGGGTGCTGCTCACTGTACCTCCTGCGCCCAGCCGGACGAAGGTCTGACCGGCGGCCACGTCGGCCAGAAGGGTGCCGAGGAGCACGACTCCACCGAGCGCGGTGCCGAGCGTGCGGCCGCTCACGAGGCGAACTCACGGAGCAGCGCGAGCATGCGGCGGTCGTTGGTCACCATGTCGTCGCCCTTGGGGGTTTCGAGGAGTTTGGGGATGGTGGCGAATCTGGGATCTTGCATGATGCGCCGGAACGGTTCGAGTCCCAGGGACCCCTCGCCGATCAGTTCGTGGCGGTCCTTGTGGGAATCATACGGCGTCTTCGAATCGTTGAGATGCATGCACGCGAGCAGGTCGAACCCGATCACCTCTTCCCAGACCCGCCACACCCCGTCGAAGTCACCTACCAGATCGTAGCCTGCCGAAAAGAGGTGGCAGGTGTCGGCACAGAAGGCGATCCGGTGGCGGACGTCGTCGGCTACCAGCTCCCGGATGGTCGCCAATTCCTCGAAGGTGCGGCCAAGGACCGTCCCGCTCCCGGCCGTGGTTTCGAGGAAGACCTTGACCTCGCCCGGCACGTGGCGCAGCGCCTCGGTGATCGCCGCCGCGTTGCGCTCCAACCCGGCGTCGTGGTCGTCCATGAAGTTCCCGGGATGGGAGACGATCCCGAGGAGGCCGAGGGTGGCAGAACGCCGGAGTTCACCTTGGAACGCCTCGAGCGACTTCTTGCGGAGGACTGGATCGGGGCTAGCGAGGTTGATCAGGTACGAATCGTGCGAGACAACTGCCTCGACGGGGTCGGCCTCCAGCGCCTCCCTGAACGCCGTGGCGATTTCGGGGGTGATCTCGGGCTCCCGCCACATGTTCGGGGTCTTGGTGAAGATCTGGAGGGCTGTGGCACCGATGTCGGCCCCCCGGGCCGGCGCGGTGGGTGTTCCGCCCTGGATCGAGACATGTGCGCCCAGTTGCTCGCGGGGCTGGGATGTTGCTGCGGCTTTCCCACGACGAGGTCCTGTGCCGGATTTCCCTGGCATTTCCCATCCCCCTGGCAGTGCGCTGCGCGCCGCGTTCAGCGGGAGTGCACAGCGTCCGGTGATCGTGCTGATCGGTTCCATCGCGGCGCGGCCGGACGGCCTCGAGCGCGAATTGCTCCGGTATGGCTTTCAAGTTGTCGAAGCGGAAGATATCGACCAGATCCAGGGTCGTCCCGCGATGGTGGTGGTGACGTGCGGCGACTTGCACGGTGATTGTGGGGGTCTCCTGTCCGCCTTGGCCTCCGCGAGGCCCAGTGGTGCGCAGGTTGTGGTCTTGATCAATGAGGGAAGCCCCGAGGACCTGGTCCGGGCCGCAGAAGCTGGGGCCGACGAGGCCGTCCTGCTCCCGGCAGAGGCCCCTCATCTGGCCGCTCGACTCTGGGCCCGGGTGATTTCGCCGCGGGTGAGCGCTCATGGCTCGGCGGGGAACGATCTCAGGCTCTTCTCGATCCTGCAACAGGTCGCCACCGAGATGTACCGCGATGACATGATCCTCTCGCTGGTGCGAGGGCTGGCGCAGGCCCTGGAGGTGCGCTCGGTGACCTGCCTGCTCCATCAACTGGGGTCGGAACACGGTCGCGTGGCCGCGGCCAGCGACTCGCCCAAGTTGCGGGACGAGAACACGCCGCTCGCGTGGTGGCCCGAGGCGGTGGCCGCGCTGGAGCGTGGTGAAACCGTCTACCAGCGGACCGGGGAGTTGCACCTGCTTCCCGCCATTCCGATCGGCGGGGACGACGCGGTGGTTTCTCGCCGGGTGGACGCGAGTGCCGCCGTGGTGCTGGCCCCCCAGGGACGGCCGATCGGCACGGTGGTCCTGCGAACCCATGTCGGAGAACGCCCGCTCCAGCCGGGCCATGTCGCCTTCGCGGAGCGGGCCATCGCCGCGGTGTCGGCACTCCTCGAGACCGACGAGCGCCGTTCCGCGGTGGCCCGCCGTCAGTCGAACGCCTCCGAGATCGATCAACTCACTGGCTGTGGCACCCTCGATGCCCTCGATCGACGGCTCCGCGATGAGTATGAACGCGCGCGCCGGTATGGCGCGCGCTTCTCCCTGGTCCTGATTGATGTCGATGCGATGCGGGTGATCAACGATCGCCTCGGTCGCGATGGTGGCCACAAGTTGCTGGCGGATCTCGGTCGATTGTTTCAGCGCGAGCTGCGGTCACCAGACTACGTGGCCCGCTATGGCGGGGAGGAGTTCGTGCTACTGCTCCCGGAGACCGAGCCCGAAGGGGCACGTGGCACCGTGCACCGGCTGCGCGAACGGATGGTGCTCGCGGGGCTCGACGAGCTGCACCCCGGGGTCCTGTGTCGCCTCACGGCGGGAGTGGTGACCTATCCGCATCCTGACGTGCACAAGCCGGAGGATCTCTTCGCGCTGGTCGAGTCGGCCCTCAGCCGCGGCAAGGCTCAGGAAGGCGAGCGGATCGGGACCGCGGCGTAGGGCGGCTACTTCCGTCCCTTCAACCACGTCATCGGATCGAGCGCGATCTGGTTCTCGCCGCGGATCTCGAAGTACAGGTGTGGCCCCTCATCGGAGCCGGCGCCACCCACCGTCCCGAGTACCTGGCCCTTGGTGATCTTGTCGCGTACGGAGACGGAGGTCGAGTTGAGTTGGCTGTAGAGCGAGTAATAGCCATTGCCGTGCTCGAGGATGACCGTGAGCCCATACGTACCGAGTCGATCGACCAGCGAGACCGTGGCAGCCTCGACCGCGCGGACGGGCGTCCCGACCGGGGCGCCAATCGCGATGCCATTCCAGCGAATCACGCCGCCAGCGTCAAGTTGCTGGCGTCCGAACTGATGCACGATGGTGCCCTCGACCGGCCAGTCGAGGCGCCCCACATCGGCGGTGGTGAGGGATCCGGGTGTGTTCGACGCGCCGGCCGGCGCATTGGTCCGCCGGGCACGCTCGAGGTTGGCCAGCACGTCGGTGAGGCGGGCCTCGTCACGCTGCAGGGCGCTCAGCTGGTCGCGCGTCTTGGCGCTATTCCGCTGCAACGACCGGAGCGTGCTTTGCTGCTCGCTCGCCAGGCGACCATACCGCTCCAGTTCCGCTTCCCGCTCGGCTCGACGGCGGTCGAGCTCCCCCTGGATCCCGAGCAGCTCGCCCCGTTGCCGACGCACGCGCTCGTTGAGGCGTTCGACCTCGGTCATCAGGTCACGGTCTTGTCGCGACGTGAGGTAGAGGTACTTGTAGCGGGTGAGCAAGTCGCCGAATGATTCGGCCGCCAGCAGGACCTGGAAGGTGTAGAGGGGACCGCGCTTGTAGATGTCGGCGAGTCGACGCTGCAACACGGCGCGCCGCTCGAGCAGGTTGTCCTGCGCGAGGGTGAGTTCGGCCGCACTGCCATCGAGTTGCGATCCAAGTCCGCCAATCTGGCGCTCGATCTCGAGCACGAGGTCACTCGTGTTGTCGCGTTGCCGTTCGATGTTGCGGAGCTGGGCATTGACGTCGGTGACACGCCCCTGCAACTGCTGCTGTTGCTCGAGCAGCTTCTCGCGTTCACGACGAATCTGCTCGAGTCGCTGCCGGGACTTCTCCGCCTCGGTGGTGGCCTGCCCGTGGAGCGTGGGCATGGCCAACACCACCAGCAGCGCGAGCATCCGGCCCGAGACGTGTGGGATCAGGCGGCGCCGCATCACACCTTCTTGAGGTGTCGGCCGACGCTCACCAGCGAGCCGCCGAGCCCGAGCAGCATCCCGAAGGCCAGGAATCCGAACACATGGATCGGCTCGAAGAATCGGAGGCCGACACCGAGGCCGAGGCCCTGTGCCTTGAAGAGGGAGTAGACGCCGAGACAGAGCAGGAACGCGACGACCCCACCGAGGAATCCCTTGATGGCGCCCTCGAGCAGGAAGGGACCGCGAATGAACCAGTCGGTCGCACCCACCAGCCGCATGATGCTGATCTCGCGCGCACGCTGGAGGACGGTGATCCGGATCGTCACGCCGATGATCACCACCGAGACCAGCGCGAAGGCCAGGCCGATCACGCCGCCGACGATGCCACCGATGGCGCGGAGTCGGTCGAGCTTCTCGACCCAGTCCCGACCGTAGCGGACATCCTCGATGAACGGGAATCCGCGCAACCGCTCGGCGACCTCACCGACATGGGTGGCATCCCGGTAGCCGGGCTTGAGCCGCAGTTCGAGGGAGGGCGGGAGGGGATTGATCTGCACGGCTTCGTAGGCATCACGGAACTCGACCAGATCGGCCTTGGCTTGTTCGAGCGCCTCTTCCTCGGTGACATAGCGGACGCTGAGCACCTCGGGGAAGGCGTTGATGTCCTCCATCGCGATCGCCAGCCCCTGGGACGGCGTGCCGCGCAACACGAACGCCACGATCTCGACCCGCTCCTCGATCTGCCCGAGCGCCGCGCGCAGATTGATCGCCACCAGCCCGAAGAGACCGGTCACGAAGAGCGCGAACGCGATCGTCGTCACCGAGAGCACCGAGAGGGTGCGGGTCCTGGAGAAGCTGAGGAATGCCTCGCGCCACAGCAATCTCATGCCACCTCCTCCTGGTCCGCGGCGGAGTCGAAGACCAGCGTGCCGTCCCGCAGTTCGACGATGCGTTGCCCCGAGGCGCGCACGAGCTCGAGGTTGTGCGTCGCCATGAGCACCACCGTGCCGGTGTCGTTGATATCGCGCAACAACTGGTAGACGCCGCGGGATGCCCGCTCATCGAGGTTGCCGGTCGGCTCGTCGGCCAGGAGCACCGCCGGATCGTTGACGAGCGCACGCGCGATGGCGATGCGCTGCTGCTCGCCGCCGGACAGTTCTCGCGGGAAGGCCTCGGCCTTGTTGGCGAGTCCGACCTGCTCGAGGACCCGGTTGACGCGCTGGGGAATGACATCCTCCCGCGCGCCGGTGACCTCGAGGGCGAAGGCGATGTTCTCCGCAGCGGTCCGATCGGTCAGCAGGCGGAAGTCCTGGAAGACGATGCCAAGTCGGCGGCGCAGCCGGGGAATTTCATCGGCCGTGATGCGGGGGATCTGGAACCCCAGCGCCCGCACGTCGCCGCTGCTCGGCCGTTCCTCGGCGTAGATCAGCTTCAGGATCGTGGACTTGCCGGCCCCCGAGTGGCCGGTCAGGAAGACGAACTCGCCGCGGCCGACATGGAACGAGATTCGCTCGAGGGCCGGTCCCCCCCCCGTCTCGTAGAGCTTGGCGACGCTCGTGAAGCGGATCATGGGTGCGACACTCGGGCGAGGAGGCGGGCCGACGCGCTACAGCGCATCGGTCAAATCCTCGATGAGATCCTCGACGTTTTCGCAGCCGCAGGAGAGCCGGACGAAACCATCCGGGATGCCGATGGCCGCGCGTTCAGCCGGGCTGAGCGCCTTGTGCGACGTCAGTCGTGGCTCACAGATGAGCGACTCGACCCCGGCGAGGGACGGCGCGTGCATGATGACCTGAAGCTTCGTCAGCATCCGCCCCGCACCCGCCGCGCCATCACGGTGAACGAGTCCCACAAGGCCACCGTAGCCATCGAGCATCGTGGTGGCGATCGCATGGTCGGGATGGTCGGGGAGGCCCGGCCAGTGGACGGCCGTGAACTCCGGCCGCGTGAGGGCCCAGGCCGCGATCGCGCCCGCGTTCGCGGTGGCGCGCTCGACCCGGAGGGGCATCGTCTTCATGCCACGTTCGATCAACCACGCCGTGTGGGGATCGATCGACGGCCCCCAGATGCGCATGAGTTTGGTGACTTCGTCAATGATGGAGGCCGACCCCGCCACGGCGCCGGCGATCAGGTCGCTGTGGCCACCGAGGTATTTGGTGGCGCTCGTGATCACCACGTCGGCGCCATGCTCGATCGGGCGAAGCGCCACCGGCGAGGCAAACGTCGAATCGACCAGCAGCACCAGTCCGCGGTCACGAGTGATCTTCGCGATGGCGGGCAGGTCGATCACCCGCATCAACGGGTTCGTCAATGCTTCGACGAAGATCGCTCGGGTCGTTTTCCGGAGGGCACGCCGCCATTCACGCGGGTGGTCGGGATCGACATAGGTGACCGTGATCCCGAGTCGGGCGAATTCGGTGTCGAACAGGGCGCGGGTGCCGCCGTAGATCCAGCGCGAGGCGACCAGGTGGTCACCGGGGCTGAGCACCGCAATATGCGCCATCGCGGTGGCGGCCATCCCGCTGGCGACGAAGAGCGCCCGCTCGGCGCCCTCGAGGGCGGCATACCGGCGCGCCACCTCCAGCTGGTTCGGGTTGTTGCCGTAACGCGTGTAGAGCACATCCTCGTCGGAGCCGACCGGATTGATGAACGTGCTGCTCTGGTAGATCGGGGTCGTCGACGGGGTTCCGACGGGACGGGCATGGGGTGGCCCGTGAATCGCCAAGGTCGAGCGGCCGGGAGGTCGTTTCACGCAAGCGCTCCGATTTCGTAGGTGTCAGGCGCGACCGCGAGCAGGCAGCGGCAGGTACAGAGGCCCTCGAGCGCCTGCCGAGCACGCGGGACGTCCCAGTCGAGCTGAGCCGCGAGGCGTTCGGTCGTCCACGCCTCCGGCCCAGCGGCGAGCACAGTGAACGCGGCGCGCCAATCGGCCGGGACCTCCCCCAACAGTGTCGGCTGGAGACCGTCGACCTCGAGGGCGAGCACCATCAGGCCATGACGACCAAGCGCATGGTCGATCGCTTCGGCGTGGTCGAGCCGCACTCCGGTCAGGATGACGCGAGAGACCGGCAGCTCGTGCATCGCCTGGACGAGTTTTGCGACGACTTCATCGGCGCAACTGAAATCGACGAGACCGATGCGCGAGAAATCGAGCACCGCCTGGGTGCGGGGCTCCTGCCTCAGGACCCGGACAACCCGATCCCGAACGGCAACACCAGTTGGACGGGTGACCAGGTTTCGGTAGCTCGTGTCAGTGGCCTCCCGCAGCATGGAATCCAGCGCGATGGTGCTGTTCATCGGTCGGTGGCCTTTCCGGGAATGACGATCGTGACTTGCGAACCCGGGAACCATGCGAGCCCCTGGGTCATCGGTGGCTCGTCGTCCCACGCCGGAATGATCCCGACGCGGGCCGTGCCGCTCCGAATGGTGATCTTGCCTTGCCAGCGTGCAAGGTAGCGCTTCGTGCCGGCGAGTCCCTGTCCGCGACCTGGGTCACGGAACCGGGAGATGTTGTGGATCAGGGCCGTCTCGATCGCCATGCCATCGTCCCACCGATCGCCATAGCGCTTGGCCTGTGTCGCCTCGAGCGACATCCGGAAGCCGATCCCGGCGTCCGAGACCGAGATCACCGCGGCGCGCCGGCCGAGCCGGCGCTTGAAGTTGTAGACGTGCACCGCGACCCAGCCACCAGTGCCGGCGTGCTCGACCACATTCTGGCAGGTCTCCGAGAGCGACTGTCCGAAGCCGCCGACGACCGTGGCCTCGAGCTCGAGTTCCTTACGCAGGATCTGGGTGGCGCGGTCGGTGACGTGCTCGACCACGGTGTGCACATCCTTCGTCTCGCGAATCGGCGTGATCGGGAGCAGCACGTCGCTCTGATCATCGGCCTTCCGTCTTGGCACTTTGCCATGCAGCTCGAACAGCGGTTCGGCATGGGTGATGAAACCGGCCCGCGCCCAGTACGATGTCACACTGTCATTCGCCGGGAGCGTCAGCCGAGGGGCTGGTGCGCCCACCTCCTTGAGTGCCTGACCCAGGGTCAGGAGCGCGGTGAACCCGACCGGGGAGGACCATTCGGTGGCGTGGGCGTCGATCAGGATGCGCTCCTCGGGTGGCCAAGCGCCGAGTTGGGCGGCGACCTGATCGAGCGACCGATCGTCGAGATGCGAAGGGACCGTGACGACGCGCATCAGTGGAGCACCACGTCGCCACGCAGGTGGGTCGCGAGATGCGTAGCACCTCGGAACGAAGCATTCCGTGCAGCCGCTCGGTTGGCAGCCACCAGCGCGTCGTGGACCGAATCGCCGGCGAGCAGCCGCGCCATGCAGGTCGCCCCGAAGACGTCGCCACAACCGGTCGGATCGAGGACGTCGGTCTCCGGCGCCGGGATGCGTGCGGTCCGAACGGCGAGGGTCGCCTCGCTGTCGACGGGGCTGTGCTCACCCGCTGCAGGGTCGAGCCGCTCGAAGCCTGGGCGCGCCGTGTAGGCCACACCGCGCTCGCCGAGCGTCACATTGAAGAGTGACACGCCTGCGCCGAGGGCGGTTGCGGTGACGCCGAGTGGGTCGGGGCCCAGTTGCATCATTTCGTCCTCGTTGAGTTGAACCATGTCGAAGCATCGAAACCAGCTCGCGGCATCGCGGAGCGGTTGCAAGGTACGATATCCGTCGGCCGAAATGCCAAGGAAGAGGGAATGCAAATCGGCATAGATCGGTCCCTCGAATCCCTGCCGCACCGCTGCGGCGGTCCCGAGGCACATCTCGTACCCGCTGATGAAGTTGACATGGAGGGCGTCCAGATCGTGGATCATTGGTCCAATCTCGGGCCAGGTCCACCCCGGCACACCACCCGACATCCGCTCACAGCGCCGGGCACCGGTCTCGTACCGAAGCGTGACCCGATTGTTCATCACCGGCACCTCGACCGAGCGCCCACCGGGTGTCAGTCGCTGGAGCGAGCCAAGAAATTCGGTGGCGCGCGCCGTGAGGTCCCGGCCGACCTTGATCAGCGGCACGATCTCCCACTCCTCGGGCAGCGCGGCGTCGAGGGCGGCAAGGGCATACGCAATGCCACCCCATTCTTCGACCGGCGCAATCAGCGGATCCCGTCCATGGATTTCATCCCAGACGAGCGAACCCACCACGCCGAGTCGGGGCATCAGGTGTCCTGGGCGCGTCGTTCGAGGTGAACCTTCGCGGCGCCGAAGACACCGGCGAGGCCGCCGAGTGTCCCGGGCACGATCTGGCATGCGTCGACCGCCGGCTTGAAGGCCCGCTGGGCGACAACGCGCCGAAGTGGCTCGAACAGCCGATCGCCCGCCTGCGTGACGCCACCGGCAATCACCACGAGATCGGGATTGAAGACATTCACGAGATTCGCGATCCCGGCACCCAGATACTGCGCGGTCGCTCGGACGACCTCGCGTGCGAGCTCATCGCCAAGGGTGGCGGCATGGTAGACCGTCTGGGCGGTGACCAGGGCAAGATCCCCACCGACCAGGTCCGCGAGTGAGCTCTCCGCGCCCGACCGCACTTGCTCGATCGCCCGCATCGCGATCGCCGGACCCGATGCGTAGGCCTCGAGGCAGCCATAGTTGCCACAGCCGCAACGGCGGCCATCCATGTCGATGGTCATGTGGCCGATCTCACCGGCGCAGTCCGACGCGCCGTGGTGCACATGTCCGTCGATCACGATCCCCCCCCCGATGCCGGTGCCAATCGTGACCCCAAGGACAAAGCGTGCGCCGCGCGCCGCGCCGACCCAGCTCTCGCCCAGCACGGCACAATTGGCGTCGTTGTCGAGGTGAGCCGGGAGGCCGAGCGCCTCGGCCAGCCGGTCGCGCAGCGGCATGTCGACCCAGCCGAGGTTCGGGGTGAGCAACACGATGCCGCGCTTGGTGTCGAGTGGTCCGGGGGCACCGATCCCCACACCGATCAACTCGGCGCCCGGAGCGATGCGGCCGAGGTGTCCCCGAGTGTGGTCAGCCATCTCGATCAGGTCCTGGATGATGGCATCTGGGCCACGGCTCGGGTCGGTTGGCCGCGAATGGTCACCGACCACGCGCGAGCCGTCTTCCGCGACGGCTCCCACCACCAGATTGGTGCCACCAATGTCGATTCCGAGTACCCAGCCCACAGTGTGCCCTTCGGTGAGATGATTCAGGTCGCGGTGACGCTCACGGGGAGTGGCGCCCCGGCGTGCACTGCATCGTAGATGGCCAAGAGACGGACCGCCAGCGTCCGACGCCCGAATCCTGCCGCATGGGTGCGCGACTCGGCGATCGCCTGATCGCGAACCACCCCATCCAGAGCGAGCTCTCGCCATGCGGCGGCCAGCCCCGCGGAGTCGTCGGCGGCGACATACCGGGCCGCGAGGCCGCCGGCATCCTCGAGGTTGCCACCACTCGTGGCCACCACGGGCACACCCGCCGCCTGGGCCTCCACGATCGGCATGCCGAACCCCTCGGCGTTCGACAGATACGACGCCACCCGAGCGCCCGCGACGAGATGCGGCAGGTCACCAGCACCGACCTCGGTGAGGATGCGGACGCGCTCGCCGACCCCGAGCCGCGCGGCCATCTGGCGGAGCGACGTGGCGCTGCCGCCGTCGCGACCCACCAGGACGAGATTCAGATGGTCAGCCCCCGGCTCCGCCATTGCCGCAATCGCCATGCGCTGATTCTTCCTCGGCTCGAGCGTGCCGACCACGATGATGTACCGTGCCGGGAGGCCGTACTGTTCCCGCATGGCAGACTGCGCGGCGAGATTCGCAGGCGCCGCGAAGCACGGATCAACCGCCGGCGGCAGCACCACGATCTTCGACCGTGGCACGCCGAAGTGCTGCATGAGATCGTCGCGCGTGCCGCTCGAGATCGCGATGATCGCATCGGCATGCTGCACGCTCCACCGGTAGCGCCAGAGATACGAGCGTCGGTCGATGGCGCCGAAGAGTTGCGGGCGTGTCACATACAAGAGGTCAGGGACGGTGAGCACTGATCGGATGCCGGTGCCGGGAAGGTCGCGCGGCAGCTCCTGCGTCAGGCCGTGGTAGAGGTCGATCCCGTCACGCCTGGCATCGCGACCGATCCGAAACGTGCGCCAGAGATTCCGGGCCACCGGCATGCGCCATGGCGAATCGGGCGGATGGGTATGACCGCCAACCATCTCCGCGAGCCGCGCAAAGCGTGGCTGTGCCTGACGCGGCGTGTAGAGGTGCAATTCGCGATTGGGTGCCACCTCGGCGAGGCCCGCCAGCACGAGACGGGCATAGTTGCCGAGTCCGGTGCCGTTGTGCAGCGCACGGATGGCGTCGAAGCCGAGGCGGCAGGGCGCACCGGCCTGGGAGGCCATGCGCTAGTCGACCTGCAAGACGGCGAGGAACGCCTCCTGCGGAATCTCGACCGAACCAATCTGCTTCATCCGCTTCTTCCCCTCCTTCTGCTTCTCGAGGAGCTTCCGCTTCCGGCTGATGTCGCCGCCGTAGCACTTGGCGAGCACGTCCTTCCGCATCGCGGAGATCGATTCCCGTGCGATCACCTTGTTGCCGATCGCCGCCTGGATCGACACGGCAAACAACTGTCGCGGAATCAGCTCCTTCAGCTTCTCGGCGATCTTCCGACCCCACTCGTAGGCCTTGTCGCGGTGAATGATCACGCTGAAAGCGTCGATCGGATCGCCGTTGAGCAGCATGTCGAGACGGACGAGCGGCGAATGACGGAAGCCGACCACTTCGTAGTCGAGGGAGGCATAGCCACGCGAGATCGACTTGAGACGGTCATAGAAGTCGAGCACAATCTCGCCAAGCGGGAAATCGAAGGTGAACTCGACACGCGTCGTGTCGATGTACTTCATGTCATGATAGACGCCGCGACGTTCCTGGCCGAGATTCATGATGCCGCCGATATACTCGACCGGCGCCATGATCCGTGCCTTGACGTAGGGCTCCTCGATTCGCGTGATGGTCGCGGGATCGGGGAGATCGCTCGGATTCTCGACCTCGAGCATCGTGCCGTCGGCGAGGTAGACGTGATACTCGACCGTCGGCACGGTGGTGATCAGGTCGAGACCGAATTCGCGCTCAAGGCGCTCCTGCACAATCTCCAGGTGGAGTAGCCCGAGGAAGCCGCAGCGGAAGCCGAAGCCGAGCGCGGTCGAGACTTCGGGCTCGTACTGGAGCGAGGCATCGTTGAGGATGAGCTTCTCGAGCGCATCGCGCAGATCCTCGTACTGATTCACATCGGTCGGATAGACACCCGCGAAGACCATGGACTTGACGTCGCGATAGCCGGGCAGCAGTTGCGGCGCACGATTGGATGCATCGAGCACGGTGTCGCCGACACGCGCGTCGCGGACATCACGGAGCGACGCGACGAAGTAGCCGACCTCGCCGGCATCGAGCGACTTGGCCGGCCGCTGACCGAGCGCCAGGTATCCGACGTCGTCGACGCGGTAGACGTCCTCGTCGTGCGAGCCGAAGACGACTTCCATCCCTGGCCTGAG
>JBDTNH010000059.1:0-15758 GCA_039933845.1 Gemmatimonadota bacterium
ACCCGTGTTCCAGCCTTGAGAGGGCTGTGTCCTAGGCCTCTAGACGATAGCGCCGCAGGTCCTGTCGAGCGGCCAATATAACCCGCATCACCGGGGGTTCAATGCTCCGCCCGGATCGCGATGCATGACGAGCCGCCTCGGAGCGGCTCGTCAAGCAGGCCCGGCAGGAATCGAACCTGCAACCCCCGGTTTTGGAGACCGGTGCTCTACCAATTGAGCTACGGACCTATGTGCCACGTGCAAGGGTGCCTGACGGGGATCGAACCCGCAGCCTCCGGAACCACAATCCGGCGCTCTAACCGATTGAGCTACAAGCACCACGGTCTTGAGCCCCCCAAAATGCCGGATCAGGCCTGCCCGGTCAAGCGGGGTCGCGCTGCCAGAACCGCTCGGCCAGCGCCAGCGTCCGATGATTGTCGGGCACCTCGTCGCCATCGAGTGTGGCCACCGGCACCAGTCCCCGCGCCGCATTGCACACGAACAGGGCCCGCCAGGCCATCGACTCCCTGAACATGGTCACCTCACGAATGCCACCGCGCACCGCCTCGTCGAGCCGATATCGGGCGACGCTCGGCAATCCGCCCAGCTCCAGCGGCGGGAAGCACAGCTGCTCGCCATCCCACCAGCCCACCGCCCAACTCGTGGCCTCGATCACCCGGCCCTGGGAATCCAGCAACAAGGCATCGTCGGCGCCGATCGGCTGCACCCCGTGCCGAGCCGCCGCCAGCCAGGCTCGATCCTCGATCTTGTGGGGGTAGCCTCGGTGCGGCGCAGGAGAGGTCACCAGATGCACCGCTCTCGTGCTCTCGACATCGCGCTCGGTGAGTTCGACCCGATCGTCGCTGATGGCGTAGCGTACCACCCGGTCATCACCCCCGCTCGGCGGTTCGAGCACCGGGAGACGGACGCCGAGCGCCCGGGCGCTCGATAGCGCCCGAGCCACGTGGAGTGGCCAGAGTGGGGCGCGACCCTCGAAGACCCGCACGGTCTCGATCAGGGTGGTCAAGGATTCTCCTCACCCGTCAGGATGCACGCAGGGACGCGGGCGGCGCGAGGTGCGCCGTCGGCACGTGCCAACTGCCGGATTCCATCAAATCTGTCGCGTGAATCGCCAAGAAGGAAGCCGCCACCGTCAATCGGTCGTCACGCGGCGGCGACCGTGCCATCTTTGGATATGTCCGAGACTGATATTTCCTCCCCGCGCACGGCCAGACTCGCCTGGATCACGATCATCGTCAATCTCGCGGTGATCGTGTGGGGCGCGTTTGTCCGCGCCAGTCATTCCGGTGCCGGCTGCGGCAACCATTGGCCGCTCTGCAATGGCGAGGTGGTGCCCACGTCGCCATCGCTCGAGACTCTGGTCGAGCTGACCCACCGGATCACGAGCGGGCTGGCGCTGTTGCTCGTGATCGCGCTCCTGGTCGTCGTGCGCCGTGTCTTCCCTGCCCGACATCGGACCCGGATCGCCGCGTGGGTCGCCCTCCTGGTGATCATCGCGGAGGCGCTGATCGGCGCCGGACTGGTGCACTTCGAGCTGGTCGGCGACAACGCCTCACTCGAACGCGCCCTGACCCTCGGCGCCCATCTCCTCAATACATTGATCCTCCTCGCTGCACTCACCGGGATCGCCGTCTGGTCGACCGGCGTCCCCCGCCTCCGGTTCCGGGCCCTCGGAGGACGCGGTTGGTTGCTTGCACTCGGTACGCTCGGACTCGTGGTGGTCAGCACCACCGGTGCCATCGCCTCACTCGGCGACACCCTCTTCCCGGCGCGAAGCCTTCGCGAGGGACTCGCGCAGGATCTCGACCCCACCTCGCATTTGCTGCTCCGCTTGCGCGTGCTGCATCCGACTTTCGCCGTGAGTGTCGGCGCACTGGTGCTCTGGGTGGCGACCGTGGCGCCTCGATGGTCAGCCAACGTCGACGCATCGGCCCGACGGGTGGTGGCGATCGTGCTGCTGCAATGGACGGTGGGGGTGGTCTCGTTGCTGCTGCTGGTCCCGGTGCCGATGCAGTTGGTGCATCTGGTGATCGCCGACCTGCTGTGGATCAGTTGGCTGGTGCTGGTGGCGACGCTCCTCGCGGATCAGTCGGCGCGCGCACTCCGCAGCAGTGACGCCACCGCGCGAGCCGCCTCGGCGTCGTAGACGGTTCCGGCCGACTCCTCGAGATAGGTCACCGCGCGACTCCGCGCCCATGCCGGCCGGAACGGGCGTGCCGCGCGGAGCGACCCATAGGCGCTGCACACCGCGACCAGGCGACTCGCCCAATGCGCGACCGGCGTGAAGCGACGGGCAGGATACCCGTTGCCATCGGGGCGAAGATGATGCTCGAGCGCGACGGTCGCCGCGAGTTCCGATCCCTTGCCAGCGCTCGACAGCAGGAAGGCGGCGCCGCGAGTCGTGTGCTCCTCCATCAGGGGGCGCGCCGGACCATCAAGGTTGTCACGGTGTTCGAACGGCTCGCCGAGTCGCATCATGCCGATGTCGGCGAGCAATGCCGCGACACCGAGTGTGTGACGACCGCGCCGGTCGATGCCCGCCTGTGCGGCGGTCGCCATGGCGAGGAGCGCGGTGTGGAGCGCGAGGTACGGTGGATACGCCCCGGGATCGGACGGTGAGCTGAGCTCCGGCACCACGATGCGATCGAGCTGGCCCGCCAGGATGCGCACCACCACATCGGCCTCGGACCGCGCAAGCCGGCCGGCACGTGCCTCATCCATGATGTACGCCATCGCCGCGAGCTCATCGGTCAGGTCGAGCTGCTCCTCGACTGGCGTCTCGTCCTCGCTCGTGTTGGCGTCGTCGCCTTCGGTCTCTTCCCCCCCCTCGATCACGTCGACCATGCCGAACCGGATGCCGTCGATCGGGGTCGAGGCGTCCTCGGTATCATGCGCACCGGCTTCGAGTCGAAGCTCGATCCGGTTGAGGAGGCTCGCCAGACCTGCGGCGGTGACTCGCTCGTCGAACTCGAGCCGCTGCACGCCGGCCTCCGCCAGGCGGGGGCCCCACGGCCACGCCGCGAGTTCGTGAAGCGCCCGTCCATCGTAGACGGGTGCCCCACCGAGGAAGAGGAAGGTGGGCGACTCCGCCGTGGCCATCAGTGCCTCGAGCGTGCGCCACAGTACCTCGATCGCCTTGGCGGTCGCCGGGTGACCGGGCGCGTAGAGTGCCGCGGTCGAGAGCGCCTGCGCGAGTGCGTGGAGGAAGCGAATCGCCTCGCTCATTGTGGCATCCCGATCGCATCGAGGATGTCGGGATTGGTCGAATGCGCGGCCATGTTGAGCACCATCAGGACCGGTCGGTGATTCGACCAGCGTCGGGCAAGTGCCGCGAGCGCCTCGAGCATGACCGGATCGGCCTCACGGAGGCGCCAGCGTCGGAAGAAGCCACGGCGTTCGCGCACGAGATCGAGCAGCTGCGGAATGACCAAGGCACTGTCGCTATTGCCGACCAGTCGGATCGCATTGAGGCGGACGTCATCATCCTCGATCCCGAGCGCCGAGAGCACCGCCGCGACCAGCGAGGGGGGGCACGTTCCGTCGAGTGAGGCCAGTGCCAGGCGAGCCATGACCGGCTCGCCACTCTCGAGTGCCTCGCTCACGGCCCGGTCGCGCGTGCGTTCCTGTCGCAGCAGCACCTTCATGGCCTCGAGCCGGACGCGGGGTTCCGGATCATCAAGGAGTGGCAGCACGCGAGCAACGTCCTGTACGGCGGGTAGCTGCGCCAGGACCGTCAGGATATTCCGCGCGAGATGCCACGTGGCACCGTCGAGTGCGTCCAGCAGTTCAGGCTCCGCCGCCGGACCGATGGAGACGAGGAGGTCGAGCAGCCGGCGGCGAGTGGCGCGTTCATCCGCGGCATCAATCGCATTGAGGAGGGGCCCGGCAGCGCCAGGTCCGGCGTGATGGGCCACGCGCTCGATCAAGGGCCAGTCCGGCACCGCGGCGTCCAGGAGCGTATCGAGCAACCCTGGATCGAGCAGCGCATCGGTGAGCTGGCGCCGGACGTCCGGATCATTCCCCGGCCGATCCATCAGTTCGAGCGCCTCGACGATGTGCCCCTCGGCCACACTTCGCCGCGCCGCCGCGAGCACACCCGGCGTGACGATGGCGAGTTCGAGGGAGAGCGCGAGCACACGAAAGATCTCCAAGGCGAGCCGCGGATCATCGCCGACGGTGCTGTCCGGCGCCTCGCCATCCCACTGCTCGAGCAGACCCATCACTTCGGTGGCGAAGTCGCCCTGCGCCTGGGATCGGTCCACCCGGTCGCCGCCGGAAAGCTTGCCAAGCATTGCCCGGAGATGTGACGAAATCGGCTCGCCATCCGCCTCGGCAACCGACTCGAGGAGTTGGAGCAGGAGCGTCGGCGGGACCTGCTCCAGGGTCTCGCGCATGAAGCGACGTCGACTCGGTCGGCTCGGTGCCGCCTCCATCACACGGGTGGTGGTCGCGTGCGACAGTGCCGCGATCACCTCCACGAAGCGCTTCCTGGCGCCGCCCGGTGCGCGCTCGCCGCGCGCGTGCAGCGCACTGGCGAACGAGGAGAGCGCCTCGAAGACTCGACGAGCGCCTCCCGGCGTCGACGCCGCCCGGTCGTTGATCGCCTCCGCGAGTGAGGCGGCGTTGGGCATTGCCTGCCCTTCACCGAGCCGGTGACCGAAGGCCGCCTCGACCAGCCGAGACCAGAAGATCTCATCCAGCTCGTCAGCGCTCGAGCCCTCCTCGCCAAAGGCGAGCACGTCGTACACGAGTGGCTCGATTCGGACGTGCGCGAGCTTGAGGCCCTCTCGGCCGACGACCTCGTCGGCGTCGGGCGCACTCAGCGCCGCCAGCATCGCGGCGACTTCCGAAGTGGCGATCCCGGGAGAGAGTTGGATCGTGCCGATGTTGCGACGATGCAGCCGTTGCCCAAACTGGCGGATGGCCGAGGGGATCGGTTCGATCGCCGCGCCGTCCAGCAACACGGTGCGCGGCGTGAAGCCGAGCACCAACCCGCCCCGCGTCTCGAGCGTGTTGGCGAGCACCTCGGTGAGACGCTCGGTGGCCTCGCTCACGAAGGCGTGCCCCGCGGGATACATGCTGCACTTGCCGAGTGCATTGACAAACTCGCGCAGCACGGTGGCTACCTCTGGGGGCAGTGCATTGCCGAGCCGCGAACTCATTGCCCCCCCCCGTGACTGTCGAGGATGGTCCGCACACGGGACGCCCAACCCGGCGCATCCGCGGGTCGCCTCAGAGCCATGCCCTGCTGCCGTACCTCGGACACGTCGTTACGACGCCATGTTCTCGACCACTGCCGCGCCGAAGGCACTGGTCGACAGCTTGGTGGCGTTGTCCATGAGGCGTTCGAAGTCATAGGTCACGCGACGCTGGCCGATGGTGCGCTCGAGTCCAGCGATGATCAGGTCGGCCGCTTCGTCCCACCCCAGGTAGCGGAGCATCATCTCGCCCGAGAGGATCACCGAGCCTGGGTTCACCTTGTCCAGGCCCGCGTATTTCGGCGCGGTGCCGTGGGTGGCCTCAAAGACGGCGTGCCCGGTGACGTAGTTGATGTTGGCGCCGGGCGCGATGCCGATGCCGCCGACCTGCGCCGCGAGCGCGTCGGAGAGGTAGTCCCCGTTGAGGTTGAGGGTGGCAATCACGTCATAATCGCGCGGACGCGTGAGCACCTGCTGGAGCATGGCGTCGGCAATCACATCCTTGATGATGATCCCGTCCGATGTGATCTGCCACGGACCACCCTCGTGATCGGTGGCACCGAACTCTTCGCGTGCGAGCTCATAGCCCCAGTCACGGAAGCCACCCTCGGTGAACTTCATGATGTTGCCCTTGTGCACCAGCGTCACACTCTTGCGTTTCTGGATACGCGCGAATTCGATCGCGGCGCGGATCAGGCGCTTCGAACCCTCCTCCGACACCGGCTTGATGCCGATCGCGCTACTCTCGGGGAACCGGATACCGGTGGCGCCGAGCTCATCCTGGAGGAAGGCGATCAATCGCTTGGCATCCGTGCTCCGCGCCTGATATTCGATCCCGGCGTAGATGTCCTCGGTGTTCTCGCGGAAGATCACCATGTCCACGGCGCCCGGATCCTTGACCGGTGACGGCACGCCCTCGAACCATCGCACGGGCCGGACGCAGGCGTACAAGTCGAGTTGCTGTCGGAGCGCCACGTTCAGGGACCGGAAGCCACCACCGATCGGCGTCGTGAGTGGACCCTTGATCGCGACGAGGTAATGCCGCATCGCCACCAGCGTATCCTCGGGGAGCCATTCGCCGGTGTGGTCCTTCGCCTTCTCTCCGGCGAGGACTTCGAACCACACGAGGCGGCGCGTGCTGCCATACGCCTTGGCGACCGCCGCGTCGAGCACCAGTTGCGAGGCCTTCCAGATATCGGGCCCGATGCCATCGCCCTCGATGAACGGGATGATCGGGTCGTCGGGGACGTGCAGCTTCCCGTTCACGAGGGTGATGGGCTGGCCCGCGGTCGGCGGGGCCAATGACGCGAATTCAGGCGTGGTAGGCATCCGGGAAAGATAGCGCCAACCGCGTCATACCGGCGCACGGCTACCTTCCCCGGAGGATGGCCACCCCACCGCAACACACCGCATCGCACCCGCTCACGCAGCGTGATCCGCGACTCCGCTCCGCCGGCCGCGTGGTCGGACTGGTCGAGACCGTCTCACCTCGTGCCGCGACGGCCCTCGCGGACGCGTTCTTCTGTCGGACCACCCGTAGGGCGCCGCGACCAGATGAGGCGGCGTTTCTGGGCAGCGCGACCTCCGGAACGCTGACCATCCTGAGTCAACAGATCGTCACCTATCGATGGCCCGGCCCGGGACCGAGGATCCTTCTGGCCCATGGCTGGGGGAGTCACCCCGGGCGGTTCGCGCCGATGGCCAGCCCCCTCCTCGCCGCCGGCGCGGATCTGTTGGCCTTCGATGCCCCAGGACACGGCGCGTCGACCGGCTGGCGCGCCACGATGCCGGAATTCGCGCGCACCATGCGCGTGGTCGCCGACCACCATGGTCCGATCGACGCGGTTATTGGGCACTCGCTCGGAGGGGCGGCCGCCATCTTCGCCGCCGACCGTGGCATGGAGGTCCACCGGCTGGTCACTATCGCCACGCCATCCGCGATTGGAAACTGGCTTGATCAGTTGCGCGATGCGCTCAACCTCTCGACCCGCGTGGATCGCCTGCTGCGCGAACGACTGATGCGACGACTTCACGTGACGGAGTCTGAGATCGACCTGCCCCGCGTCGCACCGGGTCTGTCGCAGTCGGGGCTCGTGATCCACGATGCGGACGACCCCGACGTGCCGATCATCGAGGCGGAACAGTTGGTGGGGGCATGGCCCATGGCGTCACTGATGCGGACGCACGGCCTCGGCCACCGCGCGATCCTGCGCGATCCGGACGTCATCCGAGCCACCGCCGACTTCGCGCTCGGATCCTAGAACGGTTTATAGATCGCGATCCACGCGGCGAGTCCGCCGAAGACCGGCAGCGAGACGAGGACCCACTTGGCAGCCGCCGGGCGGCGATAGGGGATCATCCCGACAAACGGCAACAAGATCCAGATCGCGAGCTTCGCGTAGACCCAACCCGGCAATCCGTTCTGCACGAGCCCCAGCCGCGCCAACATCCCGAACCCGCCGACCAGGATGACCAGCAGCGCGATGCCGTGCAGTGTCGCAATCAGGGCCCGACCGACATTGTCTTGCTTGGTGCCGCCGTTCATCGCATGCAAGGCGATGCCGCCGAGCACGCTGAACAGCATGAACATGCCGAAGAGGTGGAGGATCTTGTACACGTCATGTGAAATCATCGTTGGAGCTCCGACGGAGACAGTGCCGTTCGTGAAGTGTCAGGAATCAGGGACGTTCGATCGGCACGCGGACGGCGTTGCCCCACTCGGTCCACGAGCCATCATAGTTGCGCACGCTTGGCCAGCCCAACAGCTCGTGGAGCACGAACCAGGTGTGGGATGAGCGCTCGCCGATGCGGCAGTAGACCACCAGCTCATCGCTCGGCACCAGAGACTGTTCGTCGACGTAGATCGCCCGCAGTTCAGCGGCGGTCCGGAAGAGGTGGCTGTCAGGATCCACCGCACGTGCCCACGGCACACTCGCCGCGCCGGGGATGTGACCACCCCGCAACGCGCCCTCATTCGGATAGTCGGGCATGTGCATCCGCTCACCCCGATACTCCTCGGGCGAGCGCACATCGACCAATCGCTTGCCCGCAGCGACATGGGCGAGCACATCGTCCTTGTAGGCCCGAATCGCGGCATCGTCGCGCGGCGGCACCGTGATGGAGCCTTGCGGCGCCGTCGGCGTCTCTGTCTCGATCGGTCGATTCTCCTGGATCCACCGTGCGCGCCCACCATCGAGGATCCTCACATGCTCGAGCCCGAAAAGCTTGAGCACCCAGTAGGCATAGCAGGCCCACCAGTTGTTCTTGTCGCCGTAGAGCACGATGGTCGTGTCGTCGTTGATGCCACGATCACGGAGCAACTGCTGCATCGCCGCGGTGTCGATGTAGTCGCGGGTCACCTGGTCGTTGAGATCCTCGATCCAGTCGAGCTTCTGGGCACGCGGGATGTGCCCAGTCCGATAGAGCAGCACGTCTTCATCCGATTCAAGCAGGCGGACGGTGGGATCATCGAGATGCGCCGCGACCCAATCACAATCGACGAGCACACCAGGGTTGGTGTAGCCGCGATCGGCAATCGGGAGCGATGGAGTGTCAGCTGGCATGCGGACGTCCTGGTCGAAGTTCGGCGTGGGTGTCACGGACCGAGCAGGTCACCGAGGACCTTGTCGATCACTTCGACGACGCGACCCGAGACGATCCGGGCAAGGACATCGACGGTTTCCAACGGCAGGGACTCCGGATGCTTCCGATCCTTCTGGAACCGCACGATCTGGCCGAGGAGGACCGCGGCCATCGTCGGCTCCGTGCTCGGCTCGTCGTCGGCCTCGAGCTCCGCGACGGCCTGCTCATAGTTCGAACTTGGCACCGATGCGGCCCATGGCTCCTCGTCGGCCCCCGACTCACTGTCCTCAAGCTCGTCCGGATCCGGCGTCGGCATTGGAATGATCGCATAGAGCTCGCACCGAAGTCCGGGATCCTCTGCCCGCGCCGCGAGCACGAGTTGACGAGGCTCGCCGAACACGCCGTGCTTCAGAAAAAACTCGGCCGTGCCCGGCGGCACCGCGCACCGAGCGACCAGCGTGCCGTCGAGAAACGTGCCCAGGCAGCGCATGCCGTCCGGCACCCGCTCGTCCTCGATCTCGTGGACATCGAGCGGCACCGGTTGATCGGTGGTGGCGAGCACGGACCCAGGCATGTTCGGGTCGCGTGCATCGCCGCCCGGTTCGACGATTTCATCCGACATCGGCGGTCTCCCCCCAGTGAGCCTGCAATCTACCACGACGCAGTTTGGGCTTATTCTTGTCATCGTGAACGACCTCCCCGCACCCGCACCGTCTGCCACGCGCCTTCGCCTCGCGGCTGCCCTGCTGGGTCTGGCGATGATCGCGGCCGTCATGGTGGCACTACCGGTCGCACCAACGGATCTCGATCGACATCAGTTCCCAAAGGAAGCCGTCCTGCACCTTGCGGTCCTTGCTGCCGGTTTGGTCGCCGGGCGAGGGGTGCTCGACACCCTCCCACGCGCGGTGCGGATCCTGGTGGGGGTGATCGTGCTCTGGTCCGTGATGGGTCTGGCGGCTGCCGTAAACCCGTGGCTCGCCGTCCGCGCGATCGGGCTGACCGCAACCGGCGCGTTGGCCTTCGCCACCGCGCACTTCCTGGGCCGACACGGCCAACGGCGCATGGTGCTCGCGGCCGCCGTCATTGCGGCACTGCTCGGTGTCTCGGGTGCGCTCGCGCAGGCGTGGGGGTTGGATCACCGCAGCTTCGCCGATCTTCGGGCACCGGGGGGCACGCTCGGGAACCGCAACTTCGTGGCACACCTCGCGGCGATGGCACTGCCGCTGGCGGTCACCGGATTGCTGGCGGCCACGCGCCGTCGCACCGTTGCCCTGACGGCGGTCCTGAGCACCGCGATCGTGGTAACCCTCATCCTGACCCGCTCCCGTGCCGGCTGGCTCGCCGCGCTGGCCGCAGTCTTGGCGGTGATCGTCTGGCTGATGCTCGTCCCCGTGCAATTCCGAGACACCCTGCCCCGCAAGCGCTTTCTGTTGGTGCCCGGATTGGCGCTGATTGGTGCCGTGATCGCGATGGCCATCCCGAACACGCTCGAGTGGCGCTCCGATTCCCCCTACACCGACACACTGGGCAATCTCACCAACTACCGCGAGGGGTCGGGACGCGGCCGATTGCTGCAGTATCAGCACACGATGACGCTGGCGTTCCGTCATCCGATACTCGGGGTCGGTGCCGGCAATTGGCCGCTCCGGTACGGCGAGGTGGCTCCCTCGAGCGATCCGAGCTGGGCCCGCAACGACGTGATTCCACTCAACCCCTGGCCGAGCAGCGACTGGATGGCGTTGGTGAGCGAGCGCGGGATCCTGGCTCCGATCGCCGTCCTGTTGCTCGGCGCCTCCCTCCTGCTGACCGCGTTCCGAAGGCGTCGGGATTCCGTGGATCACGCGTTACGTGGTGCGGCGATGGCCGGTATTCTGGTCGGGGCACTCACCACCGGCCTCTTCGATGCCGTCATGCTGCTCGCGGTGCCCCTGGGCTTCGTCGCGATCACCGTGGGAGCCTTGTTACCGACCGCAGATGACAGGCCGCTCCGTCCAGTGCCCCGGATCCTGCGCCAGCTCCTCCTGCTGCTGGTGCTGGTCGGGGCGCTGCGATCCGTCCAACAGACCGCGGCTTACGTGGTTGCTGGGGGGGGGACGACGCGGGCGGCGCTGGCGCGCGGCGCGCGGATCGATCCGTTCAGCTTCCCGCTCCAGATCGAACTCGGCCGGAGCGGCCCATGCCGCACGGCCTCACCTCACGCGCGGGCGGCGCTCAGACTGGCACCGACCTGGGTCAGCGCGCAACGCGCCGCGAAGCGGTGCCGGTAGGCGAACGGTGCTCCTCGGGTTGCGGACCACACCGCGGCCTGATGGCCGCGGCTCGGCCTGATTTTTCGCTTTTCGCTTCTCGCTTCTCGCTTCTCGCTTCTCGCTTCTCGTTTCTCGCTTCTCGTTTCTCGTTTCTCGCTTCTCGCTTCTCGCTTCTCGCTTCTCGTTTGCTACGCCCCCCACTCCGCCCACGACCCGTCATAGATCGCGACCGGCGGCCCCACTTGGTCTGGTGTCGCGGTACGGATCTGCTCGACGGCGAGTGCCAGCACGCAGGCGCTCACGCCCGACCCGCAGCTCGCGACAATGCGCCGAGACAGATCGAGACCCTCGGCCGCGAACCGGGCGGTGAGTTCGGGCACGCGATGCATCAGGCCGGTTGTGCGATCGGTGAATTCATCGAACGGCATGTTGCGGCTGCCGGGGATGTGTCCGCGGCGCAGGCCCGGGCGCGGCTCGTCGGTCTCACCCTTGAATCGGGCACTACTCCGACAATCGACGAGTTGCGCGACGGTCGTCCCCTCGAGAATCGCTTCGATGTCTTGCCGTGAGGCCACCAGGCTTCGGTCCACCGTCGGCAGGGGATAGCCGGTCCGTGAGCGTCGCTGCAAACCAACCTGCACCGGTCGCGTGTCGCCGGCCCAGGCCCGGAATCCCCCGTCGAGCACCGAGACGGCTCGGTGCCCGAAGACGCGGAAGATCCACCATGCCCGCGCGGCGCTCAGGTTGCTGCCGCTGGCATCGTAGATCACCACGCGATGTTGCGGGCCGATCCCGAGCGTCTCACATGCGACGGCAAACCGATCGGCCGAAGGCAGCATGTGCGGCAAGTCGTTCGCGGGGTCACTGATCATCTCCAGGCCCATGCGCACCGCGCCCGGCACGTGGGCGATCCGATATTCGGCATCGGCGTCCCGGCCGGCGCTCGGCAGGTACCACGACGCGTCGATGATCGTCATGTCTGGCATGCCGAGTGCAGCAGCGACGTCGTGGGCCGAGACGAGTGGGGGCGGACTAGATTGGAAGAGCGACACTGCTCACCTCGCTTGGGATGGATCTCGCATGATTTTCGACAGTCTCGTGGCACGACTTGGTGCTGCACCCCGCGACCTCAGACTCGACACATTGCTCGCCTACTCATCGAAATTGCCCGCACCGCCCGAGGAGCTCGTCGGGGCGGCCGATCTCGAGGCCCATCGGGTCGCCGAATGTCAGACGCCGGTGTTCCTCTGGCTCGGTCGCGCGGTGGACGGCACGGTGGCGATGCATGCCGACGTTCCACGCGAATCGCCGACCGTCCGTGGCTACGTCGGATTGCTCCGCTCGAAGATCCACGGGGCGACCCCGCCGGAAGTCGCCGCGGTCCCCAACGATCTGCTCGACCGCCTCGGACTCGCCGAGGCGTTGGGCATGACACGGACCCAGGGCCTCACCGCCATTCTCGGACGCATCAAGCGGCTCGCAGCCGCCGGAGACTGAAATGTACGCCATCGCGATGATTCGGTACCGAGCGCCCCTCGACCAGATCGAGCAGGTGACCGCCACCCACCGCGCCTACCTCGGCTCGCTCCGGGATGCCGGAGTCCTGTTGGCCTCGGGGCCGCTCGACCCACGGACCGCTGGATTCCTGCTGCTCCGGGTGCCGGACGACGACCCCGCGGCCCTCGACCGGATCCGCGATGGTGATCCGTACTGGCAGCACGGCTTGGTGAACTACGAGCTATCGCGCTGGAATCCAGGGATCGGACGGGACGACCTCGATCGGTTGGGCGACTCTCCGGCGGCCTGACCTGGCTCGGCGGGATCCGGGATCGTGCAGAACCCGGCGGTCGGTCGGCGTGGGTGTTCCCTTCGACCGACGAATTGCCTCATACCGCCGTCGTCAAATCGTAGCATACGTGTGACCTGAGGCCCTTGGGGCCGGTTGATACTTCAGTGAGATCGGTGCCGCGACGCGTGGCACGGTCCATGAAAGGGAAAGAGACCAGCACCTCGGAGGGGCCCCGCTACCCCGGCAGGACCGACGAGGTGTGTCAACACGAAGCGTGGCAGATCGACACAGGCCACACTGGAAGGCCAGCATGTTCGGTGACGCGATGTTCGACGAAGAGGACCGGATCCGCCGAGGCGACGACGATGACGCCACGGGAGCGACGGGTGACGAGGAGATGGAGGATGTGTTCGCGGCCGGTGGGCTCGACGAACGCCTCAATCGCCGGCAAGCGATCGCCCAGTTGCTGCGCGAGGTTGGTGGCTGCTGATCCAGCCACGGGATCCTTGACGGGCGGACCAAACCGCGGCTTGACAGCCGCGGCTCGGCCTGCCCGTCGCGGCTAAGTCCTCGGCGGCCCCTCAGGACCCCAGCTCCATGACAGCGCATAGCAGAATGGCACGGTGAGGTCCTTCACCGTGCGGCCCGTGGCGAGTTCGCGGATCCGGATGTTGGTGAACGTGGTGCAGTACGCGAGGAAGCGACTATCGGGGTCGAAGGTCTCGGACAGCGTGGTCGGGCCGCTGTAGTTCCGCGCGGTGAGCAGCAGCGTGTCGGCACCGATGTGTCGAGCCCTGAGCCGCATCTGGACGAACTGCACCGTGCCCTCCCCCGCCACCGTACTGTCCAATAGACTCCAGTGGGCAATCCATCGCCGATCCAGTGACGCGGTCGGCATCCGAAAGCCATTGAAAGGGACCACACTCCAGGCGACAGTGTCACGCGTTGCCAGCGCCAGCGCACGGTAGTGCGTCGGCGCCGTCCCAGGACGCCAGGATAGCAGGGTGTCACCGCCAAACCAGCCAAACATGTATGGGACCTGATCGGCAGAACGTTCAAGCGTGTCAAGTACGCCCGTTGCCGGGTGGAGGAGCACCCAGACCGAACAGCATCCTGAGGTCTGATGCCGCTTGAAGACTACCGCCGAGCCATCCGGGGCCCAGCGATGCTCTGCATCTACCGAAACGGTGAACGTGCTCGCGGACTCGCCGTAGATCGTCACCTGTCCCGTTGATGCATCGAGGACGAACGTCTCCGGGAAGAGCCGCGCCAGCTTCGCACGACCCGTCAGATCGCCATTGCTCGGGGAGGCGAACCTCGCCTGCGGCGAGTACATGGGCTCGGGCGCGAACGGGGGCGGAAGGTCGAGAAGCTCGATCACTCCTGTCCGTGCGCTGACACGGGCTGGTGGCTCATAGTTCAGACCCGTCCTGAAGAAGATCCAACCTCCAGGGTCACTCCCCGATGGGGGACTGGGTTCGGTTCCAGCGCACCCAGCGAGCATTGCGGAGATGGCCGCCAACCAAAGGCTTCTCACTGATCACCTGGTGGTGGACAGTGTTCGACAGCATCGGTCGACCCTCCGCCAGCTTTCCCGCCCGGAAAGCAGCGGAATGTTGATAAACGCCACGGCGGACGATGATCTCGCGGAGATCCCGCGGCGTTACCGCCGCGGCTGGACATGTTTCGCGCCGACGAGCTCCTCGCCTGGATTCACATACCGATCAATCGCCTGCGCGTACTGCCGCTCGTAGAGCGCGCGATACCGCCCGCCCGGATGCTCCACCAATTCCTCGTGCGACCCCCGCTCCGCGATCTCACCATTCTCGAGCACCAGGATCTGATCGGCCGACGTGATGGTCGAGAGGCGGTGCGCAATCACGAACGTGGTGCGCCCGCTTCGGAGCCGCGCCAACCCCTCCTGAATCAACGACTCACTCTCCGAATCGAGTGACGAGGTCGCCTCGTCGAGAATCAGCACGGCCGGATCGGCGAGGATCGCTCGCGCGATCGCGACGCGCTGCCGCTGACCACCAGAGAGTCGCACCCCGCGCTCCCCGACCACCGTCTGGTACCCCAGCTCGAACCGCAACGTGAACTCGTCACAGTGCGCGACCCTGGCGGCCTCGAGCACCTCGGCGTCGGTCGCATCGGGCCGCGCGAAGCGGATGTTTTCGAGCACGGTGCCATCGAACAAGAAGTTGTCCTGCAGCACGATGCCAAGTGTGCTGCGATAATCGCGCAACCGGAGAGTGCCCAGATCCCGACCATCAACCAGGATTCGCCCGCTGTCTGGATGATTGAACGCCATCACCAGTGACACCAGCGTGCTCTTGCCCGAACCGCTCGAGCCGACCAGCGCCGTGGTGCTGCCGGCCGGTGCGTCGAACGAGATGTCCTTGAGGACTGGCGCGCCCGGCTCGTAGCTGAAGGTCACGTCCTCGAAGGTGATGTGACCCTGCACGGCACCGACCGGTGCCTTGTTCTCGTCGCCATCGTCTTCGCCCGCGATCTCGCGCAGCTCACGAATCCGGTCGAGGCCGGCGAACGCCTCGGTGATCTGGGTGCCGATCGAGGCGATCTGCACCAGCGGCGCCGCCACGAGCCCGGTGAAGAAGATGTAGGTGACGAAATCGCCGAGCGTCATCTGGCCGCCGATGATGTCGCGACCGCCGACGACGATCAACAGCGTCCCGATCGAGCCGACCACCACGGTCGAGAGCGCGCCCACCCCCGAGACACCGGTCATCGAGGTGGCCACGTTCCGGAGCAACCGATGCACGCCGCGCGAGAACTCGAGTCGCTCCCGGCGCTCCGCCGTGTAGGCCTTGACCACCCGGATCCCGGAGATGCTTTCGACCAATCGACCGGTGACCTCCGCGTTAATCTTGCCGCGTTCGCGGAAGATCGGCCGAAGCTTCGAGAAGGCGAACGCCATGC
>JBDTNH010000060.1:0-15370 GCA_039933845.1 Gemmatimonadota bacterium
CGGAACGCCTTGCCGACCTGGGCGATCCCGAACGGGACCTTTTGCCGGGACGAGTTGAGGACATTCAAGTAGTTGACGTAGATCCCCTGGGCCGTCTCCGGCCGCAGGTAGACGACCGACGCCTGTTCCTCGACCGGACCCATGAAGGTCTTGAACATCAGGTTGAACAGCCGCGGCTCGGTCAGGTCGCATGCCGAGTGCTCGCCCGGAACCTTGCTCGGCTTCTGGGGGCAGCGAGCGTCCTCCAGCCGATCGGCCCGGAACCGAGACTTGCAGGTCCGGCAATCGACCAAGGGGTCGGTGAAGCCGGCGACGTGTCCCGAGGCCTCCCAGACCTTCGGGTGCATCAGGATCGCGGCATCGAGGCCCTCGATGTCGTCGCGCGCGTGGACCATGGCTCGCCACCAGCGGTCCTTCACATTACGCTTCAATTCGACGCCCAGAGGCCCGTAGTCCCAGACCGACCCCAGGCCGCCGTAGACCTCCGAGCTCTGGAAGACGAAGCCCCGGCGTTTGGCGAGGGATACCAGCTTCTCCATCAAGTTTTGGTCGGCCATGGGCGATACTTCGGTTCAAGAGGTGGGTTTCTGGCTGGGCGAAGCCGGAAAGCTAATGACGGCAGGGAGTTGGCGTCATCCGAGGGGGATGGCGGGCCAGCGACCTGAGTTGGGCCGGGGCGGCTGGTCACCTTTTTGCGCGTCACCGGGCAGGATTCTTGCTGAAGTTGGGGTGCCATGAGACCTACCCGCAGTTGGGCCCAGTCGGACGCCCCCCGGAGCCGCCGGGGCATGTCCCTTATTGAGATGATGATCGTGGTGATCCTGATCGGGATTCTGGCCGGCATCGCCGCCTCGAAGCTCGATTGGAACCGCTATCGCGCCGAGGCCGTTGCCCGGGGTGCGCTCTCGGATATTTCCACCGCCCAGCGAACCGCCGTCTCCCTCCAGACCGACGTCCGAATCACCACCGTGAGCAACGATCGCCTCCAGATCCACGAGGACGCCAACAACAACGGCACCATCGACGGCGCGGAGCGAGTGACCTACGCTGTCCTCGACCATGGCTACCAGTTCGGCCAGGGGAGTATCGCGGCCACGCCAGCCCCCGCCGACGCGACGGACCTCTCGGCGGTCACCGTCGTGTTCCGCCGTGATGGATCGGCCTCGCGGGGTGGGTCGTACTACATCTCGTCGTCGAACTACGATCCGACCTGCAAATACTGCCGTGGCATCGCCATCTCGCGCTCGACCGGTCGGGCAGTCTCCTACAGCCGGGCGACCGGCACCTGGGTGAGGGGGAACTAGTGTTGCACCGACGCAACGGTTTCACGCTTCTGGAGATGATCATCGCGATCGTCATCCTGGTGGTAGTGGCGACCACCTTCGGACGCTTTGCGGGCACCTTCAGCAAGGCGATGGCGCAATCGTCAATCCGGGCCATCGCTGTGGGTGTGGGGACCGGTCGGCTTGAGCTGGTTCGCGCCGATCCGCGCTACACTCGTCTGGTCACCCTCTATGGGACGGGGCCCGGTTCGGACACCACGGGCTTCCCCAATTATCCTGGCATGCGGCGCACCACCAAGGTCGTGCGTGATCTGGCCGGTGGCCGGGATATCTCCACGATCACCGTCCGAGTCTGGGATCCTGCCTTCAAGGACACCGTCTCCGTCACCGCCCTCGTCGCGAGCCCACAATGAGACATCTTCTGCAGCGTCGCCGGGGGTTCACCCTGGTCGAGCTCCTTATCGTGGTCGTCATGCTTGCCGGTGTAATGGCGGTGACCTTCACGCTGTTCCAGTCCCAGAGCCAGGCCTTCCGGAACAACACCAACCGGTTCGACCTGGTCCAGAACGCTCGCGGAGCGATGGAGCTCACCGAGCGGGTGATCCGCACCATGGGCGCCGGGGTCACCGGGGAACAGCCGGTCCTGGTCTATGGCGCCGCCAATGTGGTCTCATTCAACGCCGACTACGTCGAGCGTGACACGACGGACATGCGCTGGGCGGCTTACTTCAATACCGATGTCCCGTCGGACGAGGCGGTTGCCTGGCTACAAGGGTCGGCCAGCACCATTCCCAACTCGTCGCCGAGCTATACGTATCCGGACACCACCTACCGGCTCGGCAGTGGCGCAATCTCGCCGGCCGAGACGTACACCGTCTACCTGGAGCTCGATGCCGACACGCCGCGCGCCGATGACTACGCGCTCTGGCAACGTGTCAACGACGGCACCCCGGAACTTCTGGCCCGGTCCATCCTGCCGGCGTCCGGGAGTCGGCCGTTCTTTGAATTTCTGATGCAACGCACGCTTGGTACCGGTGACACGCTGATCATCGCGACCGGTTCGCTGCTCCCTCTGGTCCGGCGTCGGCTCACGAGCACCATGAGCGCCACCGACAGCGTGGATGCGATCAGACCCGACTCGGTGCGCGCGATCCGGATGAACTACAAGATCACCAATGGCAAGACCGGCACCGACGAGCGGACTCGCGAGATCACCACGGTGATCGAGGTCCCCAACAACGGGATCCCGATGCCGACCGTGTGCGGTCGTGCCCCGCTTTCTCCCGGCTCGTTCTCGGCGACGGAGGTCGGTACCGGACTCGGGACGCTCAACTTGAACTGGACCCGGAGCACCGATCAGGACGCTGGTGAGGTCGATGTGCGTCAGTATGTCATCTGGCGTCGCCTCTCGAGCGACCCGGCCTTCATTGCACCGCTGCTCTTCGTGCGCGCCGAGCGCGACACCGTGAGCTACACCGCGCCTATCAACGACGGCGTGCCGGGGACGTCCTACATCTTCGGGATCTCGTCGCAGGACTGCACTCCGTCGTTCTCGACGGCCTTGACCACCGCAATCACGCTCTCGCCCTGATGGGATGGACCGCATGAGCCGAATCAATCATCACTCCCGGAACGAACGGGGCGCTGCCCTGATCCTGTCGCTGCTCGTGTCCATTGCGGTCGCCGCGATGGCGCTCGGTGCGCTCATGGTCGCCTCCGGTGCCGGCCTCACGACCAAGTTCACGGCGCGAGAGGCGCAGATGCAGGCGGCGGCCAACGGCGGTCTCGAGATGATCCGCGACTCCGTCAACCACGGCAACTTCGATTCCCTCCTGCCGCTCAACGGCTTCACCACGCTGCTCACCAACCAGCCAGTGACGGACGCCTATGGGGCGACGATTCCGCGGACCACCCGCTCGCTCTATGTCGGGCGGACCGGCGGGCGGACCGGTGGCGCGGCCACCGCTGGCCAGTACGGCAGCAACTTCGCCTCGGCCCTCTCGGTGATTCGGGACGACCGTGGTGCCGTGGCCGCGCGCCGCTTGCTGATGTCACAGGAGTCGTGGTCGAAGTTCGCGGTGGCGGTCAACAACTGGAGTGGCGGCGCGATGTACGGTTGCGCCGAGAGCATCAATGGTCCCTTCCATTCCAACAACACCCTCAAGTTGCAGAGCGGTTGTCCAGGCGCGATTCGTTTTGCCGGGGCGGCTTCGGTGGTGAGCGCGAGCATCACGAGCGAGCCGTCGGGCAATTTCGTCGCGGGCCTCAAGAAGGGCGTGCCGGTGATCGACTGGCCGACGCCAGCGCGTATCTCGCTGATGAAGCAGTTCGCGGCCGATGCCGATGTGGCAGCCGGTGACTACGACCTGACCTCGCGGACACTCGGCGCGACCGAGCCGGGGCTCCGGATCGAGTTCCTCTACATCGACGCCAATGGCGACGGGATCAGCCAGTGGGACGAAGGCTACATGCGGGTATGGGTCCCGGCCAGTGCTCAAGACTCCGTGATCGACTATGTCTCGGCACGGCGGTGGAAGAACGTGCCGGCCGGCACGACGTACAGCCAGGACCCGAACATGGTCTCCCGCAATTGCGGTGCACAGGTCGTGCTCGCGACCGGTCCGGACACCGTGTGGATGACGGCTCGCGAGATCTATGACACCGCGCTCACGACGGCCGGAGGCAGCGCCAGCAAGGCCCGAGACGCCGTGCGCTGGGCCCTCTCCCGTGGCAATGAAGGCACCACGCGGCCGCCGTTCGACGCCACCACACCGATCGACGCCCGGTGCTACCTCGGGGGTGACCCGGCGCTCTACCCCGGGACCCATGGCACCGACCTGACGCCCGACTCGACCCTGACGAATGTCGCGGGAACTCATGCGATGGGCTGGTGGCAAAAGCGCCGCACCGGCGCGCACAGCTCGGTGACCTCGCGGGCAGATGCTCCGTACTTGATTCCCCTGGGTGCCAACCCGAACTACAAGGGTGTGATCTTCGTGACCGGCGACGTCGCGATCAGCGGCCGCTTGCGTGGTCGCACCTCGGTCTTCGCGACCGGCAATATCGTGCTGGCTGACGACCTGCTCTATCAGATTCCGCCGGGAACCCAGTGTGACGCCCAGGGGGATATCTTCGGCGCGATCGCGACACTCGATGTGGTGATCTCGGACAACAACGTCCAGATGCCGTTCCACGTCAACAACAAGATGTACGGCGGGTACGACGACACTCCCGCCGATGAGCAGTACAACATGTTCTTCCTGGCCGCCGGCGATGGCACCTCGAACTCCGGGAATTTCTACACCTCCGGGCTGCCCTACACCTCCACCCCTGGTCCGACGCCCCCGTACTATATGACGGGCAGCATGAACGCGTCGGCCACGGCCGAGAATTGCTCGAGTGGCCCGGGTGGCTGCATCCGAATCACGGGCGGGCTCGCGATGGGGCGGGTCGACCACTACACCTATAACACCGGCGGCAACGCCTACGGCTTTGCCGAGGCGCATACCTACGACAAGTGTGGCCTGGTCAACCCACCGCCGTACTTCCCGACCACGGGGCGCTTCATTGAGAACCGCTACTACGAGGTCGATCCGGTGTGGCTGAATGCCAAGGGGATCGCGAACTACTTCGCGGAGATCCGGGCGCAGTAGGTCGAATATCGAGAAGCGAGAAGCGAGAAGCGAAAACAACGCGAGAAGGCCGGTTCCCAATAGCGGGGCCGGCCTTTTCTCGCTTCTCGCTTCTCGCATCTCGCTTCACGCTTCTCGCTTCTCGCTCATCGCATCTCGCTTCACGCTTCTCGCTCAGCACTCAATAATCTGATCCCGCCTGGTCCCCACACTCACATACCGAATCGGCGCGCCGGCCAGATCCTGCAGTCGATCAAGGTACGCCCGCGCGGCGGGCGGCAGGTGGGCGAGCGTGCGCGCATCGGCGGTGCTCCGCTGCCACCCGGGCAGGGTCTCGTAGATCGGCGTCACCCGGTCGAGGACGGCCACATCGCTTGGCATTCCTTCGAGCGGCTGCCCGTCGAGTTCGTAGGCCACGGCCACCGGAATCTCCGCCAGCGTGTCGAGCACATCGAGCTTCGTCACCGCGAGTCCGGTGAGTCCGTTCACGCGGACCGAATACCGCACGACTTCGGCGTCGAACCAGCCGCAGCGACGGGGACGGCCCGTGGTCGCGCCGAACTCGCCACCCAGCTTGCGCAGGAGCGCCTCATCCGCCTCGGCAGCTTCCGATGGGAGCGGGCCATTGCCGACCCGCGTCGTGTAGGCCTTCACCACACCGAGCACGCCATCGATCTCGGTTGGACCAATGCCGGCACCTATGGTAGCGCCACCCGCTGTGGTCGATGACGAGGTGACGAAGGGGTAGGTGCCGTGATCGACATCCAGCATCGCCCCCTGCGCACCCTCCAGCAGGACACGTCGGCCGGCCTTGATGGCGCGGTGCGTCAGCAGTCCGGTGTCGGTCGCGAGCGGTGCAAGCAGCGCGCCGAGCCGGTGACAGAATGCGACGTGCTCCTCGAGATCGGCACGCTGGTCCGAGCCCATGAGTTTCAGCATCGCATTGGCGCGTTCGATCCGTGGCGCGAGCAACTCGCGGAGACCGCTAGTGGCACAGAGATCGACCACGCGCACGCCGCGTCGCCCAATCTTGTCCTCATAGGTCGGACCGATGCCCCGGCCAGTGGTGCCGATCTGCTGCTGCTTCTCGCTCGCCCGATCGAGCAGCTTGTGATAGGGGAGGACGACGTGCGCGCGCTCCGAGATGAAGAGGCGGCCACTGATGTCGACCCCCTGCGAGCGGATCTGGTCAAGTTCGGCGAACAGCGTCTCCGGATCGAGCACGACGCCATTGCCCACGATGCATTGCGCCCCCGAATGGAGAATGCCCGAGGGAATCTGATGCAGGACGAACTGCTGGTCGTCGACCACGACGGTATGCCCGGCGTTCGCACCCCCCTGGTAGCGCACAACGAGGTCGGCCTGCTCGGCCAGGACGTCGACCAGCTTGCCCTTCCCCTCGTCGCCCCATTGGGCGCCGACCACGACCACGACACTATGCTTGCGATCGAACACGCTTTGCCACCTTCCGCTCAGTCAGCCCCACGCAAAACGGCCCCTCGCGGGGCCGTCATGGACTCCCCCGGAAGCTAGCGCTCCCGGGTGAGGGGGTCAATCGGATCCGGATGCCGGGAAGAGCTCTGCCCTGCCCTCCTTGACCGCCTTGTCCATCGCCTTGCGGACCGCGCTCGGTTCTGCCCCCCCCGCCACCACCGCACGCATGCCGTCGGTCATCTCCAACCACTCCACCACCGGCCGACGGCCCTCACCAGAATGCTTCGGGACGAGCCGCTGGGCTGCCACTGCGGCCAGCACCGCCGCCAATCGCATCCGGCCGACGTCACGCTCATCCGGATGCAGGGTGGCGCCGGCCTGCAGGAGTGCCTGGCCGACATCCGACGCCGAGGTGGCGCCGATCACCAGCACGCCGGTCTCGGCGGCGCGGATCGCAAGATCCATGGCCACCGGGTCGCGCAACTCACCGATCACGAGCACATCGGGGTCCTGGCGCAGCGCCGACTGGATTCCATCGGCCATCGAGTCGGTGTCGGTACCGATCTCGCGCTGGGTGATCGAACCGGTGAGGTCACGGTGCAGGTACTCGATCGGATCCTCAAGCGTGATGACGTGCCGGGCGCTCGAGCGATTGATGTGGTGCACCATCGCGGCCACCGTCGACGTCTTGCCACTGCCAGCTGGACCGGAGACGAGCACCATCCCCGATTCCAATTCGGCGAATCGGGTGATCGCCTCCGGTAGTTCGAGGCCCTCGGGTGTCGGCACCGAAAACGGAATCACCCGGAGCACGACCATGAACGACGAGCGCTGCCGGAGCACGTTGACCCGAAAGCGACCCACGCCCTGGATGCCCCAGGAGCAATCGAAGTCGCGCAAGGTGTCGAGCCGTGGGTCGTCGAGTGACATGCGTGCAAAGGTTGCGGCGAGGGCGCGCGTCTGATCGGGGGTCAACCGCTGCTTGGTGAGCGGCACCAGGTGCCCGTCGACCCGCGCGCGGAAGACATCACCCGCCTTGCCGTGCACATCGGCCGCGCCGCGTTGCACCGCCGCCTTGAGGACCCGCGTCAACATCGATTGTTCGCTCATTCACTCCTCCGGGAGGAAGCCCATCCGCGCGGTGACCTCGGCGAGCGTCGCCTCGGCACGGGCGCGTGCGGTGACGGCGCCATCGCCGAGAATCTCGGTGACGGTGCCAGGTTGGCCCCTGAGCTCGAGCCCGCGTTCACGCATCGGTGCCAGCGTCCGGGTCATGTTCGCGGCAAGCACCTTCTTGCAGTCAATGCAGCCCCAGGCAGCGGTCCGACAATTCACTGCGACTTCCTCCACCGTGTCCGGTGGCGAGAAGTGCTGATGGAGGGCGTAGACGTTGCAGATCTCCGGCGTACCGGGATCCGACTTCGTGACGCGCGCGGGATCGGTCATGGCGACGCGCAACTTCTGCCAGATCGCCTCAGGCGACTCCATCACGCCGATAGTGTTGCCCAACGACTTGGACATCTTGGCCTGGCCGTCCAGCCCGACGATGCGACGCGCGGGCGACAGGATCGGCTGCGGCTCCGGGAAGAATGCGGTGCCATCACCGAACGCGGCGTTCCACCGACGAGCGATCTCGCGGGCCAACTCCAGATGCTGGAGCTGATCCTCGCCGACCGGTACCGCCTCTGCCCGGTAGACGAGGATGTCGGCGGCCATCAGGACGGGATAGGTGAGCAAACCGGCGGGAATCGATTCCATCCGGCCGGACTTGTCCTTGAATTGCGTCATCCGCTCGAGGTCCCCGAGTGGGGCAATCGTCGAGAGCAGCCACGCGAGGGTGGTGTGCTGGGGCACATGGCTCTGGACGAAGAGCACGGCGCGCGATGGATCGACGCCGGCCGCGAGTAGCGAGATCGCCATCTCGCGGGTCCGGGTGCCGAGCGTGGCGGCATCGTAGTTACCGGTGATCGCATGCTGGTCGACGACGCAGTACAGGCACTCGTTGTCGTCCTGGAGCGCCACATAATTGCGGATGGCGCCGAGCCAATTGCCGATGTGCATCTCGCCCGAGGGCTGGATGCCGGAGAACACTCGGCGCATCGGTCAGGCCACCGTGAGCAGGAGCGGGCCGTCGTCGGTGATGGCGACCGTGTGCTCGAAATGCGCCGACCAGGTGCCGTCACGTGTCACCACGGTCCACTTGTCCTCAAGCGTCCGGGTCGCGGGATCGCCAAGGGTGATCATCGGCTCGATCGCGATGGTCATCCCGGCGCGGAGCATCGGTCCCTTTCCCGGTCTGCCGAAGTTGGGGACCTGTGGCTCCTCGTGGAACCGACTGCCGATTCCGTGGCCGACCAACTCGCGCACGACACCGTAACCAGCCGCCTCGGCGACGGTCTGGACGGCGTGACCGATATCGCCGACGCGATGGCCGACCTTCGCCGCAGCAATTCCCGCCACGAGCGATTCCTCGGTCACTCGGAGCAGTTCACGCACCTCAGGTGCAATCTCTCCCACCGGAAGCGTCACTGCGCTGTCGGCATGAAGTCCCTCGAGATGCACCCCGCAATCGACGGAGACGATTGACCCCTCGGATAGCACCTTCTTCGACGACGGGATGCCGTGCACGATCTCGACATCGACCGAGGTACAGAGTGTCTTGGGAAAGCCGTAGAGGCCCTTGAACGACGGCGTGGCACCGGCGTGACTGCGGATGAACTTCTCGGCTTCGCGGTCGAGGTCCTCGGTGGACATCCCGGGCTCGAGGATCTCGCGCATCAGAGCGAGCGTGCCGTGCACGATCCGTCCGGCGCGGCGCATGACCTCGAGTTCGCGGGTGGACTTGAGCGTGATCACGTGATCTTGAGCGCCTGCCGCACTCGCTCCTGCACCTGGTCGACCGTTCCGGCAGCCACGAGCCGATGAACGACCCCCTTCGCGGCGTAGAAATCGAGGACCGGGGCGGTCTGCTCGCGGTAGGCCTGAAGCCGCCGAAGCACCGCCTTGGGATCGTCGTCGACGCGTCCCTCGATGTCTCGCCGCTTCTCGAGTCGCGCGGCGACCTCGGCGTCCTCCACATCGAAGAAGAGCACATGATCGATCCGACGCCCGCGTTCGCCCAACATCCGGGCCATCCCTTCGGCCTGGGGGATCGTGCGGACGACCCCATCGAAGATCACGCCGCCTGCGGCCTCGGGACGGTCGAGCTCGTCGCGAATCACCCCGAGGATGATAGCGTCCCCGACGAGCGCACCTGATTCCATGACGGCCTTGGCTTCGCGTCCAAGTGGTGTCTGCCGCGCAACCGCATCCCGGAGCAGATCGCCGGTGGCGAATTTGGGGACGCCGAGCGTGGTGGCCAATCGGGCGCCTTGGGTGCCCTTGCCAGCACCAGGCGGACCGAGGAGGAGAATGTCCATGGGGAAACTCCTTGGGAGAGGAGTGAGGCTTGGGTCACGAGTCCTGAGAGACCTCATTCACCCTATTCCGTGTGACGGACTGGGCGAATGAGGTCTCAGGATTCAGGACTCACCGCTCATGTCCTACATGCCGAATCGGCTCTGTCGTCCGCCCCGGGACTTGACCCGGCCAGCCTTCATGAAGCCGTCATACTTTCGAAGCGTCCGGTGTTGTTCGATCTGGCCAATGGTGTCGAGCAGCACGCCGACAACGATCAGGATCGATGTGCCACCGAACTGGAACGACGGGATCTTCAGCATTGCGGCGATGATGATCGGGATGATCGCGACGAGGGCGAGGAAGATCGACCCCGGCAACGTGATGCGGCCGAGCACATTGTCGATATAATCGGCCGTTGCGGCACCCGGCCGCACGCCCGGGATGAACGCACCCTGCTTCTTCAGGTTTTCGGACAGGTCGACCGAATTGAAGATGATCGACGTGTAGAAGTAGCTGAAGACGATGATCAGGAGCGCGAACAGGATGTTGTAGAGCGCGCTACCGGGGAGCAGGAAGCTTGCGAGGCTCCGCATGAAGTCGCTGTTCTGGGCGAAGTTCGCGATCGTCGACGGCACGATGATCACGGTTTGCGCAAAAATGATCGGCATCACGCCGGCGGTGATCAGGCGGACCGGGATGAAGGTCTTCTGGCCCTCGCGGATCCGTCCACGCCCCATGACTTTCCGTGGGATCTGGATCGGGATCTTGCGGACTGCGAGCGTCATCGCCACCACGGCCGCCACCATGCCGAGCAGGACCGCGAGGAAGAAGACGGCGGTCGGGAACGAGATCACGTCCGTGCGGACGAACTCGATCAGCTTGAGCGACCCGGGCCAGAGGCGTTCGAGGATCGAGACCGTGATCAGGAGGGACATGCCGTTGCCGATGCCGCGTTCGGTGATCTGTTCACCGAGCCACATGACGAAGATGGCACCGGCGGTGAGGATCATCACCATGATCATCCGGGACATCAGCCCCGGATCGCGCACGGCCCCGAGCCCCTCGACGAAGAGCGAGAACGTGTACGCCTGTGCCAGCGAAATCGCCACCGTGAGGTAGCGGGTCCACTGGGTGATCGTCTTTCGGCCGTCCTCGTCCTTCTGCATCTTGCTCACGCTCGGCACGACGCCGGCGGCGAGCTGGAAGACGATCGACGCCGAGATGTACGGCATGATCCCAAGTGCGAGGATCGTCGCCTGGGTCAGACCGCCACCGAGCGCGTCGTAGAGCGCGAAGAGCCCCGACGCGGCGGAGCCCTGGATCGCGACCTGGAGCGCCACGACATCGACGGTCGGCGACGCGATATGCGCACCGACCCGATAGATGAAGATGGCGAGGAGCGTGAAGAGCAGCTTCTTCTTCAGCTCCTCGTCCATGCCGAACCCCGGGGTGCGAGGCGCT
The DNA here is from genome assembly GCA_039933845.1 of Gemmatimonadota bacterium. Lineage (GTDB taxonomy): Bacteria > Gemmatimonadota > Gemmatimonadetes > Gemmatimonadales > GWC2-71-9 > Palsa-1233. Next base: position 11,210 of record JBDTNH010000060.1, read on the forward strand.
GTCATCAGCTCTCGACCTTGCCACCGGCGGCGGCAATCTTGGTGGCAGCCGAGGCTGACACCTTGATTCCGGTCACCGAGAAGGCGCGGGACGCATCACCATGTCCGAGCAACTTGACCGGATCGGTAGCCTTCTTGAGGAAGCCCGCCGCGTGCAGGGTCTCGGGGTTGATGTCGGTACCCTCGACCTTGTCGAGATCCCGGAGGTTGACCGCGAGGTAGGTCACCTTGAACGGATTGGTGAAGCCACGCTTGGGCAGGCGCCGATAGAGCGGCATCTGACCACCCTCGAAACCTGGATTCGTGCTGCCGCCCGAACGCGCCTTGTGGCCCTTGTGACCCTTGCCCGATGTCTTGCCGGTGCCGGAACCTGGCCCGCGACCGATCCGCTTGCGATTCTGGCGCGATCCCGGGGCCGGCTTCAGGGTCGAGAGGGTGACCCGCTCGATCAGCTCTTCCTGCTTGGCCGTCTTGGCCATGGTCAGTTCTCCTTGACCGGGGTCACGTCAATCATGTGACGGACCTTGGTCAGCATGCCGCGCATCGTGGCCGTATTGTCGACCTCGACGGTGGCCTGATGGTGCTTGAGTCCGATCGCCTTGAGCGTCCGGCGCATGGTCTCGGCGTGTCCGATCCCCGAACGAATCTGCTTGACCGTCAGACGACGGGCTTCGGATTCCGGTGGGATGACCGCCGCGTGATGGGCCGGCCCTTGCCGACCTACGACTGGATTGCGACCCATCTCAGCTCTCCTGCTGGCGGGCGCGATACCCGACCTGATCGACTTCGATGCCGCGCTCACGGGCCACGCGCTCAACCGAGATCAACCCGGTAAGGCCGGCCATCGTCGCGCGCACCATGTTGTGCGGGTTGTTGGACCCGAGGCTCTTGGTGAGGATATCGGTGATGCCGGCGCACTCGAGCACGGCGCGCACCGGGCCACCGGCGATGACGCCGGTACCGCTGGCGGCGGGCTTGAGCAACACCCGACCTGCGCCATGTTCGCCCACGATCTCGTGAGGGATCGTCGAGCCGACGCGCGAGATGCTGGTCATCGCGGCCTTCGCGGCCTCGACACCCTTGCGCACGGCCTCGGCGACTTCATTCGCCTTGCCGGAGCCCATGCCAACGCGTCCCTTGCCATCGCCCACCGCCACGAGGGCGTTGAACGAGAAGCGGCGGCCGCCCTTGACGACCTTCGCGACGCGGTTGATCGAGATCACGTTCTCGACGAATTCCTTTTCCATCGGCTCGCGGTCATCACGCCGGCCACGCCCGCGTCCACCGCCCTGGCCACGGCCGCCCGATCCCGGGCCGCCCCGTCCACCACCACCGCCGGCACCACCACCGCCACCGCGGCCACCGCGACCGCGCGGTGCAGCCCCGCCTGGGGCGCCGCTCGCGGCGCCATCGGCTGGCGCGCTACCGGTTGTCGATTCGTTGCTCATCAGAACTCCAGTCCGCCCTCGCGGGCCCCTTCAGCGACCGCCTTGACGCGGCCATGATACTTGTACCCGGCGCGATCGAACACCACCGCCGAGATGCCCGCTTCCTTGGCCTTCGTCGCGATCAACTTTCCGACCGCCTTGGCCCGGGCAATCTTGCCCTCGCCATCGATCTGGACGCCCTCGCTCCCGTCGGCCACGCCGAGGAGCGCGACACCACGGTCGTCATCGACGAGCTGGGCATACATGTGCTTGAGCGAACGGTAGACGACCAGGCGCGGACGCGCCGCGGTGCCCGACACGCTCTGCCGCACTCGGAGATGGCGCCGGAGCCGGCGCTGGTGGCCCGACTTCGGTGAATGGATTGGCCGCATCTTACTTCGCCCCTGTCTTGCCAGCCTTGCGGCGGACCTGTTCACCCTGGTAGCGGATGCCCTTGCCCTTGTAGGGCTCGGGCGGACGGACCGAACGGATTTCCGCGGCGACCTGTCCCACCAGTTCCTTGTTGATGCCGATGATCTTGAGGATCGTCGGCGTTTCCACCTTCAGTTCGATCCCGTCGGGTGCCTTGAACTGCACCTGATGCGAGAGGCCCACCACGAGATTGACGCCGTACGGCTTCGGCTCGGCCTTGTAGCCGACCCCCTGCAGCTCAAGCGTCTTGATGTAGCCGTTCGAGACACCCTCGACCATGTTCGCGACGAGCGTGCGCGACAGCCCGTGCAACGCCTTGTGCCGCGTGGCCTCACTCGGGCGATCGACCTTGACTTCATTGTCCTCGAGCGAAACCAGCATGTCGGCCGGCAGGATTCTGGTCAAGGTGCCCTTCGGCCCCTTGATCGTGACCGTCGAGCCCTCAATGGTCGCGCTCACCCCGGTGGGGAGCGGAATCGGTCGCTTGCCAATACGTGACATCGTCCCCCCCCCTTACCAGATGACGGCGAGAAGCTCGCCGCCCAGGTTGGCCGAGCGTGCCTGGCGGTCGGTCATCAGCCCCTTGGGCGTGGACACGATCGCGATGCCGAGCCCGTTCTTGACGCGCGGGATCTCCCGGCACTTGACGTAGCGCCGGAGCCCCGGGGTCGAGACGCGCTTCAGCTCGCGAATGACGGGCAGCTCGTTGTGATACTTCAGGTACAGTCGCAGCGTCCCGGTGGGCCCATCCTCGAGCACCCGGAAATCGGCGATGTAGTGGTTGTCACGCAATAGTTTCGCCACCTCGGCCTTGAGCTTCGACGCGGGGATATCCACGCGCTTGTGCCCAGCCGAACAGGCGTTGCGGATGCGGGTCAGCATATCCGCGACAGGATCAGTCATGCTCATGTAATCATCTCCCTCAGGCGACCCGGAGCGCCAATGGCGTCTCACCCCGGAACGGCCAGCCGAACTCGCGAAGCAGCGCCATCGCGAGGTCATCGCGGCCTGCTGTGGTCACCAGCGTGATATCCATCCCGTGCACGAGATCGACCTGATCGAAGTCGATCTCCGGGAAGATCATCTGTTCCTTCACCCCGAACGTGTAATTGCCGCGTCCGTCGAACGACTTGCTCGGCAGGCCACGGAAGTCCCGGATCCGGGGCACCGTCAGGGTGATGAACCGATCGAGAAATTCGTACATCCGCGCGCCACGGAGCGTCACTCGGCAGCCGACCGGCATGCCGGCACGGAGACCGAAGTTGGCGATCGCCTTCTTCGCCTTCGTGACGACGGCGCGCTGGCCGGTGACGCGAGCCAACTCCTCGATGGCGGTCTCGATGAGCTTCGGCGTCTTTGCCGCCTCACCCAGTCCGACATTGAGCACGATCTTGGTCAGCTTCGGCACCTGATTGGGGTTGCCGAGCCCGAACTCCTTGGCGAGACGCGGACGGATGGTGTCCTCGTAGTACGCGTGGAGCCGGGGCTTCCCGATGCTGGCCTTGGGTGATTCCTCGGTCGGTAGCGTGGCGGATGGCTTGTCGCGTCCGCCGCTCCCCTTCGCGGGCTTCTGGGCGGGCGCGCCGCCGCTCGTCTTCTTGGTCGCCATGATCAGCGGTTCCTCGGGATCGCCACGCCCGACTTGACCGCAATGCGTTCGACGGTCCCGTCGGCGTCACGCTGCCGGCGGACACGCGTCGGCGCGTCGGTTGTCGGATCGATGAGCATCACCTTCGAATGGTGCATGGGCGCGGGGAACGACACGATCCCCGACTCGGTGGTCTGGGTCGCCCGCCGATGCCGCTTGGCCAGGTTGAGCCCGTCCACCACGATACGACCGGTCTTCGGGAAGACGCGCAGCACCTTGCCGCGAGCGCCGTTCTCGTCGCCGGAGATCACCTGGACGGTATCGCCCGTGGTGACATGCATCTTGATGCGCACCGGCGTGGCCTGGGTACGCACGCGCGAGGCCTTCTTGTACACGAGCGGCTTCATGTCAGAGCACCTCCGGCGCGAGCGAGACGATCTTCATGTATCGCTTCTCGCGCAGTTCACGCGCCACGGGCCCGAAGATACGGGTCGCCCGGGGCTCGCCCTTGTCGTCGATGAGGACCGCGGCGTTCTCGTCGAACCGGATGTAGGAGCCGTCCTTGCGGCGGACTTCCTTCGCGGTACGAACGATGACCGCCTTGGCCACGTCGCCCTTCTTCACTTGTCCGGTCGGGATCGCATCCTTGATCGCCACCACCACCTTGTCACCAAGGGAGGCGTAGCGACGGCGCGAGCCACCGAGCACGCGAATC
>JBDTNH010000061.1:0-15198 GCA_039933845.1 Gemmatimonadota bacterium
TCCCGGAGCTCGGGCGGCTGAGTCGGAAGCAGATCGCCGCGCTGGTGGGCGTCGCCCCCCTGGCGCGGGACAGCGGTAAGTCGCGGGGGCGCCGCATCATCTGGGGCGGGCGCGCCGCCGTGCGGCGTGCGCTGTTCATGGCCGCCCTCGTGGCGAGTCGGCACAACCCGGTGCTCCAGGCGTTCAGTACGCGACTCAAGGAGGCCGGGAAGCCGCCCAAGGTCGTGCTCGTGGCCTGCATGCGCAAACTCCTGACGATCCTGAACGCAATGCTGGCGCAGGGCACTGCCTGGCAGACCAATACCGCTTGACACGCAAGACAGTTGCTGAGCGAAGCGAAGGGGCGGAGTTCGGCGTGGCAACGGGTCTCACCTCTCACTTCCAGCCCGATACACCACCAGACGGGGCACCAGGGTCGAATCGGATGTCCGCCCCAAGAGGAACCCGCCCCGGACCTCGAACACAGTTACCTCACTCGGGAATCGGAGTGTCGCAGGCTCGCCGCCGTGGGCGGGGAGCACACGAAGCTCCGTGAATCCATCACCGCGGAATGACGTTACGACCCACAGGTTCTGCCGTTCGTCGACATGGACCGATCGATAGGCCGGCATGAGATCGGCCGTCGGGAATCGCCGGAGCATCACGCGGATGATGCTGTCGTTGGCGCTTCGGCCGACCCGCTCGATCTGGGATTCCACCCAACCATCGACATTTGCCGCTGTCGGCGTCCGGCGCGGCATGCCGACATCACGTGTTCCGTGCTGCGCGCCGGCGAAAGTGTACAGGTCAAGCGATGGCGCCTCGGCAGAGCCGTAGATGATTCCCGAATCTGACATGGCAATCACCGCCGACGCGCCGAGTAGAGCACTACTTCCCACGGGGACATCCCCCAGCGAGCCGACAAGACCTCCGGCCCGGTCCAGAACCACGGCCGCGCTCTTCAACATTGGGTGCGTGTCGGAGTCGTCCGAAGGTGAGGGTGCGGCGATCATCACGAACATGCCACCTCGGTTACACGCGATTCTTGTCGGTCGAGGGGTCAGCGGCCGCTGGCTGATCACCCGACCTGCGGTGTCGATCGTCGTGAGACGACTCGCCATGGCATCGTAGACGGTCAACGTATCCGGTGCACATTCACCGACCCATTCTGGTCCACGAAATTCTCCCGGACCGCTCCCGGTCCTGCCGAGATAGCGAACGAGACTCCCAGTCGAATCGAAGAGGGCGATGCGATCGGCGAATTTGTCGGCCACGGCGATCAGGCCATTGGCAAGACGGGTGGCATCGCTCACATCGGTGAGGATCGGCTGACCATCGACCGAGCCACCGATGTCGATCATCGGTTCGGCGGAGACGTGGAAGCCTCCGGCACTGAGCACGGTCTCGGTGGAATGGGGGAGCTCAGGAGGGGGGGCACCACATCCGACACAGAAAAGGAGCAGGGAAGCGAGGGTCCACGTGCGCGTGATCATGGTTGGTCCTTGGGCTTAGGCGCGGCGAGCTCTTCCAAGGAATGCGCTGGGCGAGCGGGAGCTTACATGGGGACCTCGCCTCTGTCATTGCGAGCCCTGCAAGGGCGAAGCAATCTCGCAAGCCTCCACGGAGCTCGGCACCGGATTGCTTCGGCGCGCTGCGCCTCGCAATGACGGGATTGCCTCGCTTCTCGCTTCTCGCTTCTCGTCTACGAAATTTCCGGCAGCTGGATCCCGACCTCGTTCACCCGTGCAAGGATCTCATCGGCGATCTCGCCGAGCATCACGGCGGCGGCGGAGCCGCTGTTGCCGACCACCACCGGTTCACCGCGGTCGGCCGCGTCGGCGAGACCACCCTGCAGCGGCACCATGCCGAGCAGCGGCACGCCCAGCTCGTCGGCGAGGCGGTCGCCGCCGCCGCTCCCGAACAGGTCATGGCGCATTCCGGTCGTCGGGTCGAGGAATCCCGACATGTTCTCGACCACCCCGAGCACCGGCACGTTGACGCGTTCGAACATCTTGGCACCGCGGAGCGCATCGCCGACCGCGACATCCTGCGGTGTGGTGACCACCACGGCGCCGCTCACCATCACCTGCTGCACCAAGGACAGCTGGGCGTCGCCGGTACCCGGCGGCATGTCGACGAGCAGGACATCGAGTTCACCCCACGCCACATCGTGCAGGAACTGGTGCAAGACCTTGGTGATGATCGGACCGCGCCAGATCGCCGGGGCATCCCGATCGACCAGGAAGCCGATCGACATCAGCTTGACGCCGTGCGCCTCGAGGGGCACGATGCGCTTGTCGGCGTCGATGCCGGGGCGCTCGTAGACGCCCATCATCCGCGGGATGTTCGGCCCGTAGAAGTCGGCGTCCATCAGGCCGACTCGGAGGCCCTTCCGGGCCAGGGCCACGGCGACATTCACCGACACCGTCGACTTGCCCACGCCACCCTTGCCTGACGAGATGGCCACCACCCGCTCGATGCCGGGCACCGCCATCGGCGTCGGCGCCGGTACCGCCGCGGCCGCGCTCTGCGGCGCCGCATGGGTGGTCTTTGCGGGGCCATCCGGGTTGGTCACCGTGATGCGCGGCGTGGGGACACCGAGCGCATCGAGTGCCTGGCGCGCCTGCCGCACGAGGGTGGCGGGATCATCTCGTCGGAGCAGGAAGGTGAAGGTCGGGGTGTCCCCGTCGAGGGCGAGCTGGTCGATCATCCCCGATGCCACCAGCCCCTTGCCAGTACGCGGGGTGATGACCGAATCGAGTGCGGCGCCAACGCGTGCGAGAGTGTCGTCCATCGTGGTCAGATCGCTTCGAGGTGTCGGACCTCGGGGACCGCTTCGCGGAGCCGGACCTCGATGCCCTGAGTGAGCGTGATCGACGCCGCCGCACATCCCTGACACGTGCCACCGAGTCGGAGGAAGAGGCGCCCGTCTGCAGAATCGAAGTCGATGACCTCCACACTGCCTCGGTGCGACGCGATGTACGGGCGGATGCCATCGAGTGCGCGTTCGATCCGCGCGAAAATGTCGTCGGTCTCTGCAGGCACGGTCGGGGTGCTCGTCATGCGTCGGTCGGCGTGGCGAGCCAGGTGCGTGCGGCGGCGAGCACTGCGGCCTGTACCTCATCCATCGTTCCCGCAATCGCGGCACCGGCGGCCTTGGTGTGCCCCCCCCCGCCAAATGTCCGCGCCAGCGCCGCGACATCAACCGAGCCCACCGATCGGAACGACACCTTGATCCGTCCGGCCGAGATCTCGCGGAACAGCAACGCCATCCGGACGCCACCGATGGCACGGGCATGCTCGACGGCACCATCGAGATCATCGGCGTCCACACCATGTCGCTCGAGCGCCCCGGACGGCACGGTCAGCCAGGTCAGCCCGGCGTCGGCGTCATACTCCAGCGTCTGGAGCACTTCGGCAAGCAGTCGTGGCCGACCCACCGGTCCGGAGGCATAGACATCGCGATAGACCGCTTCCGGATTGGCGCCACATTCGAGCAGGTGCGCGGCGGTCCGGAGCGTCGTCGGCGTGGTGTTCGAGAATCGGAACGAGCCGGTATCGGTCACCAGCGCCACGTAAAGCGCCCGGGCGACCGGCGTGGTGATTGGCCAATCGAGTTCGGTGGCCATTCGGTGAATCAACTCGCCGGTTGCGGCGGCCGTTGGATCGATCAGGCGCGGACCGTCCGGCAGCTTTCCCGGCCCAACATGGTGATCGATACAGCCGACCGGTACGCCCCGTGCCTCGACCGTCTCGGCGAGTCCACCGAGGCGACTGATCTCGCTGATGTCGAGTACGACGATGACATCGGCCCGGCGTAGTTCAACGACCGCCTTGGCCGATCGGTCGACGCCGGGAAGGTCGGTGAAGAGAAAGGCGAACCGATCGGGTGTTGGTGAGGGGTTGCAGATGCTCACCGTGAGGCCCTGCGCCTGCAGAAGGTGCGCGAGGGCCACCTCGCTGCCGAGGCCATCCCCATCGGGGTTCACATGCGTCGTGAGGCAGACGCGGCTGCCCGGAACAAAGAGCGCCGCCAGCTGCTGGGCGACGCTCCCTGCCGAGACTGAAGTGCTGGTCATCCCGGGAAGGTAATCAGGGGTTCACGTCGCCCGATCGACCGAGGACCGAGTGCCTGATGCCGTACCCGAAATAGATCGCCATGCCGATCGCCATCCAGACGATCAACCGGATCCAGGTGTCGAGCGGCAACCCAGACATCAGGTAGCCACAGACGAGGATCCCGAGGATCGGGACGACCGGGACCCAGGGGGTCCGGAACGGACGCGGCAGGTTCGGCTGGGTCCGCCGGAGCACCAGGATGCCACCACAGACGATCACAAACGCGAGCAGTGTCCCGATCGAGACCAGCTCACCGAGGAGGCCGATCGGGAAGAGGCCAGCGATGACCGCCGCCACCGAGCCGGTGATGATGGTGGCCACCCACGGTGTCTGGAACTTCGGGTGGATCCGTCCGAAGAAGGGCGGCAGCAGACCGTCGCGGGACATGGCGTAGAAGATCCGGGGCTGACCCATCAGCATGACCAACACCACCGACGCCAGGCCGGCGATCGCGCCGATGTTCACCAGGAATCCGAGCCAGGCAAGTGCCGGGCCGGCGGCCTCGATCGCGACGAAGACCGGGTGCGGCACGTTGAGTGTCTGGTACGGAGCGAGACCGGTCATCACGAGCGACATCGCGATGTACAGCACGGTACAGATCGCGAGCGAGCCAAGGATGCCGATGGGTAAGTCTTTTTGCGGATTTTTCGCCTCCTGCGCAGTTGTCGAGACCGCATCGAAGCCGATGTAGGCGAAGAAGATCACGCCGGCCCCGCGCACCACCCCGCTCAATCCGAATTCACCGAACACGCCGGTATTGGTCGGGATGAATGGATGCCAGTTGGCGGTGTTGACATACTTGATGCCGAAGCCGATCACCAACAGGACGATCGCGAGCTTCACGAAGACGATGATGTTGTTGAAGCGCGCCGACTCCTTGATGCCGAACACCAGCAGCGCCGTCAGCGCCAGGACCAGCACCACCGCGGGGAGGTTGATGATCCCGGCGGTCACACTGAAGCCCGCCGCGGCACAGTCACCGATCGCCACCGCCGTACGCGTGACGGCATCGATGGCGAGGCCACCGGTCGCGGGATCGACACAGACCTGGCTCCGCACCAGGGTGTGCGTGCCCACCACATCGAGCGGGGCGCCGGCGAAGGCCGGCGGGAGATGCAGGCCAAGTTCGGAGAGGAACGCCGTGAAATAGCCAGCCCAACCCACCGCGACCGTCGAGGAGGCGAACAGATACTCGAGGATCAGGTCCCAGCCGATGATCCACGCGACCAATTCGCCGAGCGTCGCATAGCCATAGGTGTACGCAGAACCTGCCGCGGGAATCATCGACGCGAACTCGGCGTAACAGAGCCCGGCGAAGAGGCAGCCGGACCCGGCCAGGATGAACGAGAGGGCGATCGCCGGCCCGGCGTACTGTGCCGCGGCCGTCCCGGTGAGCACGAAGATGCCGGCCCCGATGATCGCCCCGATCCCGAGGAGCACCAGATTGGTCGCCGTCAGCGTGCGGGCCAGTTGCGGCTCGTCCGCGCGGGGCAGGAAATCCGCGAGGGGTTTGGTGCGGAAAAGACTCATGTCAGCACTCCTTCGACACTCCAGAAGTTGTGGGTCACTTGAACGCGCGGAATTCGCCGCGCTTGTACATCCCCCAGTAGGCGTTGAGGTCGGTCTTCACCTTGCCACTCAAGAGGAGCACACCGACCAGGTTCGGGAACGCCATGCCGAGGATCATCAGGTCGCCGAACTCGAGGATGTTCGTCGCCGTCACGATCGAACCGAGGAAGGTGAAGATCACGAACACGAACTGGAAGATCCGGCTCTTGCCGTCGCCGACCAGGTAGGTCCAGCAGCGCTCACCGTAATACGACCACGAGATCATCGTGCTGAAGGCGAACAGCATCACGCAGACGCCCAGCACGTACGGGAACCAGGAGATGTGCTGGCCGAAGGCGCGCGAGGTGAGCGCGGCACCGTTGTTGCCGGCGATGAGGGCCGCGTTGTCGGGGTTGGCATACGAGCCGGTGATCACGATCACCAGTGCCGTCATGGTGCAGACCACCACGGTGTCGATGAACGGCTCGAGCAGGGCGACGATGCCTTCACGAATCGCGTACGGCGTCCGCGCCGCCGAGTGCGCGATGGCGGCGGACCCGGCACCGGCCTCGTTCGAGAACGCGGCGCGACGGAAACCCTGCACCAGCACGCCGATGATGCCGCCGTACCCGGCGGCCGGTGTGAAGGCGCCGCTGATGATCGCGTTGAACGCCGTCGGGATGACCGCGGCGTTGTCGATCAGGATGTAGATCGCCGCGGCGCAGTAGAGGACCACCATCGCCGGGACGATCTTGTCCGCCACGTCGGCGATCCGCTTGATCCCACCGATGATCACCACGCCAACCAGCACCGACATGACGAGGCCGTAGGCCCACGGGTACGTCACCAGGAACGGCATCGACTCCTGCAGCGCACCCATCGACTGGTTGACCTGGAAGGTGTTGCCGCCACCGAGTGAGCCACCGATGCACAGGACCGCAAAGAGGACGGCAAGCACCTTGCCGAACTTGCTCATCCCCATCTCCTTCAGGCCGCTCGACAGATAGTACATCGCGCCACCCATCACGTGGCCATCCGAGCGAACCTGTCGGTATTTCTGGCCGAGGGTGCACTCGGCAAACTTGGCACTCATCCCGATCAACCCGGCGATGATCATCCAGAGTGTCGCCCCGGGCCCGCCGATCGAGACCGCGATCGCGACACCCGCGATGTTGCCGAGTCCGACCGTAGCCGAGAGCGCGGTGGTCAGCGCCTGGAAATGCGATACCTCGCCCAGGTCACTCGGGTCGCTGTACTTGCCGCGGGTCACATTGATCGCGTGCTTGAACGCGCGAAAGTTGATGAACCCCATGCGGAGTGTCAGGTAGACCGAGCCCATCACCAGCCAGAGCACCACGATGGGGAGCTTGATGTCGTTGGCGCTCGCGTTGTCCCAGAACATGACGTCGAAGAAGAAGATCGTGGTGAGCGGCTGCACGAGGACCGTGCCGAACACCTTGTCGATGGCGTTCACGATGCCGCCACTCGATGCGGCAACGGTCGAGTCGGCGGTCTGGGCCGCAAGTGTTGGAACCATCCCGAGCAGCAGCACGACAAGCGGAGCGAGACGGCGGGCAATGCGCGAGCGACGCGTCATGGAACGTCCTGGGCGAGAGGAGGAACGGGGGAGGCACTCGACGGCAGTACAACGGTGTGGCGGAACCGGTCGGATCAGGTGACCCGGCCGGGGTCAGGCATCAGACAGAGTAGTTCGGCGCCTCGCGGGTGATCGTGACATCATGGGGATGCGATTCCCGGAGGCCGGCAGGACTGATACGTACAAACTCGGTGTCGGTGCGTAGTCCCGTCAAGTCGGCGACCCCACAGTAGCCCATTCCGCTCCGAAGTCCACCCGTCATCTGGAAGAGAACATCGGCCACCGGGCCCTTGTAGGGAACCCTTCCCTCAATCCCTTCGGGTACGAGTTTGGTTGGCGAGACTTCGCCCTCCTGGAAATACCGGTCGGCCGAGCCGTCCTGCATTGCCGAGAGCGACCCCATCCCACGAATCATCTTGAAACGCCGACCCTCGGCCAGGATGCTCTCACCGGGGCTCTCCTCGGTTCCAGCGAGCATCGAGCCCATCATCACGCTCTCGGCCCCGGCCGCCAGCGCCTTGACCACATCGCCGCTGTACTTGATGCCACCATCGGCAATCACGGGGATGCCGTTCGCCCCCTCAACCGCATCCATGATGGCGGTGAGCTGGGGCACGCCGACGCCGGTGACGATACGCGTTGTGCAGATCGACCCCGGCCCGATCCCGACCTTGATCGCATCGACACCGCGGTCGGCGAGCGCCCGAGCACCGCTCGCGGTGGCCACATTGCCCGCGATCAACTGGACATCAGGCAAGGCGTCACGGAGCTTGGCGACCATCTGGAGTACACCCTCGGAGTGTCCATGGGCCGAATCCACGACGATCACGTCGACGCCGGCCTGGGCCAGCGCCTTGGCGCGTGTGAAGGCCTCCTTGCCGGCGCCGACCGCCGCGGCGACCGCGAGGCGGCCATGGCTGTCCTTGTTGGCGTCCGGAAAGTCTCGACGCTTGAAGATGTCCTTGACGGTGATCAAGCCCTTGAGGAGTCCCGCCTCGTCGACGACCGGCAACTTCTCGATCCGATGGCGCGCCAGGATTGCCTCGGCCTCGGAGAGCGTGGTCCCGACCGGCGCCGTAATCAGACCGGTCCGCGTCATCGCCTCGGCGATCGGTCGATCAAGCTCCGATTCGAACTGCAGGTCGCGATTGGTGATGATCCCGATCAGCCGCCCGGTGCCATCGACGATCGGCACACCGGAGATCTGGAATCGGCGCATGAGCGTGTGTGCCTCGCGCACCGGCCGTTCCGGACCGAGCGTGATCGGATTGAGGATCATCCCGCTCTCGCTCCGCTTGACCCGGTCGACCTCGGCCGCCTGACGGTCGATCGCCATGTTCTTGTGGATCACCCCGATGCCGCCTCCGCGCGCCATCGCGATGGCCATCTCGGCCTCGGTGACGGTATCCATCGCGGCGGAGAGCAGCGGAATGTTGAGCGTGAGGGTGCGGGTCAGACGAGAGGCGATCGAGACGTTGCTCGGATGCACGGTACTGTGTCGCGGCGTCAGCAGGACGTCATCGAAGGTGAGGCCAGGCGATTCGCGAAGACGACTCATGTGGACCCTTGATCCTGGGGGGGTTCGGTCGCGGGCGGGATGGCATCGGAGCGCGTCACCTCACGCGCGACCTTGGCGGTCTCGTCGACCACGGACTGGGCCGCCGAGGCGAGTCCGCGGACCACCTTGGCCGCGCCGTCGAAGAGACCCACCGTGCTGGAGATCGCCTTGATCGGTGCCTTGCCGGCCCGCATCGTGTCCTCGACCTTCTCGGACAGTCGGGTGAAGATATTGTCGGGAGAGGTGCGCTCCGCGAACCGGCTCTCGAGAAACTCGACATAGTCAAGGATCTGGTAGCCACGTTCATCGGGCAATTGCTCGAGGCGGCGCATGATGCGCTCGCGAAGATGACCCTCCATCACGTCCTCCCGATCAGTCCAGGCGCCGGACCAGCTCGATCACCACTGTCGGAAGGTAGCGGGTGCGGCCCGCACGGATAGTGGCCCGGACTCTGGCCTCAGCCAACGGCTCCATGGCACGCCAGAGGGCCACATCCTTCGGTTGGAGCAGGAGATAAACGAACCCCGTCTCGGGCAGCGGGCCACGAGCCAGCACATAGGGCTGCCCGAGTGGCAACTCGGGACGCAGCTCATCGGCCTCCTGGACCGCCAGGACCTGGAGGGACCACTCGACGGTCTGCCCGACATAGCGATCAGGCTCGTCCCGGACATCCTTCCCAGAGATCCCCGTGGCCGACGGCGCCCCACCCACGGCGCCGTCGCGCACCCAGACGTCCAGCGTGACCCGGCTCCAGCCAGACCGGCGCTCGGTGACCCTGGTCCGGCGGGTCGCCTCGAGCGTTCCAATTGGCGGCCCTCCTGCATCGGCCGAGAACGATGTCCCGCCCTGCACCGCGACTTGAGTCGAATCCGTGGCCGGTGTTGTTGCACTCGCCGCGGCGGTCGACGCAGGCACCTGAGCGCTGGGAATGGCCTGAGCGGATACAGGCGCCGTTGGAGTCCACGCCGTCCGCCGGATCTGGGACCACGCGCCACGAGTGGTCACGCGATCGAAGAGCGCCCCGGTGCGGGCGACCCCACGGATCGGGGCGGCGGCGTCGGGTTCCGCGCGGATCGGCGTGTTGTCGGCGGTCACCGACACATCGAATCCGTCCCGTGTATCGGGTCGGACGGTCTTGGTCTCGACCCAGCCGACAATCGTCACCTCGCGCCAGTTGCCACGTTCCTGACCGAAGACGACCGCGGCATTCTTGGCGATCGTCCCGAGCGGCGTGCCGCCGGGATCCTTGTGGAAGTCGCCGTTGGCGGGCATCCGTCCGGCACCCTGCGCCACGAGGGGCAGCGTGGCCAAGGACATGAGGAGGGCGAGTCCCGTCATTCGGCTTGGAACGCGGGTTCGCGGCGGGGTAGATTCACGAGTTCTGGTCACCAAGCGGGAGTGTAGGCGTCGCGGAGGGACATGTCAAACGCGCGGAATGATGGGTCACCGGTCGTTCTCCTCGTCCTCGATGGGTGGGGGTGGCGTTCTGAGCGAGAGGGCAATGCGATCGCGCTCGCCAGTACCCCCACGTGGGACCGGCTGGTCGAGCGAATGCCGCGCACCCTGCTGGAGGCCAGTGGCCTTCGGGTCGGCCTTCCCGCCGGCCAGATGGGCAACAGTGAAGTCGGCCACCTGAATCTTGGTGCCGGTCGCGTCGTGCCACAGGATCTGGTCCGCATCAATGCCAGTATCGACCAGGGCGCCTTCGGGCAATTGTCCACCCTCGCTGACCTCGCCGCCGCCGTGCGTGCCACGGGTGGCACGCTCCATCTCGTCGCGCTCCTCGGCGCGGGCGGCGTGCATGCGATCGACACGCATCTTCGCGCGACGATCGCGGCGTTCGTGGCCCTCGGGGTGCCACGGATCGCGATTCACGGATTCCTCGATGGTCGCGACGCACCGCCGACCGCTGGCCACGACGTGGTGGCACAGCTCGAGCGGGATCTCGTGTCAATCGGGGGGGGGAAGGCGGTCCTCGCGTCATTGATTGGTCGCTACTTCGCGATGGATCGGGATCGACGGTGGGATCGGACTGCGCTGGCCTACCACCTGCTCGTGCACGGCGAGGGCCAGCACGCCGAGTCACCCACCGCCGCGATCACCGCAGCGTACGAGGCCGGCGAGACGGATGAATTCGTCCGCCCGGTCGTGCTCACGAAGGCTGGCGCACCGGTCGCCCCGATGCGAAGCGGTGACGCCGTGTTCTTCGGCAACTACCGTTCGGATCGCATGCGTCAGATCGTCGCCGCGCTCACCGAACCGTCATTCGACGGCTTCGAGCGGCCGGACCGGCCGAACCTCGTGGCCGCGAGCATGACGCAGTACGACCAGACCTTCGCGCTACCCCAGGCGTTCGCACCATTCTCGATGGCCCGAATCCTCGCGGAGGAATTGAGCCATGCGGGTCGGTCGCAGTTCCGGACCGCCGAGACCGAGAAATATCCGCACGTGACGTACTTCTTCAATGGTGGCTTCGAGCCGGCATGGCCAGGCGAGGAGCGCCAATTGGTCGCCTCCCAGCAGGTGGCGACGTACGACCTCTGTCCGGAAATGAGTGCGGTCGGGATCACCGACACGCTCATCGGCGCCCTCGACCGCGGCGATCATGACTTCCTGCTCTGCAACTATGCCAATGCCGACATGGTCGGACACACCGGCGTCCTTCCCGCAGTGCGAACTGCCGTCGAGACCGTCGACGCCTGCCTGGCGCGGGTGCTCCGCGCTGCGGACCAAGCCGGCGCCCGGGTCTTGCTCACGGCGGATCACGGCAACGCAGAGCAGATGGTCGATCCGCGCACCGGGGGGCCGCACACGTCACATACGACCAACCCCGTCCCGTTCATCGGGATTGGTGCCGGATTCCACGCCTTCCGTGCGGGAGGCGCCCTCTCGGACGTCGCCCCCACCATCTTGCAGCTCCTCGGCCTGCCACAACCGGACGAGATGACCGGCCATACCCTCATCCCGGAATGAACCCTGTGCCTCGTGTCAGCATCCTTGTTCTCGGCCCACTCCTCCTTGCCATGCCCGTGACCGCCCAGGTCGGCCATCCGACCAACAGTTCACCCTACCATGACATCAGGCAGGGGATCGCATGGGAAATCATGGCTGGCGCGATCAAGGGATCGGGGGGGCCGATCCCCGTGGGCCCTCGCGATGGGACGATGGCCGGTCTGCGCGTCCTGTTGCGGGCGAATAACACGCTGTCCCTCGGACTGGCAGCTTGGGGGAGCCAGACCGAGCGTACGGTGCTTGACCCGAACGTCGCACCCGCCCAACAGGTCGTAGGCACGCGGGACGCCCACCTCATCGGCGGTGAATTGTTGGTCCAATTCAATTTGACCGGCGGGAAGAGCTGGCATGGGTTCGCACCATTCACCGGGCTCGGCCTCGGGTTGGCGCGCAACACGTCCGGCGACAAGGGCGATCCAGGCGGGTACGAATTCGGTTCGAAGTTCTACTTCGCCCCAATGATCGGTGCAAGATTCATCGCATCGAAACACGTGTACCTGCGCGTCGAGGGACGCGGATTCACGTGGAAGGTCAAGTACCCGTTCCTGTACGGCGTGGAACCAGCCGATGCTCCGGGCACGGCCGAGTCACCGAACGCCATCAATCCGTCCGGGCGTCAGGGCCAGTACGTGCTGACCCCGGCGCTCTCAGTGGGAATTGGGATCTCGTTCTGAGGTCCACCACCCGTCTTCAGCAAGCGAGATTCGTGATGCGACTCCGGACGATTTTCATCCCGACCCTTCTCGTGATGCTGCCCTGCCTGACCATTGCTGGACAACGCACCAACGATGAGTCGCGGATGGTCGTCGGCATCACCGGTGGCTATATCGGCGGGACCGACCTCTGGGCCGTCGATCAACCGGTCGCCAACAACAACGGGCAACCCGATCTCTTCAAGCTCGGGCGCAGCCTCCGGGGCAATATCACGGTCGGCGGCCACCTCACCTATTACCCCCGTCCGTCGTGGGGAGTGACGGGCGAGGTGGTCTATCTCGGGCTGGGAACTCGCGATCGCTGTGCCCTCGCGGCGCCGTCGAGCGACATCTTCAATCGCGCCGCCTGTGCGTCGCTTCAGGACAAGGATCGGGCCGCGTCGGCGGTGGCGATCATGGGGGGGGGAATCTGGCGCCCCGTCCCACGGGGTGACATCCAGGTCTACCTGAAGGCGCAGGCGGGCCTGGCCCTGGTGCCACGCAGCACGACCACCGTGACTGCCTTCTTCGGGGCGGACAACGATTTCGCGCTGCCAATCTACCAAGAGGATGGCTCGAAGGCGGTGACACCGATCGGCGCGGCCGCCTTTGGTTTCGCGACGGCGCCGAATCGGGGCTACCAGTTCAGCGTCGAGTTTCGCGCGACCGCGGCGAGGATCCAGGTGGTCGATGGCCCGGCACCTGTGAGCGTGTTCTCGCCCCCGATCAGTTCGAAATGGACCATCCTGCCCACGATCACCGCCGGCTTCGAGATTGTGCTCGAGAGGCGTCGCGGCCGGCGCTACTAGGCCCCGCCGTGGAACCGGTCTCGTACGAGCACGCGCTCGACGGCCTGATGCACGGGAGTCAGGTGGGCCCACCACTCCGTTTGCCACTCGACGCTGCCGCCGGGCAGTTCCTCGCCGAGAATGTGGTGGCGCGCTTCGCGCTGCCGCGCTGGCCGTCGTCGTCAATGGATGGCTTCGCGGTAGCGGGCGACGCGGTGCGAGACGCCACACCAGAAGCGCCCGCGCGGGTTCGGCTTGCGGGCGGGAGCGCGGCCGGGGAACCGACGCCACCGGCGCTTGCGGCCGGCACGGCGTGGGGCGTGGCCACCGGCGGGCGGATCCCGCCAGGGACCGACACCGTGATCCGTCAGGAAGACACCTCCATCGATGGGGCAGACCTGCTGGTATACCATGCCCGCGACGTGGGGCGCAACGTGCGCGCAGAAGGCGGTGATGTGCAGGCCGGCCAGACCATGCTCGCGGCCGGGACGGCACTCACGCCCGGCGTCATGGCGCTGCTCGCGGCACTCGGTGTGGCTGAACCGATCGTGTACCGTCGGCCGCGCGTCGCGTTGTTGTGCTCCGGCGATGAGCTGGCGGGAGTGGATCACCTCGATGCCATCATTGCTGGCGAGCGGATTGCCGACGTCAACACCCCGATGCTCACGGCGATGGTGCGCGAGGCTGGTGGCGTACCGGTGTCACTGGGGATGGTGCCCGATCGTGTCGAGGCGTTGGTCGACCGCCTCGCCCGGGCCGCGGATGCCGACCTGATCATCACCGCCGGTGGGATAAGTGTGGGACCGCACGATCACGTTCCCGAGGCGATGGCGCGACTTGGCGCGACCGTGGTGTTCCGACGAGTGTGGATGCGTCCCGGTGGGCCGATGACCGTGTGCCGTCTACCCGACGGCCGACTTTGGGCCGCGCTGCCGGGCAACCCGATCTCCGCGTGGACCACCTTCGTCGTGCTCGCTCGTCCGGTCATCCGCGAGATGCTGGGTGACCCTGTGCCGAGACCGCATTGGCGCGCCCACCGCCTCGCGGATGCGGTCCCCCGTCACCCCAACCTCGACCTGTTCGTGCGGGTGCGGGTCAACGACGATGGGTCGGTCGCACCCACCGGACCGCAGGAATCGTGGCGGACCAGTGCCTTGGCAGGGGCCGAGCGCATCGTCCGCATCCCGGCAGGGGCGGGGCGCGTGGCGGCAGGCGAGCTCGTCGACGGCATCGCCGTCAGCTGATGGCGCTCGGATCACCCAGAGGCTAGACTTCACCCCTGAAGGGGAGTAGGCGAGACCTTCGTCGTGACCCACTGCCAGATGGCCGTGGGCGATCGGCGAGGGCTCGCCTTCAGTATTTCAAGGAGGAGTATCGTGGTCAACAACCTGAAGACCTTCGTCCTGCTGGCGGGATTGCTCTCGCTGTTCCTGCTCGGTGGCCAGATGATCGGCGGCGCCCAGGGGTTGCTCCTCGGCGGCTCGCTCGGCGTGCTGATGGCCTTTGGCTCGTTCTGGTTCTCCGACAGCATGGTGCTCAAGGGCTACAAGGCCCGGATCGTCACGGCCGAACAGGCACCGGAGCTGTACGCCCTGGTCGACGAACTGCGCCAGCGCGCCGGCCTGCCCATGCCGCGAGTGGCGATCACGCCGTCGGCGCAGCCCAACGCGTTCGCCACCGGTCGCTCGCCATCGAAGGCGGTGGTGGCGGTCACCGAGGGCATGCTGAAGGCACTCCCGCGCGACGAACTGGCGGGGGTGCTCGCACACGAGCTCGCCCACATCAAGAACCATGACCTGCTCACCTCGACGATCGCCGCCGGAATCGCGTCGATCATCGGCTACCTGCCGTATGCCTTGATCTTCTTCGGTCGGCGCGACGACGATGAGGGGGGGGGGCTCATGC